>NZ_CP085442.1:3540357-3853392 GCF_023824195.1 Priestia megaterium
GTTACATCCAAATCCCATCGCCATCGTCAGCGACTGCTTGCCGTGGGCGCCTGCTCGTTTGAACAAACGATCCATATTAAACGCTACCCGAGGCAAGTAGCCGTAGTTTTCTAAAAGCGCAAAAACAGGAAAAAAGATTGCCATTGGAGGCAGCATCACGCTAATAACCCATCCCGTGCCTCGAAACAGTCCTAATACAAGAATTCCGTGCAGCCATTCTGGCGCGTGCATCGCTTGAAAGAAAGCTGTTAAATACCCTTCGGCCCAGCCAAAACCTTGTGCGATTAATCCGGAAGGAACGTTTGCGCCTGCTATGGTGATATAAAAAATCACCGATAAAATACCAAGCATAATTGGAAATCCCCAGATTGGCGAAGTGAAGACTTTATCCAATTTCTCCGTGCGCTGAAGCTTTGATCGATCTTCGTACACAACCGATTTTTTACATATTTGCTGCGACGACTTGTAAATACTTGCGACCATATTTGAACGATGATCTTTTTCTTTTGCCTGCTGCGCATAGCGCGTTAGCTGTTCCATTGCTAATGAGTTTTCAGGAGTTAACGGATTTCCCATATGCGCTGTTCCTCCTTTCTGTGTGAATGATGTCTTTTTGCTGACGCTGCTGAATCGTTTCTAAAAATGACGTGTCTCCATCAAGAACCCGTAAAGCAATCCAGCGCAAAGGAAATTGATTTCCAACAATAGAAGCGACTTGAGGTTCTAGCTCCTTTAGTGACGCTTCAATTTCTTTTGTGTACTGCACCTGGTAAGGATTAAGCTTTACTTGCCCTCGCACGACTTGTTCAATCGCATCTAGCAAATTCGTAATTCCTTTTTTATTACGTGCTGATATAGGTACAACCGGTACGCCTAACGATTCAGCCAGCTTTTTTTCGTTAATCACAATTCCTTTTTTCTTTGCTTCATCCATTAAGTTCACGCAAATCACGACGTTTTCAGTCATTTCCATCACTTGCAGCGCTAAATTAAGATTTCGTTCCATCGCCGTCGCATCCACCACAACAACCGTAACGTCAGGTCTTTCAAATAAAATATAATCACGCGCTACTTCTTCGTCCGCCGAGTTTGAATACAGTGAATACGTTCCAGGCAAATCGACAATTGTATAGAGCTGCTGGTGATGTTCAAACGTCCCTTCTGCTTTAGCTACTGTTTTTCCCGTCCAGTTTCCCGTATGCTGCTTAAGACCGGTTAATCCATTAAATAACGTGCTTTTTCCTGTGTTCGGATTTCCTGCTAATGCAATACGATACTTACTCACCGTCGTCACCTACTTTTTTTACATAAATTTTTGAGCTTTCTTCTTTTCTAAGTCCAATCGTTGTATGACTTACTTGATAAGCAACAGGATCTCCTAGCGGGCTTTTTTGAAGCACTTTAATGATGGCTCCTGGAATAAATCCTAAATCTAACAAGCGGCGCTTTAAGGCACCTTCTATCTCAATTCGCTCTAGCTGTACTGTTTCACCTGTCGTAAATGTAGACAATGGATAATTATTTACACTAGCCATCTATTTTTCATCCCTTCTCTTTTTTTATCTGAGGTTATATTTTTTTCATTAGACCAACTTTTAGAGTGAAAAAATATGCTCGTTGATTTTTAATAGGGTATTCTGCTGGTGCAGAAAAATGAACATGTCAGCATCATTTATTTAAAATTTTCAGTTTTTACTTGTCATGATACCGAAAGTTTACCACAGGAAACTTTTTTAGTCTAGGGTAAAATACGATGTTTTTTTCTGCTTTCTACCGGGGGCATAAAGTGTTAAACGGTGGTTTATTTTATTTAATAATGTAGTAAGGAAAATGAGGTCAAAAAATAATTTAGTAAAAACGAATTCAGAAAAGTAAAAAAATGTAAAGGTGTGCTATACTAGTGAATGAGCTTTTTTGGAAAATAAAGTTTTAAAACCTACAAAATCACTTTAGGGGGCTTTTATGAAAATGTTCAAAAGGGTTAGCGCAGTTGTTTTAGGTTTTGCTTTGTTATTCTCACCGCTTGCACCGCAAACCGTTGCAGAAGCAAAAGTCGTGTGGGGGAATCAGGAACTGGTTAAAGGGCAAATAGGACGCGTTACAGTTTTAAAGAACACTAATCTTTACAACATTAAAAACAACAAGTTAGTAGCGGCTAGAAAAGTGACAAAAGGGCAAGTATTCCGCGTGTATTCTGAATCTAGTAAATTTGGTGGTCTTTACGGCGTATCAAAGGGTACCTATGCTCAAAAGTCAGCAAGTATTAAGTATGAAAAAGCGCCTAGTGACAAAGTTCAGGCCTTAGGAGTAACGGTCACGAAGAAATCTTTAGCAAGCAACATTAGTTATCCGCAGGTATCTGGCCTTATCAATAAACCATTTGAGGCTAGCTATAATCGAAAGTTTTTAAACATTGCGAAAGAAGCACAAAAAGAACATAACGAGCTAAAAGAACAAGAGAAGGAAGACCGCAAAAACGGTTGGGCACCAGGTCCTTATTCTCGTAATATGACATACTCTGTACCTTACAACCAAGATAATATTTTAAGTGTTGCTGTTACGAATGATGCGTACGCTGGCGGCGCTCACGGCAACGCTTGGATTGATACTTACAATTACGATTTGTTAAAAGCTCGACAAATTAGCTTAAAAGATATTATTAACAATAACACTAAGTTAAATAAGGTTAATAACTATATTCGCAATGAAATGATTGCCCGTAATAAAAAAGGTGCTCAGTTCTGGGTTAATGAATTTAAGTCTGTAAATTTAAAAGAAGATCAGTTTTATTACACAAGTGGCGGCATTGCCATTATATTTGGTGAGTATGAGTACGGCCCGTATTCTAACGGCATTCATACGTTTAAAATTCCGTCCAGCGTTTATAAATAAGATAATCGTATAAAACAAAAAAGAAGCTTACGAATCATCAGTTCATAAGCTTCTTTTTGTTTTTTACAAAATAAGCGGAGCAAAAAAGAAAGGTGATTCCTAAGCCGCTTCCCTTTTACCATCATTTTTTGGGATGTTGCAGAAAACCGAATTATACAACCATGGAAGAACTCAGAACTGCCCAAACTACGCTTCTTGTAGCTGCTGAAAAACCGCTTTTTGAGATATTTTTATAGTGTTTGAAAAAGTGAAATGGTCAGAACTAACGTCAGCAAGGAGCCTGCGGATGTTAACATCATTATTTTTCGGTTACTCTGATTCTTTTCAGGTTTTAAAAACTCTTGAATGGCTACAAACCAGATAACAAAAGTGATTAAAGAAATAATCCCCATAGACATATGAGCATCTCCATTCTTATATGTATTTAAATTTTCAACACATCTACTCAACAAACTTTCCCGACCAAGTTACTAAAATAAATGCTACTCTCCACCTAATATTAACATAAAATTCCATAAATTTTTAGTGTGCGATGTAAAAACCGCAACATTTTAGAAAACAGGCTATATATAAAACGCTCTTTTGACGCAGAAGCCGCTAAAAAATCTGCCTTTGACTATTCTCCACTTTACAGATGATATACTTATTTATAGAAAAGCCTTTCAGATCTTACCTACAGCGATTACTCTACTGTCAGAGGAAGAAAGTTTACATTGTTAGGAGGAAACGAAATGATTAAAAAATTAGACCATTTTGTGCTAACGGTAAAAGACATTGAAAAAACCATTCACTTTTATACGGTTATTTTAGGCATGCAAAAAGAAACGTTTGGAGAAGGAAGAATAGCGCTTCGTTTTGGTAAACAAAAAATAAACTTACATGAAGCAGGCCATGAATTTGAGCCAAAAGCAAAGCACCCTCTTCCGGGCTCTGCTGATTTATGTTTCATTACAGAAGAAAAAATCGAAAGCGTAATCCATCACTTACAAAAAAATAATGTAGATATTGAAGAAGGACCGGTCAAACGAACAGGTGCTTTAGGGCCTATTGTTTCTGTCTATATTAGAGATCCAGACCACAATTTGATTGAACTATCAAATTACGTAGATTAAAGCAACCCTATAAAAAAAGAGAATGCGCGAGGCATTCTCTTTTCACATGGCTATATAAGCACCTTATTTAACTATAAATTTTACTCTTTAGACTTACCTACCTCTACTTTTTTCGTGAACATTTTCATGTCACCGTCTACCGTCACGTGAGCTGTGATTGTATATTCACCGTTTTCTTTAAACGTATAGTCCGTGCTGTAGACGCCTTTTCCTTCGTGCGGTGCTTTTGTCATTTCTTGATTGATGTAGCCTTCTTTTTCAACTTGGAACTGCACGTCATCGGCGTTTTCCACTTTTTTGTCTCCTTGCGTCACAAGGACTTTAAGCTTCACTTTTTCATTTGGCTGAATGGATTCCGGTGCTTCAATTGTTCCTTTTACTTCTTTTGAACTTGAATCATTTCCTTTTGAACAGCCTACTATAGCTATCATTAACACAAATAATACAATGCTGAGTTTTTTCATTATGTTCTCCTTTATTATGTAAATGTGAAGTCTTCCTGCAATTTCATATTATACCCATTTATCCGGTGAAAAGAGAAAAAATGCTTATTGTCCACATAAAGTTCTTATTTCTACAGTAGTTTTTACATTTTTTCATTTCTCTAATCGTCATTTCCTTCACAAAAAAGCTGAAGAAGCTTATTGCCTTCTCCAGCTTTGCCTTTATCTTTGCGGTTCTTCTAACGTGTACGACGACAGTGCGTTTTCTACCCATCGTACAAAATCCTTGCTTGCTCCCCAGTCAATATTCAATACCCCTTCTGCGCTTCCTGAAGGAATACACTTAACTTTGTTTGGACCGGACACATTTTCTAAAATAATCGTTAGTGATCCTCTGCCGCCGGTGCGGAAAAAATAGCGTTCAAACACAAGCGTGCACATCTGCTTGCCGTCTCCGAGGTCATAATATTCCTTGTATAATAAGTCACTTTCAGAATTATTTGCGTTCACAAGTTTCTTTGCTCCATCAAAAGGAAGCAGCGTCGTTTTAAACTCAATTACCTTTTCCATCACTCAAGCCCCTTTCTATCGCAACAGATATCTACTACTTCTCTTTTTCTCTCTAAAAAACCTGCCGCTTCTCTTTATGTACAATATGGTACAATAGAAAAGAAAAAGAATTGTTTGAACGGAAAAAGGAGCATACAACCTCTATGAATACACGAGATCAACTTATCCAAAATGTGGTTTCCACGATGCGAAACCAAACGAAAAAAATGCAGCTATCGGTTATTCCCATTTTAAAATCATATATTCCTTTAAATGAATTTTTAGCGCTTCGCCTGCTGTATAAAGAAGGCAATCATATCGTTTCTGAGATTGCAGAGCATATGCACATCTCAAACAGCAGCATGACGTGCGTCAGCGACCGTCTCATGGAAAGAGAATTTGTCACGCGCGTACGCAGTCAAAAAGACCGCCGCGTTGTCTACTTATCCATTACGGATAAAGGAAAAGCGTTTGCAGAAGAAATGGAAAAAGTGCTCACCAAAGAATATGGTGAAAAGCTTAGCCATTTTACGAATGAGGAATTACAAACGTTTCTTCGCTTGTTAAATAAAATGGATATTTAGTAAAAAACCAGATGCCCCTTACACAGCAGGCATCTGGTTTTTATTTTGTTATTTGTTATTTACCTTCAAATTAAATGCGTCTGAGGTTAAGTCTTTTGACGTTTCACTTTTTTCGTCGTAAACATAAGGAATAAACCGAAGCATAGTCACGTCTTTATCATTTCGGTACTCTCCGTCCATCTCTAGCACTGTGTCTGTTCCTCCTCCACTGCCGCTTTCAGAAAGATCTCTTCCATTTTGGTCTTTGATTTTGACATCGACGTCCGTTCCGCCTCGGATGCTTCCTTTTGACGATGTAAACGTATAGTGCATTTTAATCGAAACAGGCGATACGCGAACTTCTTTAATAGACAATACGCCTTCTATTCCTTTTTCGTTAATCGGAATTTCCTTGTTTAACGGATACACTTTAGTATCAGCGATAATTTTTGAGCCGTTTACGCTTGTGTGTACCGTCCAATTCCCTTTAATTTCTCCGTACGAATCCCGGTAGTTCCCACTTTTCGTCTTAGCAGGATTCTTTTCAAAATCAAGGCTCGTGAACTGAGCGCTGATTTGATAATTTTTATTTGGATCAATATGGTCTAGCACGTTGTAGCCATGAACATCAATTTTCCCGTCTCCGTCCGTGTCCGCCTGCGTTAATTGTAATGCGTACAGATAGCTCCAGCTTCCGTCTTTGTTTTTGATTGTTTCATTCGTAATAGTTGTAGCTGAATCAAAAAACGACATATTGCCAATTTTCACGCGCAGCTCTCCCGGTCGAATTGGGGTGTCTTGGTTAAGACCTAGTGCCGTTTTTCTAAATTCATCTGCGCTAATTGTTAACCCAAGTAGCACCTGTCCGTCATCAAGCATCAGTTCATTTATTTTCACTTGAATGCCTTGGTCCGTTGCCGTTTCATTTACCGTTTTTTTATAGCTGCTCAAGCTGCCTTCAGGCTTGTTCATAAGCAGCTCGATTTGCTGACCAAGTTGCTGACTGATTCGCACAGCCGATGCCCATACCGTTTCGTTTTGCATCATCACAGGCGTCACAGCAAGCAGCAGCACCGCAGCGGCAATCAGCGGACGTACTTTTTTCCGCGCCGGCTTTATGTCACGTTTTAAACGTTTTTTCATTCGTTTTTTCTCACTTGCCGTTAGCTCGATCTCTTCATATTCCTCAAATTCTACAGAAGATCCGTTTAATAAGTCATATTGATTTTTCATACCTATCCCTCCTTGTTTCTCATTTAAAAATCGCTTTTAATTTTTTTCGTCCGCGCGACAGCCGGTTATATAAATTGCTGATAGTCGTCTGTTGCTTTTTCGCAATTTGTTTTAGCTCGACTTCCTGTAAGTAATACGCTTTAAACAGCTCGCGGTCTCCTTCATTTAAGTGACCTAAAAGTTCTTCCACGTCGTCTGCTTGGACGTTACCTCCTGCTTTTTCACCAAATTCCGCTTCGTCAAACGCTTCGTGCTGCGTTTTTATGTATTTGCGCTGATAGTCAATGGCTTTGTACTTGGCAACAGCCGCAACCCAATTTTTAAACGTATTTTTCTCCGAATCAAAGCGATCAATATGATGCCACACCGCTAACAATACGTCGTTTATGCACTCTTCTTCATAGCTTTTTAACGTACCTAAGTGCTTGCGTACAATAGAGGTAATTAATCCTCCGTACTGATCGATTAACAGCTCCAATCCTTTTTCTTTTTTACGCGTTATACACGCAATAATCCAGTCATCTTCCATGGTATTGCTCCTTTCCGCTTGCTTTTACATCTATTAATACGGATTCTTTTTACAAAACCTATCAATCTTCCTAAATTAAATTAAAAATAAGCTTGTTCAGTATTTATCTCGCTGGTAAAATAAGCTAAAACCTTTGAAGGAGGCCGCTATGATTACTTATCCTTTTCTTACATCTAACCCTACCGTCTGCATAACCGCACCTTCTTCTGGTGTACCTCAAGCTCTTCATTCCATGTTTTCTTTATCGTGTGAACGAATGAAGGAAAAAGGCTTTTCTGTCATACCGGGAGAAACCGTTTGGACGCAGCATAAAGCAAAATCCGCTTCTCCTAAAAAACGTGCGAATGAACTTCAAGCCATGATAGAAGATGAAAACATTGATATCATTATTCCTCCTTGGGGAGGCGAGCTGCTGATTGAAATTCTTGAACATCTCGACTTTACAAAATGGACAGCAAAATGGGTGCTTGGCTATTCTGACACCAGCGTTCTTTTGCTGGCTATTACACTTAATACCGGGATTGCAACAGCTCATGGAACCAACTTTGTGGATTTGCGAGGAGAATACTGGGATCCAACGACTGCGATGTGGCAGCAGGTGCTGACGACCAAAAAAGGAGAAAGCGTGGTTCAAGTGTCTTCCCAGCGCTATCAAAAAAAATGGCAGCACGACAATCCGTCACCATGCGTGTTTCATTTAACGGAACAAACGGCTTGGAAGCATACAGAGTCAAGCGACGTTCACATCGAAGGGCGACTGCTCGGAGGATGTATTGACGTGATTAGGCACTTAGCAGGCACTCCTTTTGGAGATGTAAAAGTCTTTCGAGAAAAACATATTCCTTCAGAACCGGTCATTTGGTACTTTGACAACTGTGAACTGACGACCGCTGACCTTCGCCGTTCACTTCTTCAGCTTAAGCTAGCGGGCTGGTTTGATAACTGCTCGGGTATTTTATTCGGAAGAAGCAGCGCTAATGAGCCCGTTGATTCCTATACCGCTGAAGATGTGTATCGCGACCTTGCCTCTGACTTACATATTCCAGTTATCTATGACATCGACTGCGGCCACCTCCCTCCTCAGCTCACGCTTATTAACGGCGCGTATGCGAGTGTTAACGTAGAGAAAAATAAAGGGACAGTTGTTCAATACTTTACGTAAAAAAAGAGGCTTGTATAAAAGTAGTTTAATTGAAGGAAGATCCGAACGAACTTGATTCTTGATGGAGAATCCAATTCTTTCGGATTTTTTCATGGGTATGGTGAACGTAGGCTTGTTCCATATATGTAGGTGTTTCTAGTGGTTGATTGGAGGGCAAGACGAAGACTTCTGCGGGGAAAACGGAACAGGTGAGACCCCGCAGGAGCGCACGCGACGAGGAGGCTCACCGGCCGCCCGCGGAAAGCGAAGTCTTGCACGGAAATCAACCGCTGTTCATTTCGTTGTTTCTCAATCTTGTTTTACATATCTCTCATCAACGCTAAAAACGAAGCAAACATGAAAAAAGTTGCACCAAGCCACGAGTGATAGTGCTCTTTTTGATTTCTTTCAAACTTCCATTCTTCGAATCCTCGAAGCACGTACAGGAGAAACAAGAAAAGAAACATAAAAACAGAGGTGTAGGCTGGAGGTATAACGAAGATCAGCACTAAAAACGAAGCAAGCATCACCATTTCAATTGTGATAAACAGCGGCCGCCTTCCTTTAAAGCTTCTCCAATAGCTTTTTGTCATCTTTGTATGCAGCTTTTTTCGCAGGCAAAAATCCAGAAAGATATAGACGACTGCCAAAATCAGCAAATACACAAGCGTCATTTTTATTCCTCCTTCCGACTAAAAATATCCTTATACTTCCATCTCAAAGAACTTTCCACAAATTTCAAGCGTATAAAAAATCTTTATACAACTTATTGGTGCAAGCATTCATATATTCAAAAATCGCTAATATATTGACTAATGTACAGGTTAAATTCTCTGTATAAACTCACCTATAGGGGGACATCAAGTTATGAGAATAAAAGAAGTGAAGCAAGGTGCACTCGCAGCGCTGAAAAACCGCTGGGGATTCGCCGTACTGCTTACGTTCGTTACGTATCTAATTGCTGCCGGCATTCCAGCACTTATTGACTTTTTAATCAACGGATTTCCAAGCGGGTCCGAAACTGAATACTCTCAGTCTACCTTAGCTAATATTGTATCCCTGCTGCTCGTACCGCTCTTTTTTTCTTACTACTGGGTACTTTTGCGTTTAGTGAGAGGAGAAAGCGTCCGTGTTGGAAATGTGTTTGATTCGTTTTCATCTGCGGGATTATATTTTAGAACACTCGGACTTTACTTGCTAACGATTATTTATACCGTGCTATGGAGTATTTTATTAATCATTCCTGGCATCATCAAAAGTCTTGCCTATTCACAGGCTTACTACGTATTCCGCGATAACCCAGATTATTCGGTCAACCAGTCTATTACCGAAAGCAGAAGGTTAATGAACGGCTATAAGTGGAATTACTTTTTACTCCTTTTAAGCTTTATCGGCTGGGGAATTTTAAGTATCATTACGCTTGGCATCGGGTTATTATGGCTCGTTCCGTACGTAACGACTTCGCTTGGCGTATTTTATGAAAAGCTAAAAGCGAATGAAACTGAAGCTGCTGAATAAACGAAAAACCGTATTCGAGTTGCGAATACGGTTTTTTTATTTAGTTTTGGTATTCTCTCTATATACATTAGTTGAAATTTACAACCTGTTATTCACTAAATGAGCTGGTAAACTATATTACCATCGAACTATATCTCCTAGAAACAGTAGCTAAATAGCCGCTGTTTTTTTAATTCCCCCTCTTTTTTAACATAAAAATAGAAAAATTCCATACCCTTTACATATTTTCTAATAAATCTATGAATTCCCTAAACATTTCTACCTAGATAAATTGTCAGAATTATTACAGAGAAGGTGACAGTTCTACTTATATCGCCCTTTAATATTAAAACTATGTTACAAAATGTCGTAATTTGGAATTAGATGTTTACTTTTCCTGTAAGGATTGATAGACTCACAGTTGTGAATAAAACAAGTTATGGAAAGGGAGAAAGAACATGCTAAAGAAAGCAAATCGTACAGTTATGAATATGGGGTTAGCAGCATTACTTGTTCCCGCTGCCCTAACATTTAGCACAACTTCAGCAAGTGCAAATGACGGAGGCGCTGCACCAGCACCCGTACAAGAAAAGGTAACGCCAAGCGTACCTCAACAACAAGCAACTACTACTAATCAAAAAGTCATCGTAAACGTGAGTGCGTTAAATATTCGTCAAGGAGCTAGCTTTTCATCTCCAGTCGTTGGAACTGCAACACAAGGTCAAGAGTTTGCTATTTTAAAAGAAGCAAACGGCTTAGTTGAAATTGCACCAAACAAATGGATTTCAAAAAGCTCAAGCTACGTAACAATTGCATCAGGTAAACCAAGCACAACAAGCCAAGTAAAAGGTGTAAGCACATCAACTCCTTCTACTTCTACAGCGTCTGCATCTACATCTGCAGCACAAGAAACAAGCACACCAGCACCGGCTCCAACAACAAGCACGGCTTCTGGAAGCACAGTAAGTGTTGCACGTAGTTTAGTAGGATCACCTTACCAATGGGCAGGAAACACACCAAGCGGATTTGACTGCTCAGGCTTTATCGCATACGTGTTCAACCATAGCGGTCACAGCATTTCACGTACAAGCGTAGCAAATTATTGGAACATGGCGACAAAAATTTCGTCTCCACAACCAGGCGATCTAGTATTCTTCCAAAACACATACACAAGCGGCCCATCTCACATGGGAATCTACATCGGAAACGGCCAAATGATTCATGCTGGTTCACACGGTGTAGCTGTAGCTGACCTAGATGTTTCTTACTATCAAGATCATTTCTTAGGATACGGACGTTTCTAAGAAAAAAATGCCCTCTAATCGTTAGATACGTTCTAACGATTAGAGGGCATTTACTTTTTATCGCTGCGCTACGGAAAGCGCCTTTTCAATACGCGTTTGAAATTTATGCTTCCAGTCTTCAGCAAGCTCAGCCACTTCTAAAGCCCGCTTCATCCCTTCTACATCTTTTGGACGATGGAAATATAAATCAAGCGTAAACCAAACGGATACTTGGTTTGGATGAGCTTCAATCAATTTCACTTCTGAATCCTGTGTAATCGTACCTTCTTTCAGCACGCGGCAAAGATAGCCGGTATAGCTTGTCTCAATCATTCGTTTTAAAAGTCCTTTTACGCCCGTTCGTTTTGTAATCGTGTCGCATGGATTTCGCCCTTGCGTCACTTGAATGACGGCGTCTCCGACTCCATAAATGTCTCCAATGCATACTTCTTTTTCAAGCATGCCTGCTACAACAAGATTTTCTCCGAACGCAGACATCGGCAGCTCCGTATCAAACTCTTCGTTCCATTTTTTATAGTGCTCATACGGATACACGCACACCGCACGATCCGGTCCGCCGTGATACTTTAAGTTCGCTACGCCGTCGCCTTGAAACCCTTCTTTTGCTAAAAAGGTCTCGTCTACTTGCTTCTTGCATATGCCTGTGCGCATTTCTTTGTCAGGACTGTATGCCATTTGTTCAGGCATGCCGGTTGCTAAATGAATTATTTTACGTTGATTCATTCGTACCTCTCCCTTCCCCGTTTTCCCTTACTAATTACGTCATATTTTACCACATTTTAAAGATGATGCTCTTATTTTTCATGTATTCCACTAAAATCTTGGCAATATCATGAAAATTTTAAAAAATATTTCACAATTATATTAAAAATATCTTCATTTCCTCTTTTTCTTTTGTTCGAAATGATTTAAGATAGTAAGGGCTGTCGAAATATAAGTTATTATGTCAGTTCTGCATGTTTTTTTACATATTAGCACATAGTAAATATTATTTTACAATTACGTCATTTTTTACAATGGCCTAAAAAATTTTGCCCATTTTTACTAAAACTAGCGTGAAAGTCCTGATTTTTATATAAAATAGAGGCCGATTTACATAGTCATTTCTATGCACGTCCCTCTTTTATAAATATAGAGTACATGTAAGGAGAAAAGTAAATGTCAATTTTAATGGGAATTATCGGAATTTTAATTGTCTTAGCAGTTGCGTTCCTCATGTCAAACGACAAGAAACTTATCAACTACAAAGGCATCGCAGTTATGCTGGTTATTCAGCTCGCTATCTCTGCTTTTATGATGAATACATCGATTGGTCGCAAGGTGCTTGACTTTATTACGAGTGTATTTACAAAGATCTTATCATTTGGTAACGACGGAATTTCGTTCGTGTTTGGAGATCTTGCAGGAAAAGGCATTTTCTTTATCCAAACGTTAGTTATGATTGTATTCGTTTCAGCATTATTAAGTATTTTAAACTACTCTCGTATTTTACCCTTTGGGATCAAATATATCGGAGGACTTGTTTCAAAAATTACCGGACTTCCCCAAATTGAAAGCTTCACAGCGGTGAATGCCATGATTTTTGGTGATACAACGGCGCTAATTGCGGTGAAAAACCACATCGGAGGTTTAACACCAAACCGTTTATTTATCGTCACAACAACATCTTTAGTATCCGTTTCTTGTTCAATTCTAGGCGCATACATGCAGATGATTCCGGCGGAATACGTATTAATTGCCCTACCGCTAAACGTATTCTCTGGTTTAATTGTTTCTTCTATCGTTGCACCTGTAAAAGTGGAAGATGAAAACGAAGTCGATATCAAAGCGCCTGCTAAGCAAGGCACGCTGTTTGAAGCAATCGGTGACGGTGCCCTAGACGGCGGACGCGTTGCGTTAATCGTAGCAGCGATGCTTGTGACGTATGTTGGTCTTTTAGCATTAGTGAACTATGTATTAAACGGCGTCATCGGATTAACTGTTCAAGACATTTTAGGATATATCTTCTACCCAATTGCCTTTATCATGGGTATTCCGGCAGATGAACTAATGAGAGCCGGCGGCGTAATGGGAACAAAAGTAGTAGCAAACGAATTCGTTGCCATGCTTGACTTCCAAAAAATGATGCCTCACCTTTCTGAAAAAACGGTCGGTATCGTATCAGCTTACTTAATCTCATTTGCAAACTTCAGCTCAATTGGAATTGTCCTTGGTACTATCCAAGCGATCAACGGCGAACAAGCTTCACGAGTTGCCAAGTTCGGCTTGAAGATGCTGTTAGTCGCTACAATGGGCTCTATTTTAACAGGTATTATGGTTGGATTGTTTATTTAATGAAAAAGCACTCACTTTTAGTGAGTGCTTTTTTTCTGTTTGGGTTGTTTCTTTTGGAATTATAGGTGTAGTGATTTGTTCGCTCTTCAAGACTCAATTACCTTATGTTGTTTAATGGTTCTTGAACAGGATATGAAGCTAAAGACTTAAAAATCGTTTACATAACATAAAAGTTTCTTTTTAAGATGGTCCTTTTTTACTTAAAAGTAAAAATACAGATGAATAGGTTAAGGGATAAAACCAAGCGGGTATTCTTTTACTATTAAGATGAAAGGAGTTTTTACTGTGTTAGCTTTAATTCTTAAACTTACTGTCTCATTTTTTGCTGTGATGAATCCACTAGGAAACATACCTATCTTCATCACTCTTACGAATGATTACTCCCTTCAGGAAAGGCGTCATAGCGCGAGGAAGGCTGTCATTATTTCTTTTATTATTCTTACTCTATTCTTACTTTTAGGCGGTTTCATCTTTTCAATGTTTGGCATCACAATTCATGCTTTTCGCGTAGCGGGAGGAATTTTAATCTTTGGCATCGCATATAGTTTGCTGCATGCTAAACCGTCTAATGCACAAAGCCCTCATTCGCATGAGCAAGAAGCTGCAGCTTCTCAAAACGATATTTCGATTACTCCTCTTGCTCTTCCGATTATGGCTGGACCTGGAACAATTGCGACAGTCATGTCTCATAGCTCATATTCGATAGAAAATCTGGGGAGTGTACTCATTAGTTACACACTTATACTGGGAGTAACGTTTCTCCTTTTTTATTATTCTACATCCATTATTAACAAGCTTGGTCAGAATGGATTAAACGTTATTTCACGGTTAATGGGACTAATATTGGCTGTAATGGCTATACAGATGATTGCAGAAGGAGTTCACGGCTTATTTCCTCATCTGTAATACTTAAGAAAACAATCATATGAATAAGCGTACGGCTTTTTGTACATATTGTATTTACTCATCCATTGAATGTTATTAAATTAAAGGTGTATAAAAAGCTGCATATTAAACAAAAGAATCCTTACCGGCACCCTGGGACTGCCTCTACTGCTGCAAGGGTTCTTTTTGTATTGGATTCTTATAAGAGACATTATTTTAACTAAGAGTGTGTATTATATACAGCCCAAAATAGAAAGACCTACTGCACCCAGGGTAGCTTTTTATTTTGCCGTCTTTTAATCTAGAAGAAATATAAGATTATAGGGTATTTTATATTTGCACATGTTTCATCTTTTATCGAATATTTGTAGAAACCACACACATCAGAAAAGCTCTCATTAATGAGAGCTTTTCTGATGTCTTTATTTTTTCTTCCCATCCTCTATACATAAAAATGGGAGAAAAATAAATTATTGTTCTGTTAGTTCAGATATAGAAACACTTTGCTTATTATTTGGTTCATCCAGGTTATGAATTGTAGCTACCTCATTTTGTTGGTCTACATGCTCAATGTAAATACTTTTCCCATTATATATTACATTGGCCATGTCCACTGAATCGGCAATTTCTTGTGCTCTTTGTGCATCCACCTTTATCTAGCCTCCTTTTTATTTATGACAGTGAAAGTATTTGTTTTTAATTAATTTTTATGCATCTAATTCCCCTATATAAAATCAATTTTAATTTTTCAAATGAGACATTAAGTAGTAAAGAGAATCTCGATAAATGAATAAAATTTATTAAAGGATTTGCAAAACTTTTAGTGTAGTATATAGACCATAAAGCAGGCGGTATTCAATGTCATCAACTAGCTTATTTAATACAAAAGAAAATCAGCAGCATAGTAGCGGGGCTTGTTTTTTTGTGGTAAAATCTATAGCTTCATAAAATCATTATGTCATTTGTTGATGAGTTGATCAAAGGAGGAGCTGTTACATGAATAAAATCAGAGTTTACACCTTGGTAGATGGAAGTGAGCGAACCATCAAAATGAAAAAAAGAATGACATTAAGAGAAGAGATGAATATCTTAAGGATAAGAGAGTCAGATATATTACATATAAAATTAATTTCAGAGGATAAAAATAGAAGGTTAGATACATGGACTGAAACACTTACTAGTAGTGGATTTTATCGTATATAGTTCAAATTGAAAATGAACAATGTAAGCCAGGAAAAAGACCCTTTTATCTTACATATGAAAATAACGTTAAACATATTTTATTTGTAAAAGATCCACTTATTATTTACCTTGTAGGCAAACAATTTATTTTGCTACTTAAAATAATGCCTCTTAAAGTAAAGAAGCTATCTCCTTCATTATTTGAGATAGCTTTTTATTTTATTATTCAGTTTAATCTTCTTCTGGAATCTTAATTAAAATGGCTATAGCTATTGTTGTCAAAAATATAACCCCTAAAGTTATCAATAGACTCGTACTCATGTGCCTCATCTACCCTTCTATCTTCATCCCTATGATTCCATTTTAGCAGAGGAAATTAGTTAATAAAATTGGAAATGATAGCGTTTTACTAAAAATTTTATACATGTTAAAATAATTTAGTTGGTTTAATATTCCTTCCTACCCTCGGTTTACATTCGTTATTTACGAATCTGTTCAATCTCTTCTTCTGTAAGCTCAGTTAATTCAGATATTGTTTGGTTATCCATACCTTTTTGTACCATTCTTAACGTCACTCTCTTAATAGCTCTTTTTTCCCCTTGTTTTTCAGCTTTTTTTAATGTCAATTTTTCATCTACTTGGAATTCCTGGTTTACTTCATAAGTCATTAAAATTTGTGGATCCTCAGTTACACGTGCCCATTCATTCATCGCATTTTTCAAAGTTTGATCTTTCTCCATGACAACTTCCTCCAAAAATGAGTAAAATCTTCATCTCTTGACACATTAAACAACAGTAATTGTTTCACTAATTATGTGTCCTTTTTACGATACTATTCTCACTTATTCCAAAATCAAATTAATCCCATAAAGCTTGTCCGTTCACCCTAAAACTAAAAAAGAAAAATTACTGCATTAGGTGAGGAATAGGTAGTAATGTAAGATGTGCTCGGTTGTTTATATGCTGGAGTTAGCCTAGTGGTAAATAGGGCTTTGATTCAGAAGCAAATAACAATTTATTTATTTAATTTATATGTTTTTTTCTTATAGTTGCACATATTAAAAACAATACTAGATGAAAGCGAGATGAGATAAGTAATGTCAAAACAAGGGATACAGAAAAAGAATCAGACAAGAGAGCAAATAGAGAAGCAAGATAAAAGAAATGATGTTGAATTAGGTAATGAATTTCAAATTGGCAACACAAGTTCCCAGAGCCAGAAAAAAAGTGGACGTCAAGTAAATAAAAAATAAACTCAATCTTTCGAGGATAATAAGAAACCTCAGTTCAAATTTATGACTTGAACTGAGGTTTCTTTTATAGAGTGAAGAAGACTTATGTGCAAAAGAGGAACCAAGCTAAAGAGAATTTAAATTCTATTATGAAAACAGAATTAAAATAAAAAAGAAAGTATATCACATTAGATAATCGTTAAGTAATGAGGAAATATTTTTTTGGAAACCACCTGTCCAAAATCAAGTCAAATTCATTCATCACCTATTTGGATTAGTTTCACAAAGTTGAATATTAATGGGATATTATATACTTGTTTCAAACAAATGTAATTTACGCACCAAATTATAAATAGAGTCCTTTAATATAAATAGACGCGATATTCTTAGCAATTTGTTCTACAGGGTGCTCATATTCATTACGAACAATTTCCCAAAGGTACATTTCATTAGTGAAAAACCACCCTCTTGCTACTAACTCGTTATGTACATCTTTACGTGCTAATCCATTGCGCTGCGCATAGGCAATGTCTTGTGAAATTCGTTGAATAAACTTTTCCCGAATGTTCTTCCATTTCTCTGAAACGAGAGGAGAAATGCCAATAGCCTGCTCAAACACTTGCAGCATTTTTCGTTCATCCTCAGCCATTTTTAAAAATTCATTTGTTTGTTTATGAATCATTCCTTCTGCTTCATTTACAGATGCGGGTAAAAATGCAGCCTCGGCAATTTCATAAAATTTCTCCATAACATTCTCCATTAATACAACTAAAAAGTCTTCTTTTCCTTCGAAATGAACATATGCAGTACCATACCCAACCCTTGCCTTTTTTATTATTTGAGTGATAGTTGCTTTGTGAAAACCTTCTTGTATAAATACTTCTCTTGCAGCTTCTAATAATTTTTGTCGAGTCTTTATTGAACGTAAATGCCGTTTATCTGCAATGTTATTTTCATTCATTAAGGTTCATTCCTCCCTATCCGTTTTACTCTCTAGGATATAGAAGTTTTCACAAAACTAAAAGAAATAAAGAGAATTTATTACAAAAATTATTTTTTTAATTTTCAAAATTATATTATTGACACTATGTCATATTCTTTGTTACGATTCTTCTAGGATACATATTAAGTAATGCAGAGGAGGAAAATTATGCAATTAAATACCTTTAAACCCACACTAGAGTATGCAAAACAGTTAGATCAAGAAGACTCACTTTCAAGTTTTCGGGATGAATTTTATTTAAAGCCTCATTCAATATATATGGATGGAAACTCATTGGGGCTTCTTTCTAAAAGAGCTGAACGCAGACTTATAGAAGTTTTAAATGATTGGAAAGAACAAGGAATTGATGGATGGACTCAGGGGAAACACCCATGGTTTTCCTTGTCCGAAAAATTAGGTGAAATGAGTGCGCCATTAGTTGGGGCTTCCAGCGAAGAAGTCATTGTAACTGGTTCGACGACGGTTAACCTTCATCAGCTTGTAGCTACTTTCTACAACCCAAAAGGAACACGCACAAAGATCTTAGCTGATGAATTGACCTTCCCATCTGATATTTATGCGCTTCAAAGTCAGCTGCGAACCCATGGATACAGTCCAGATACTCACCTTATACGTGTAAAAAGCCGCGATGGCCGTTTTTTAGAAGAAGATGACATTATTGAGGCTATGACGGATGAGATTGCTTTAATTATCTTACCGACTGTACTCTATCGCAGCGGCCAAATATTAGATATGGAACGGTTGACGGCTGAAGCACACAAACGTGGAATTTTGATTGGATTTGATGGCTGCCACTCTATTGGTGCGATTCCTCACTCCTTTAGTAAATGGGATGTTGACTTTGCATATTGGTGTAATTATAAGCACTTAAACGGTGGACCTGGCTGTGTAGGCGGTTTATATGTAAATAAAAAACATTTTGGAACAGCACCTGGTTTAGCAGGCTGGTTTAGTTCAAAAAAAGAAAAGCAGTTTGATATGGAGCACACATTAACACCTGCTGATTCAGCCGGTGCTTATCAAATTGGAACACCCCATGTTTTAAGTCTTGCGCCTTTAATTGGATCGCTAGAAATTTTTACTGAGGCTGGTATAGATAATATTCGATTTAAATCTCTTAAAATCAATCATTATTTAATGTATTTATTAGAAAAAGAGCTCAGTGGCTTCAATTTTACCCTTGGAAGCCCTAAAGAAGATAAAAAGCGTGGAGGGCACGTAAGTCTTGAACATAAGGAAGCAGCACGCATTTGTAAAGCATTAAAAGAGAATGGTATCATTCCAGATTTTCGCGCTCCAAATATTATTCGTCTTGCTCCTGTTGCTCTTTACACTTCTTATACAGAAGTCTGGGAAGTAGTACAAACTTTGAAGAAAATTATGAATGATAAAGAATATGAAAAATTTAAAAATGAACGTGAAGTAGTGGCATAAAACCTAAACTACTTGTTTTTCTAACAAAAAAGTAAGCGCTTTCTAAACTTTAAGAAGACTATTTATAAAACGTAAAATATTTAGATATGCAGCCAAAACATTATTTTGAAACTATGAGGGAGATGAAATATGAAAACCCACAATACTCAATTGCCAAACAAAAATGAAGCAGAAAAGGGATTAAAACGAAATTTAAAAACAAGTCAATTAACAATGATTTCAATGGGCTGTGCAATTGGCACTGGACTATTCTTAGGCAGTGGACTTGCGATTCAAACAGCTGGACCTAGTGTATTGGTTAGTTATGCCTTAGGAGCTTTTGTTGTATTACTTTTAATGGGCTGTTTGGCAGAAATGACTGTCGCCCACCCTACTTCTGGATCGTTTGGAACAATTTCTGAAAAATATGTGCACCCCATGGCAGGTTTTTTGGTTCGCTATTCATATTGGATAGCCAACGTTCTCGCCGTTGGAGTAGAAGTAAGTGCAATAGCCGTGTATATGAAGTACTGGTTTCCAAGCGTTCCGGGTATTGTCTGGATTTTAGTGTTTGCTATTATACTAATCTATGTAAACGCAACTAGTGTTAATACGTTTGCTACTTTTGAGTATTGGTTTTCTATGATAAAAATTAGTGCAATTGTGGGCTTTATTCTTTTAGGGTCCTATATTCTATTTGGAACAGATGCACGTCCTAATATGGGTACAGGTAATTTTGTAAATGATGGTGGATTCCTTCCTTTCGGGTGGTGGGGAATGTGGGTAGCTGTCTTTATTTCCCTCTTTAGTTTCTTAGGAACAGAAATGATTGCAGTTACAGCTGGAGAAGCAAAAGAGCCTGATATAGCCGTTCCGAAGGCTTTAAAAGCAACTGTGTTTCGTTTAACTACTTTTTACGTTTTGACTATAGGCATCATGTTAATGATTGTTCCATGGAAGTTAGCTCAAGTTGATAAAAGTCCATTTGTGAAAGTAATGGAAATTCTGAATATCCCGGCTGCCTCTGGAATCATGAATTTTATTATTTTAACGGCTGCTTTATCAGCTATGAATAGTCAGTTATATGCTTCAACACGTATGATGTTCTCACTCTCTCAAAGTAAACATGCGCCAACTTTTTTAGGGAGACTAAGCAAGAAAGGTGTACCGCTATGGGCCCTTGCTGTATCAACTCTGGGCATTTTTCTTGCTGCAGCAGTTAATGGACTGCTCCCAAGCTCTTCATATGCCTTCATGATGGGTATTTCAATGTTCGGAGCTATGTTCACATGGCTTATGATATTTGTTTCTCACCTATACTTTCGAAAAAAATGGGAGAAATTAGGTGGAAGGAAATTACCCGTAAGAATGCTTGGTTTCCCTTATTTAACGATTTTAGGAGCTATCTTATTACTCGGTTTGATGATTACAACTTGGTTTACAGATTTTAAAATTATGCTTCAGTTTGGAATTCCTTGGTTAGCATTCTTATCAATTGTTTATTTTATCTCTAAAAAAAGAAAAGTTAACCATCATTTTGTAGAAGATATGGCTAATAGCAACTTGAAAGAGGAATTAGAGGAATTACGTTAAAGTTCGTCATTTAAAAGTTATTTTACATAAAAATAAGGGGGATACAAAATGAAAACGGCAAATAATAAGGAACCAAATGCAATTGAACTAGAGAAAGAACTTCAAACGGACTTTCAGAAAGCTATGTCGTACGGAGATTACCTGCACCTTGATAAAATATTATCTAGTCAGCATAGACTTTCTAATCACCATGATGAAATGCTGTTTATTGTCATCCATCAAGCTAGTGAACTATGGATGAAACTAATTATACATGAGGTAACAGCTGCTATTCAGTGCATCCGTGCTAATAACCTGGAACCTTCATTTAAAATGTTATCACGTGTTTCAAGAATTCAGCAGCAGCTAATTCAATCTTGGAGTGTTCTCTCTACATTAACACCAGCAGAGTACATGGAATTTAGAGATAAATTAGGTCAATCTTCTGGATTTCAATCTTATCAAAATCGCCTAATAGAATTTGCTTTAGGAAATAAAAATGTCCATACACTATCTGTTTACCAGCATGACACAGATTTGTATCAAAAAATGCAAACGGCTCTTCATGAGCCTAGTATCTATGATGCTGCTATTAATGCTCTTATGAAACGCGGACTGCCGATAGATCAAGAAATCTTACAAAGAGATTGTTCACAGCCTTATGAACCGAATGCCAGTGTAGAGGATGCGTGGCTAACTGTATACCGGAATGTAGATCAGTATTGGGACTTATACGAATTAGCAGAAAAATTAGTCGATATCGGAAATCAACAGCAAATGTGGCGATTTAGTCATATGAGTACAGTAGAAAGAATTATTGGAAACAAACAAGGTACAGGCGGATCTTCTGGAGTGAATTACTTAAAGAGAGCTCTGGATCAGCACTTCTTTCCAGAACTATGGAGCCTGCGAACTAAGTTATAAATATTCTATAAAAAGATAGAGAGGTAGTAAGAATGAGCAGATGGATTGATATTTCACAACCTCTAGACGAAAAAATAGCAGGATGGCCTGGTGATACTCCCTTTTCTTATGAAGTGAATTGGAGTAAAGAAGAGACCGGTTCTGTAAATGTTGGAAAAATAACAATGAGTATCCATACCGGCACTCATATCGATGCACCTTTTCATTTCGATAATCAGGGAAAAAAGGTTATAGATTTAGACTTAGATTTATATATTGGACGTACAAAAGTTGTCCATATCCCAGCTAATAAGAGCATTGGAATAAATGAATTGTCAGATGTTGATTTAAAAGGTGTTACACGCTTATTGATTCGAACAGAAGCATGGCAAGACCGAAGTGTTTTCCCTGAAACCATTCCTTATATTGAACCAAGCTTAGCTCCTTACCTTGCTAAGCTTGGAATTCGCCTGCTAGGAATTGATTTACCTTCAGTAGATCCACTCGATAGTAAAGAACTAGCTGCTCACCATGAACTTGCATACCACGAAATTCATATTTTAGAAGGTGTTGTACTAGATAAAATCCCTTCAGGGGACTATGAACTAATCGCAGCTCCTCTTCCTCTAGCTGAAGCTGATGGAAGTCCTGTGCGTGCGCTTCTGAAAAAAATCAACTAACTTAAATCAACTATTGAAAGAACGAATCTTTTTCCTTAGATAGTTTCTGATGTATATAAAAAAGAACGGTATATAAACATACCGCTCTTTTTTTATAGCTAATCAAATTTTTTCAACTCATTTTTTATTAACCTTATCTATATCTATTTCTTTTCTTGATACTCCTGCAATTCCCCAGTGTGAGGATGGAACCTCGTTGACAATGATCCTTACTCTCTCCTTTTCAACGTGAAGGCTGTTAGAAATTGCTTCGGTTACTTCTAATAACATGTTTTTAATATCTTTTTCTTCTCTTCCTTCCAAAAGGTGAACTTGTACAATCGGCATACTATAGCCTTCCCTTAAAGTTTTCTATACAACAAAGGGTCTTTATTTCTATTTTAAAAACAAAATAATTATAATAAATTCTAGTTAGCTGCAACTGAATGATACGCTTCCTAAATCAGCGAACTGTGCATGGATACTATCACCTGATCTAAAAGAAATTGCTTCAGATACTGCCCCAGTTAATACGATATCCCCTTTTCTCAACCCTTCTTTATGTTCACCTAGTTTATTAACCGCCCAGGCGACAGCTTTAGCGGGGTTTCCTAGCACGGCAGCACCCGCGCCTACTGTAGCAACCTCCCCGTTTTTAGACATCACCATTCCGATATGAGCTAGATTCACTCGGTCAGGCTTTACCCAATTGCTCCCTACAATGAAACGTGAAGACGAACAGTTGTCAGCTACTACATCAGGAAGAGTAAATTTAAAATCCAAGTAACGGCTGTCAATAATTTCAAGAGCTGGTGCAACATATTTTACTGCTTTTAAAACATCTTCTTCAGTTAGGTTAGTTCCACAAAGGTCTTCCCCCATTAGAAAAGCAATTTCAGGCTCAGCCTTTGGATGAATAAGCTGATTAAATACTATAGGTTCCCATTCAAGTCCTAGCATGTCGCTTGTTAAATATCCATAAATCGCTTCATGTACCCCCATCATTTCCTGCTTAGCTTTACTTGTTAAACCAAGCTTTACACCTACTCGTTTTACACCGTCTTGCACTTTTCGTTCAATCAATTGTTTTTGCAAGTTGTAAGCGTCATCAATTGTCAAATCAGGGTAGCGTTCCGTCACTTTTGTTACTTCATACCCTTCTCTTTCTGCAGATAGAAGATAGTCAACGATTTCTAAATTTCCGCTTTTCGTTAAAGGCATTATCACATTTCCACCTTTCTTTGAGCTAACTCAGCAGCCACGTCTAGAATCATATCTTCTTGACCGCCGACTGCTTTTCTTTTACCAAGTTCAAGTAGAATATCGCGTGAATCCAAATTAAAACGCTTTGCAGCACGCTCTGCATGAAGTAAGAAACTGGAATACACGCCTGCATAACCCATTGCGAGGCTGCCTTTTCGAATCTCTTGGGAGCCCGGCAGAATAGGTGCTACTACCTCTTCAGCCAGATCCATTATTTTATACAGATCAATACCTACATCTATTCCTAAACGGTTTAACACGGCTATTAGTGCTTCAGTTTGAGTGTTACCTGCTCCGGCTCCTAAACAACGAACACTTCCGTCTATTCTCGTGGCGCCTTCTTCAATAGCAGCAAGCGTATTTGCAACAGCTAACGAAAGGTTATTATGAGCGTGAAAACCTACTTCAACTTGAAGAGATTGACGAAGTGCTCTAACACGTTCACGAACTTCATGAGGCAAAAGAGCTCCTGCTGAATCAGTTATGTAAACCCCTTGTGCCCCATACCTTTCCATTAACTTTGCTTGCTCCACAAGCTTTTCTACGGGTGCTGAATGGGCCATCATCAGAAAACCAAAGGTTTCCATCCCAAGTTTCCGAGCATATTCGATGTGCTGAGCAGAAACATCTGCTTCCGTCACATGTGTAGCTACTCGAACTAAGCCTGCCCCAAGGCTATTTGCTTGCTTTAGCTCATGTACCGTTCCAATTCCCGGAATTAAAAGAACAGCAACGGTGGCTTGTTTAGCTTCTTCTACCGCAGCCTCAATTAATTTCATTTCGTCAACAAGGGACTTTCCGTATTGCAGAGTCGAGCCTCCTAACCCGTCCCCATGACTAACCTCTATATAGTGCATCCCTGCATCGTCCAGCGCTCTCGTTACACTTTTTACTTGTGCTTCTGTGAATTGATGTTTGACTACGTGACTTCCATCTCTGAGGCTGACCTCTGTAATCTTAATAGGCTTATCACTGTTACGTTTCATTCGTCATAGCCCTCTCTTTCTTTATTCCTCCATATAAGCTTTCTTCGAGTTTATAGCGGGCATAATCTTCCGCAACCTTCGCAGCAGCAGCCGTCATAATATCTAAGTTACCGGCATAAGAAGGAAAATAATCTCCAGCTCCAGTTACCTCTAAAAAGACTGTTACTTGATTACTATCAAATAATGGTTCCTGCTTTAAATTATAGCCTGGTACATATTCTTGTACTTTTTTGACCATATCCTTAATAGCCTTTTGAATAGCTTCCTTATTCATATTTTTCACTTTACAATAAATTGTATCGCGCATTAAGATAGGTGGATCAGCCGGATTTAAGAGAATAATAGCTTTTCCGCAGTCTGCACCTCCTACTTTTTCAATAGCTTTTCTTGTGGTAACAGTAAACTCATCAATATTTGCTCGTGTTCCTGGTCCAGCGCTTAGGCTAGAAATAGTAGCTACAATTTCTCCATATGTTACATCTGCAACTTGGTTGATTGCATAAATGATAGGAATAGTCGCTTGGCCGCCGCACGTAATCATGTTTACATTTTCTGATTCAAGATTTTCTCCAAGATTAACAGGAGGACACACGAAAGGTCCTTTAGCAGCAGGAGTTAAGTCGATAACCATTTTTCCTAAGTCTTTTAAAATCTTTGCATGTCTAACGTGAGCCTTAGCCGATGTAGCATCAAAAACAATTTCCGCCAGGTCTGGATTTTCAGCAAGGGCTTTTATTCCATTGCTGTATGTTTTATATCCTGCTTCTCTCGCTCTCTTTAGACCATCTGAATCCGGATCAATTCCAAGGACAGCTGTTAACTCGATAAATTCGCTGCGCTGAAGCTTATACATTAAATCTGTCCCAATATTTCCTGAGCCAATAATTGCGGCTTTTACTTTTTCCAACACTCTTCACCTTCTTTCCTGTATTATTCAAAACGTACGGATACTGAACCAAGTGAGCCAAATTCTGCTTTTACTACATCCCCACTCGTGACTGGTACTGCTGCAGATAGAGCGCCTGGTAAGATTAATTCGCCGGCTTTTAAACAAATATCGAAATCAGATAGCTTATTTGCCAGCCATGCAACCGCATGTGCTGGATGTCCAAGGGCAGCTGCCCCAGCTCCTGTTGCGACAAGCTCTTTGTTTTTATAGAGAAGCATACTAGTGGTACGTAGATCGGCTTGCTCAATTGTGGAATATTTATTCCCTACCACTACTTTGGCAGAGGAGCCATTGTCTGCAACCGTATCGACTAATTTGATTTTCCAATCGGCAATACGGCTATCAATTACTTCGATGGTCGGCACCACGTATTTCGTTGCCATTAAGACATCTAAGTAGGTAACATTTGGCCCTTTTAAATCTTCCTCTAGAATAAATCCAATTTCCGCTTCAATTTTTGGAGCCACCATTGAATTAATGTTGATTATTTCATTATCAGTTACTTTCATATCATCAAATAAGTGTCCATAATCAGGCTCACTAACTCCTAACATATCTTGCATTGCTTTACTGGTTAGACCAACTTTTTTACCAATAATTTTTTTTCCTTCTTCCAGCTTTCTTTTTACAATCTCTAATTGAATATGGTAAGAATCAGTTACTGATAAAGAAACATGTCGTTCTGTAATAGGAGAAATTGGCTGATTCGTCTTTTCTGCTTCTAAAAGTTCTTCTGCAAGCTCACTAACGAGTGTACGCATCCGTTAACCACCTCTTTTTTTGATACAACATAACTCACCAGGAGAAAGAAGTAAGCTATGTGTTTAAACTAAGTTCTATACACATAAAAGAATGAGGAAACTCTTTAAATGAAGTCTAGCTAGTTACTTCTAACTATAGAGTTAAAGTTTCATCGTAATTGTTTTGGCTTCGGTATAAAATTCAAAGCTGTGTCGGCCGCCTTCACGACCAATTCCACTTGCTTTTGCTCCACCAAATGGCGTTCTTAAATCACGAATATACCAGCAGTTGATCCAAAGTAATCCAGCAGTAACTTGAGAAGCAACTCGTTGTGCTCTTCGTAAATCATTTGTCCAAACGACCCCTGCTAATCCATAAATAGAATCATTAGCA
Source organism: Priestia megaterium (assembly GCF_023824195.1). NCBI lineage: Bacteria > Bacillati > Bacillota > Bacilli > Caryophanales > Bacillaceae > Priestia > Priestia megaterium. The sequence goes on from NZ_CP085442.1 coordinate 3,567,136, forward strand.
ATTTGAATCGCTTCCTCTTCTGTTTTAAATGGAATGACAACAAGTACAGGACCAAAAATTTCTTCTTGAGCTACACGCATTTTGTTATCTACGTCGTAAAGAACAGTCGGCTCATAAAAATTTCCTGTTTCTAAACCTTCTACTCTTTTTCCTCCGCATGCAAGTTTAGCTCCTTCCGCCAAACCAATTCGGACATATTCATCGACCGTTTCTAAGTGACTTTGTGATACAAGTGCTCCCATGTTTGTCTCTTCACTCAGGGGATCGCCTACTTTAATATTTCTTACCGCTGCTGTGAACTTTTCAAGAAACTGCTTATAAATGCTTTCTTGTACAAGCAAACGAGAACCTGCTAAGCATATCTCTCCTTGATTTCGATAGATTGCTTCGATAGATCCTTTTACTGCTTCATCCAAATCCGCATCTTCAAATACAATATTGGCTGATTTGCCTCCAAGCTCTAGCGAAACAGGAATGAGGTTTTCTGCTGCATTTCGCATGACCGTTTTTCCTGTATTACTTTCCCCTACAAATGAAATACGACGAACGGACGGGTGAGTAGACATAGTAGTCCCTACCGTATTCCCTGGACCCGTAATAATATTCAATACACCGGGAGGCAATCCAGCCTCCTTAGCGATTTCTCCAAGCATCACTGCACTTAATGGTGTATAAGAAGCGGGCTTAATAACCACTGTATTACCAGATGCCAAAGCAGCTGAAGCTTTCCATGTCATCTGCATAAAAGGTAGATTCCAAGGGATAATGAGGCTTGTAACTCCCGCTGGTGAATACTTGGCATAAGACATTACATTATGCTTTTCGTAATGCTCATGCACCATGTATTTAGCCATCTCAGCAAAGAAACGGAAGTTTTGAGCTGCTCGTGGAATATCAAACTCTCGACTTTCTTTAATAGGTTTTCCTACATCTAGAGTTTCTAAATAAGCAAGTTCATCTACTTTCTCCATAATTAAGTCAGCCATTTTACAAAGGATGGCAGAGCGCTCTTCAACGGGCATCTTGCTCCAAATACCGCTTTCAAATGCACGTTGAGCTGCGTCGATAGCGCGCTTTGCATCTTCTGTGCCGCCATTAGCTACAGAAGCTAATTTCTCGTTCGTTGCTGGATTAAAGGTATCAAAGGTTTGACCGGATAGAGCATCTACGTATTCTCCATTAATAAAAAGCTTTGCATCTTTTACTGTCATTTTTTCAATAACTGCCTCTTTACTCATCGGATATCCTCCTCATCCTCAATCTCTAAAACCATTTCAATCTCTACAGCTGTGTTATTGGGGAGCTGGGCCATTCCTACAGCTGAACGGCCGTGTTTCCCTTTATCCCCAAATACTTTTACGAGCAAGTCTGAAGCGCCATCCATTACTTTAGGCTGGTCTGTAAAGTCCTCTGTACTATTTACAAAACCAAGAATTTTAACGATACGTTTCACTTTGCTTAACCCGTTTAACTCATAACTTACCGCACTCAATAAATTCAGCATGGATTGCTGAGCGGCCTTATAACCTTCTTCAATTGTTAAATCCTTACCTAACTTGCCGTGATATTGATCTACACCTTGGCCAGCAGTAAACAATAAATTACCTGTTCGTACACAGCTGACGTAGTTTCCTACTGAAGGACGAACCTTTGACAGCGTTAAGCCAAGTTCTTGTAATCTATTCTCTGGTGTTTGCACTGTTGGCATAAATGTCACTCCTTTTCTCTTGCCCAATGTTTAAAAACTTCGCGGCATTTCCACCTAACATATCTAACCTTTGTTGTTCAGTTAAATCTAGCGTTTCATCCAGAACTTTTCCAGGAATCACTTCACGTAGTAAAAATGGATAATCTGACCCCATAAAGATCTTTTCGTGTCCAAAACGTTCAATCATGTACTTTATGTTTAGTGGATCGTAGTTTAACGAATCAAAATAAAATTGCTTTGCATAATAACTAGGAGGATGTGTTGTCAATCTGAGGTGTGGCCACACTTCCCACCCTTTATCTAATCTAGGAAGAATATAAGGGAAAGATCCTCCTCCATGTGCAAAACAGACTTTTAATTTAGGGAATTTCTCCATAATGCCGCTCCATAGAAGAGTTGCAGCCGCTAGTGCTGTTTCACTTGGCATTCCTACGGTATACATAAAGTTATGGTTCGGCATTCGATCACGGCCTAACGTTTCCCATGGGTGAATGAAAATTGGCACTTCCCACCTTTCAGCCATTTGAAAAAACTCAATGAAAGATGGATGGTCTAAATTTTGACCATTGACGTTTGTCCCAATTTCAATTCCATGCAGTTTTAATTCATTCATGCACCGTTCCATTTCTTTAATAGCCGTAGGTCCGTCTTGCATAGGAACCGTCCCTAACCCAACAAAGCGATCAGGGTACTTAGCAACTGTTTCTGCAATAAAATCATTTTGGATTTTAGCCATTTCTAATGCATGTTCGGGCTGAGCCCAATAAGAGAAAGTAACAGGGATAGGAGATAACACTTGAATATCTACTCCTTCTTTATCCATGTCAGCTATACGTTTTTCAGGGCTCCATACTTGGTCCGTTACGTCTCTGAAATTTTTTCCTCCAACCATAATCGATGCGCCGCATGTGCATGTACGTTCTAGCACTGGCCAGCGTTCACCGCCATATTTTTGAGCAAAATCAGGGAAACTTTCCGGAATGATATGTGTATGAAAATCTATTCGCATTTCCATTCACTCGCTTCCGGTGCCATGACATGATTACACTTTTTACATGTGCGTAATTCTAAACTGCTGTTGAACTCCTGAATGGCTTCTTTTACTTGAATTTCAATATTGGTTAGCTGAACTTTCACACGATGCATCTCCGTATCACATTCATCACAGAACCATACAAAGTCTTCTAACTCCCCTTCACTTCTGTTTCGCTCGATAACAATACCGATTGTATCTGCTACACGGTGTGGAGAATGCGGAACGTTTGGAGGAAGTAAATACACTTCTCCTTCTTTCACCGTTACAACTTCACGCTTGCCTTCTTCATTAATGATTTCAACATAGCAATCACCTTTTAATTGATAAAAGATCTCTTCGGAAGGATCTACGTGGAAATCACGGCGTTTATTTGGTCCTCCCAAAACCATAAACATCAATTCTGAATCTTTCCATACCACTTTATTGTTGACAGGTGGTTTCAACTGATCTTTATGCTCTTCGATAAACTTCCAAAGATTTAATGGCTTAGATGATTGAATAGTATTTGTCATTGAGATAATCTCCTTTTAATAAATTTTAATTTCCAAAAAATAAAAGTTATTTTTCCTGCACTTGAAAATACTAAAATCTTAAAATGTGATTAATTAAGGATTTCCAGCTCGCTTACTTTTAGCTTTTTCTGCATGTAGACGACTTCATTTGCTAAATTCTTAATGCGATCTAACACTTCCGGATCTCCTACCTCATTCTTTTGATTAAAGTGAGTGGTATGAGCGTATACATAACTCGGTGCCACAAAAGCACGAAAGTAACCCGCAATAGGCTTTAACTGATTTTCAATTACTAAATAATGCTGATAAGTCCCGCCTGTGGCAATGAACCCCATTACTTTATTTCGGAAAACCTGGGGATGTATTAAATCAAATACATTCTTAAGAGCACCAGTGATTGAGCCTTGGAAAATAGGTGAACCAATTATATAAAAATCAGCACTAGAGATAATTTCAATGACTTTTTTAGTATCTTCTGAATAAGCAGAGGGATCGCGACCATCACAAAATTGAATAGTGTAATCTCGTAAATCTAAAAATTCAATTTCGATGTCTGGATGCCGCAATTTAGCTTCTTCAAGTACTTGTTGAACAACAGCGCCTGTTTTAGAACCTATAATCGTGCCTGATATGCCTAATAATTTCATTTTCACTTTCCTCCTTCTAAAGAAGTATCATACTTAGCTTCAAACACTAATTTTTCTATACATATTCCTTTTCTAAAGACCAGCCTAATAAATCATTTGATTGTTCAATTGCGCCTTGCTGGAGTAACTGACGAATTCTAGTAGAAGAGATTCTTGTTCCTTCTGCACAACAGACAGGCGGGATGATATCTACTAGAAAGTGCTTTGCTAGCAGTTTGATATCTCCTTCTCTATTTCGGCCGAAACGAAAATCGTTGCCTACTATGATCTCCGATGGATTAAGCTTTTTTAAGTTACTGATAAAATCGATTGATGGGCGCTTAGCGTATAACTCATCAAAATGGATAATAACTGCGTAGTCTACTCCTAATCTAGCTATCAGATGTACCTTTTGATCAATAGGCGTTAACACTTGATCTTTTTGAAAATGAAAACGAGGAGGAGGATCAAATGTATAAACAACACTGGGTACCTTTAAAGCTTTACTTCGAGTTACAGCTCGCTTAATTACTGCTTGATGTCCTTGATGCACGCCATCGAATGCACCTATAGCTATTACTGATGCTGGTAAAGTTAGTATTCCGTCCTCATACCTTTGCATCTTTACACCTCCCTTATTAAGAACGTGATGAACCTAGGCTCTGTATCTATTAACAAAGTTCATTTTTAGATAAAAGGAGTATGGGTATCAGCTATTTGTTACTTCTTTCTTTTTAGCTTCTGTATTTAATACAGCATCTACCATGTCAAATGAGTGGCTGCGCTTGTAGCTATTGTAGAAAATAGCTCTTTTACGGATTGGATCTCCTGTATAGTATCGCTCGTATTGAAGTAACCTTTGGCCAAATGCTTCTCCACATAGGTCCCATGCTAATTTAAATAATTGAACACGATCTATAGCAGGTACTCCTTCTCGGCCTCCATAATAACGATTTAAATCCTCTCTTAATTCAAGATTTTCAAAATCTGCTCCTGTAGGAGACATAAGCAAACCGCCTGCACCAATTGTTTGCATGACTTCAATAGCACGAGGGTACATTATAGGAAGCAATCCACGAATTGTTTCTAAAGCCGTTTCATTTGGAAGAGCTTCTCCTTTTTCATTAATCGTATACTCATACTCTGATGTTCGAAGCAAAGCCCTAATAGATTCTACTGACTGTACCAATTCCCCTAAGCTCTCTTGAACGTTCAGATATCCATCTACACCGATTGCATCCGCTACTTTACAAGCTACTTCCGTTGCAAATTGGAGTTTGATTAATCCTCTTACACCAGATTGATGTGCAGGTTGTTGAGCGATTCCTGTTTTAGGATAAAGAAGATTTGCAGCTTCAATATTGTTATATAAAAACACTCGGTTCCAAGGAATCAGCACATCATTAAAAATCAATACTGCATCCATCTCTTCAAATCGAGAGGCTAGTGGATGATCAAACACTGATCTTGTTCCGTCTTGCATAGCTTCCCGGCAAAGAATTCGAAGTCCCGGTGTATCAATTGGCAGCGCAAAAGCAAGTGCGTAACGTTCATCTCCAGGTTTAAATCCTGGGAATGAATAAACAATAACTTCATCGGTAATAGGTGAAAGTGTAGCTAGCATTTTAGCTCCCTTTACAACAAGGCCATCTGGTGTTTCTTTGACAGCACCTAAATGAGTAAAGAGATCTTGCTGTTCATGTGAGGCTTTGCTTCGGTCATTCTGCGGGTTAATAATAGCATGAGTTAAAAACAAGTCATTATCACGAATATAACGATAATAATCTCTTATATTTTTGCCCCACTGTTCATTGTAATTATCTAGGAAACTAGCATTATGAAATAAAGAAGTGACCACAACATTTAAGAAATCCGGTGTTCTTCCCATCAGTCCAAAGGTAGCTTTTGCAAATGCTTCAAACACTTCTCGGCGAGCTACTAAATCTTCGTAACTTTTAGGAATTAAGAAGGCATTTGATATTCTCTCTCCTGTTTCTTCGCAAATATGAGTAATGTTCTCTTGGTAAGCTGGGTCATGCTGCATATCGTACAGCTTAGCAATTTCTAAAATAGGCTGTTGAAATACCTTTTCCTCAAATACATTCGTAATTTTTCTTCCCCCTAACCAAATTTCTGGCTGGCGTGATCTTAATGCACCGATATATTGAGCACCTGTACGAATCCCCATATTTGTTCATCCCCCTAAGGTTTAATAGTAATTAATTGAATTATAGTATTTGATTTTTTTTAGGGGTGTAGTCCCGTTAACATTTTTTTGGAGTTTTTTATTTTTGGAATAGACGGAGTAACTCGAATAAGAATAAGAAATTTATATTATTGCTTTTAAGCATCTTTCGCTTTAAGATATTGTAAAGAGCTTAACGTTTTTATAAAAATATTGGCTTTTTAAAAAAGAGATCAAACAAAGCGCACATATTTGTAAGCGCTTACTTATTTTGTTTTTTATAGCAACGTAAATAAAATGCCCCACTCTATAGTTTGTTACTTGATCTTACAATTGCCTTTTCAATTTTTAAGCGTATCTTATATTTTGGTTAAGGAGTGAGTATTATGGCTATTCTCTTCAATCATGAAAATAATTTCAAAAACTACTTAATGTACGGAAAAAGGCAATATATGAAACAAAAAAATGTGGTATATGAACAAGGAGACATAGGAGAAGGATTTTATTACCTGGACAGTGGATTAATTAAAGTCCATACCTCTACCCCATTAGGGAAAGAGCGTGTATTAAACATTGTATTGCCAGGTCAATTGTTGGGAGTTCAAGCAATGGACCAACAAGCTCATTTCACTACTGCTACTACGGTAAAAGATTCTGTACTATATTATTTTAGTTATGACGATTTCAAAACGCTTATAACTCTCCATCCGCCCATACTAAACCTTATTACAAAGAGTATTATTCAAAAAATGCATATCTTAGCCGAACAAATTAATTTAAATACATTAACTACCGAACAGCAAATCGCCGCTGTGCTCTTAAACATCTATCATGACTTTAAAAATTATGAAATTCCTTTAACACAAAAGGACTTAGCAACATGTACCGGTTTAACGAGGGTTACTGTTTATAAAACATTAAAAAAATGGAAAGAAAAAAAACTAATAGATAGTAAAAATAAAAGATTTCTAATTAAGAACCCGGATCTGTTAAAAAATTATCTCTTTCATTGATAAACGCTTTAGTCACGTTATCAAAATATAGAATAATACTTCTGCTTCATCTATTAAATGTTTCTATAAGTTTAAAATACACTTTTATAGAAAGGTGATTGAATGGTAAACCTTCGATACATATGGCGTCCCTTTTTAAAGTACGGACAGATGATAAAATTAGAAGAAAACACCACTATCTATTATCAAGGAGAAGTCGGTAAAGGATTTTATTATTTAGATAAAGGAAGTGTAAAGATTACTCTCTTAACTGAGAAAGGAGCAGAACGTACGGTTAATTATGTACCTGAGGGCATGTTATTAGGTGAAAATGGGATTAATAAAGAGCCTTATTTAACAACCGCCGTAACCACAACTCCATCCGTTTTATATTATTTTACTAATGAAGCAATGCTAAAAATATATGAGAAGGAACCGAAGGCAGTAATTCACTTTACAAATTCTCTTCTCTATAAGTTTAGACTGCTAGCAGAAATTATTACGTTTCTTAATCTTCCCGTCGAGCAACAGATGGCTCATTATTTATTAAAGCTCGTAAAAGAAAATGAGGAATTTCCCTTTAATCAAACATCCTTTGCCCGCTACGTTGGGACTTCCCGTATTACTGTGAATAAAATCATTCAAAAATGGAGTAAAGAAAAATTGATTGAGCTGTCTAATCAAAATATCTATATTAAAAACATCAGTAAACTTAAAGAAATAAGAGATCAAAACAGCAAAAATATAGGAGATTTAGATATGCTAATGCTCCCCTTAATGCCATTATAAATATACTTATGATACTGCTTCGCAAACAGAAGGTATGGAGGGAAATACAGCGCAAGTGAAAATATAATTGAATAAAAAAGAGGTTGAGACATAACGAAATGAATCCAACCTAAAGACGAACCACGAATCAAATATTTTGATCAATGGTTCGTTTTTCACTTGGGCTAAAATACTTTTTTCCCGCCTCTTTCCCCCTCTTAATATGCATGTGTTATCACGATAAAAAGGAAAAATAAGGACCAAACAGTCCCGAAAATCATAAGCGAGATACGCAAAAGTTTCTCTGCTGAAATCTTAAATATTTTTCCGATGATATCAAAGAAGATTTCTACTATCCATATATCAGGAGCCGAACTAATTTCATCATACGAACGCTTCCATCCTCCATAAATAAAGATAAACCCTACTAAAATCATGCAACAAATAATAACAACTGCCATTTAAGTCCCGCTTTCTTTTATAGTCCAAATACTAACTAAATGATTTTCTTCATGCTGCTGTCTCGGCATTCACGTAAGAGAACCTCAACTTTTACGGAGCTTTTGAAGTAAGCTGAATTGCGATTGTCGCATCGCTCACTTACCTTATTATTAAGAATAAATTTTAAATAATATAGATAAACTAAGAGGAATTACATACTAGACATATATAATTTGTAATAACCCTTCTATTCAACAAACTCCCTCGTTACTTTAATTATACTTCTTCACAAATTATAATTTTAACAGGTCATTTATTATAAGAATGTTGACACCTTAGGAATATAGCTTTAATAATTCTTGGTGAGGCCAACTATTGATATTATTCATCTCAACAAAATATTCTAATTGCCATTTTTGTGTTTCAATAGCTTGTTTGCTAGTTGGTTTATCCCATATCGGATACACTCTAATTGCCATTTTACCTTTTGTGGTAGCCGTTTTAAGAATTTTTTGTTTTAAAAGAACTTCTTTTGGAAAGACGAATTGTCCAAATCTTTTTTTACTAGTGAAGGTATTAATAACCAATAAATCGGTAGCTTTTCCATATGAAAAGGCTTGGTTTTTATGATTCTCATCTTTCTCCCAAAAGGATACAAACTGCCCTACCTTATTAGGTGTATTTTTCGCCACCCTAAATCGTACAGATTTTGAATTTAGTTGAAATATACCAGCACCATAATCTGAATTCTGAGCTTCTTCTTGAATAGCTTTTATAGCGAAGTGATTTGGTTCATAAAAGTTCTCATTTACATATGTTAATGCATTATAAAATTCATTCATTATTTTCACCCCTTGTATTTGCAGCCGAGACTCAAGGCCTTTTTAATCAATAGTATGTAGTTGTATTGCTTTTTTCTAAGCAGCATCTAAATATTTTAAATAGCTTAGTACTGGTAGTATAGGAAAGCTATCCACATCTACTAACATTTCTTGAACCCTCATAAGCTGCTATCTTTCCAACATAGTTAATACCGTACATATTAAATTAATTTATTTTATCTTGAATATGCTCTTTCTGTGATCCTGTTTTATACGTTTCAAGCGCAGCTCTATTTTTCTATCTAACATTTTATGTGCGATTTGGAAAGTTACACATATGAACAGTAAGATGACAGTAATAATTATAGCTTCTGGCACTTGAAAGCAAAAACATAATATTGCTAAAAGAAAAGATATAGTACAAGTAAAGTTGATTATCCATTTTCTATTTCTATGAGCTTGAAGACTTTTTTCAAGCAGCTGCTTTTGTCCTTCTTCCCTTTTTATATCTTCTGAATTATTGAGTGTAGAGTTCAATGTTATTTCTCCTTAGAAAACTAATTTTATATAATTTGTATACTGGTTATCTTTGCCCTTTAAGATGATAGTATAGTTGGGTACTCTTAAAGAGAAAGCCAACTTCGAATAATCATTTATATTTACTGCCTCCATGCATCTATCCTATACGAATCGAACATCAATAAGTTCGTTTAACCTCATTTTATTTTTTAACTCAAATACGTCATCCATAAAAACAAATACATCCCCAAGGGAATCAACAAACTGAATGAGTCCTGTCTCTTTTATGCATTGGCCTCTCGTATAATATATAAGGTACACTTCTTTATTTGTATGTAAGGCTTAAGGGGAAATTAATCTGTTCCATTTGCTCTTCTGTTAAAACAGGTTGAAAGCCAAATTTCATCAATCGTTTTGGCAAGCGCATAGGCTTCTTTCACGCTGATCACAATATCCTCAAACAAGCTCATTTTCTCCTCTTCCTCAATGCTTGTATTTGATATAGAAAAAACCAAAGCAAAGAATGCCTTCATGTCGATACATATAATGACTCCGTTTGGTAGCTGCCCATAATCGACCGAAAGAACTCCTCAAACAAAGACAAAGAACGTTCGTTCTCTATATTATACAAGAACGAATGTTCCCTTTTCAATAAAAACTCTAAAGTTTTCCCAATTATTCCTATGAATGGTTCTGGTGCAAAAAATCAATCTAACTTGCAATTAATCTCTAAACCTTGGACATACTGATACTAGTACTCTAAAAAAGGGACGTGATCAGTATGGAAAAGCAGAATCTATTTAAGTGGAAACATTATCAGCCGGACATTATTTTACTAACCGCCCGATGGTACCTGCGGTACAACCTTAGTTTTCGTGATTTAGTGGAAATGATGGAAGAACGAGGTTTATCAATAGCTCACACTACGATTATGCGTTGGGTTCACCAATATGGACCAGAGTTAGATGAACGCGTGCGACGTCACCTTAAGACAACAAATGATTCTTGGCGAGTGGATGAGACCTATGTGAAAGCGAAAGGAAAATGGATGTACCTCTACCATCGATTTATTAAAAAACGAGTTCGATCTATATTCTCCTATCTATATTCGTAAAAACGTGGTGGATTGCCTTTTTTGCGCAAAAAAAATGACGCCTATAATGGCACCTATATCGAATGAAATAGTTTGGGAAAGGGTAAAGAAAAAAACATACGTTATAAGTAAGAAAAATAAGCTACTTAAATTCTCTATTCGATTCTGTTGCTTTACCTCTACAATGTTTTTTACACTTAATGTGAAAAAATATCGAATGTGTCTTCTCCATTATTGCATTAGTATTAGGCGTTATTTCATTGATCTTTAGTTTAAGAAGAAAGAAGCAGAACTAATTATTTTTATTAAAGATCTAATTATACAGTAATCTAAAAACGCAGGTTAACATTTGTTAGCCTGCGTTTTCTATTCTTATTTATTGATTATTACGATATACATAAGGATCATCTGGTTTTTCTTCACGTTTTACTTTTGTTACTTTTACAATGGGGATTGTCTTTTTAAATGGTTGATAATACATCGTACTTACTTCACCAGTTACCATTACCCAATCATCATTTTTAAATGATACATCATCCGGAAATTGAACTAACATACCAAATACGCCTGAATCAGCTATACAATGAATGATTCCAAAACGAAATAAAAAGTACTGATTGTCTTTTAATTCTTTGGTGTGGTACATAAATCCCTTAAACTTAATTTGTTTTCCAGTAAACTCACCAGGATATCGATAAATGGTTTCCATCGCATTTAAAAATTCTTCATCTTCTAAATTAATGGTTTTCCCTTTTGAAAACTTTTTTAAATCTTTATGAATCATTTTATCGTATGCATCTTCTCCATAAAAAGAACTCGTATCTGGTTGTAGAAACTGATGTGAGGAGTAAGGATCTTTTTTATCATAAATAGGAAAATGAAATCCTTTTGCTTCAACAATATTTGAATCAAGTGTAGCTACAGGCAAAAAGAAGACGGTTAAAACAGGTAAGAAATAAAGAGGGTACCATGCCCGTCTTTTCCACTTGTTCGGTGATTCATGACTATGACCGCATCCGGAGTCACAATTATGGTCATGACCTTGCTCTTTCTCATCAGATCCTGTCATATAAAAAACTAGCTCTGCAATAGTTAAAAACCACAGTAAAAAAATTGTTCCATATGAAATCCATGAATATTTCATGTTAATATATTTTGAAATATCTCCAGTTGCATGAAGGTGCATAAAGATCATAGTAAAGCCTAACAAAATCAAAACTCTAAACATTAATATCCCTCCTTTTTAATGAATGATTAGTAGAGATAGGACTAATACTAGAATAAACACGTATACAAATAGTGAGAAAACAAATTTTGTCTTAAATTGGCTCAACATCATTAATGTATTTTTTATATCGAACATAGGACCAAATACTAGAAAGGCTATAATTGCACTATCATTAAATGTACTTCGAAACGATGAAGCAATAAAAGCATCAGCTGAAGAACATAGCGATAAAATATAAGATAGGCCCATCATTACTACATTTGAAGATACTACTCCGTGCCCGAGATCCATCAGGGTAGAGGTCTTCACATAAGTTTGCATGACAGCCGCGATTAACCCACCGATAATAACAAATTTTCCAACAGAAAAGAATTCATCAATAGTATGTTTAAGAGCATCTCCTATTTTTTCACTCATCTTCTTGGAAGCAGTGTGTACATGTATTTCATTTTTAACTTGTGGCGTTTTAAATTGAAAGGCTAAAATTAAACCTACTATTAAAGATACAAGAAAGGCAACAACACCACGTTCAATCATGATTTTCCAATCATTACCGAAAGCCACAAATGTCGCGAATAGGACAACAGGATTAATAATAGGCCCTGTTAACATGAACGGAATAGCAGCATATAAGGGAACACCTTTTGCCATTAAACGTCTTGTAATTGGGACAATCCCACATTCACAAGCTGGAAATAAAGCCCCAATTACACTTGCTAGAACAATTGCGCCAAATTTATTTTTAGGGATAGCTTTTGCCATCATTTCGTCCGTTACAAAAATTTGAATAATACCGGAAATAATTACACCTAATAATATAAATGGTAAAGCTTCAATTAGAATACTAATAAAAATGGTGTTCATTTGTAAAAGAGATGAACTCATTATACTCACTCCAACTAAGAAATAATCATGGTGCTTTATATTTAAATTTTCTATTTGTTTCTAAACATAGAAAAAGCCCCTTTAAATAGAGAGTAATATCACTTACAAACATTGATATTACACTATTTACCTAAAGGGGACAATCTCACAATAAAATGCATATATACAATAGCCGTAATAAAAAATTATCTTTATAACATAAACAAATAGTAGTCTCAAGGAAAGTGAGCTTAATCAAAACCATAAAGACCATATTATTTAAAAATGCAAATTCAAACAAATCTTTGGATATCATATTCTTTTTATACAAAGATCATTTAATATTTACATGAACATTTCTTTTTACATTTGTACTTTATCATAGAAAAATGAAAGAATGGTGAAAAGTCATTTAATATTTGTTACTTTCATTTCTAGTCATACGTTTCGCAGCACTTTAACATAATAATAGAAGAATATAACTATTTTGAATGCGTATAGCTTATCATTAATGAAGTAGGTCTATCTAAAAAGGTTTGAAATAAACTTGCTACGAGTGCACCAAATAATAAGTATATGCCCATGTCGAAAAATTCATCACTGGCATGATACAACGTTTGTTTTAACTTATTTCCTACTTTTGCTTCCTACTTTTGCTTCCTCGTGTTTGTGAACGTATAGTTTATAGTCACTGTTTACACCTTTCTAATTATGCAATTGTATCTAATTCACTAATGTTATCCAACTAAATCCATTTAATTGATTATATTTCCATATTTAAAATCTGGAATTTATTTGATAAAATAGTTTTCGACAAACCCTATATGCATTATCTGATATTTATAATTTGGGATTTTTTATGAAAGCTCACTTAAAAGGCATACGTTTTAAAACGTATGCCTTTTAAGATTTTTATTATTTAATTTTTAAACAAATTTAAATCAGAAGCATTCGTATTAGTTTATTTACCATAGTATGCTAGTCATGACTTGTTTAAGGATTAGAGGAGGATTTGATTCTCCCTCTTTTGTACGCCATGCTACAAAACCGTCTGGTCTTATCAATACAGCTCCTTGAGAGGTAACATCGTACAATGCTTCCCACTTATCATTATAATCAACACAATCCCCTTGTAAACCGATACCATAAACATTAATAGGGATACCTAAGTGAGAAGATACATTTCGGGCAGCAGTGCGCCAAAGGCTATTATCTTCTCCCGTAAATAAAACGAAATTTTCACCTATTAAATCTAAGGTAGATATACACTTATCTTGATACTTCAACCACATATGCGGAGCACGTGTACCTGGTCTTCCGTTTAGTTCTAATTGATCCATTCTATGTGTTGTATCGGAGTTTTCCTTGATAATGGCTGTTGAGTTATATTTATACCCTACAGTAACTGCAAGATGATCCATACTATTGAGGGTGCTTACACCTTTCTTTATAGCACTAAATAACAAATCACTGGCATATTTCGTTGTTAATTCTGCAGCATAGTGTCTTTCATCATGATAAGTCTGGAGCAATCGTGGATGAGCTTGTTTGTGTATCACTGCAGCCAGCTTCCAAGCTAAATTATGAGCATCTTGAATACCTGTATTCGAGCCAAATCCGCCAGCAGGTGGCATAAGATGAGCTGCGTCTCCAATTAGAAAGACTCGATTATCTTGAAAACGAGTGGCTGTCTGTTCTGCAGCTGCCCAAGGTAAAATACTAAAGATGACAATATCAAGATTTGAAACTCCTATAGCTTTTTTTATAATCTCACAGCATCGCTCTTCAGAAAAATCTTCCGGACTTTCTCCCTGTGAGGGATTATAGGCCACGTGGTAAACCCATTCATCAAGATTATTAACGGTGATAAGCGCACCAAATACTTCTGCCTTTAGGATTTGAATCCAACCGAACTGGCTGCCTTTCAGAAAATGACTCAGATCTGCCTGAAAATAGATATTAATATAATGTCCACCGATGACGCCTCTTCCGGTAGTTGGAATTTTTGTATATTGACGAATTGTACTTTTAGCACCATCTGCCGCAACTAAATAATCACTTCGGATAATTTCCTTCATTCCTGTCGCTCGATTCATTATAGTAGCTGTTACCCCTAAATCGTCTTGTTGATACTCTATAAGTTCAGTATTATAGCGTATATCCCCCTTTCTTTCTTTAGCAGCTTGAAGAAGGATAGGTTCTAATTCCATTTGATTACAAGATGCTGGCTTTGAAGGGCTAACCTTTTCAAAATTTTCTATTCTCTCTTTGTCAATAGCCTTTTGGGAGTCCTCCGCAGTTTCTAATTTCTTAGGGTCTATGCTTTTGATTGTCTCTACAGCAATCCTTCCGCGAATATTATCTAACGGTTCACTAGCAGTACGGATAGCTGCCTCTAGTCCAAGTTGTCTAAATACTTCCATCGTACGAAATGTAATACCTCCGGCTTTTGGATGCATAGCTGTTCCGGCGTGTTTTTCAATGAGTAAATAATCAATGTTATGACGTGCCAAAAAAAGAGCAGAGGTAAGTCCACTAAGACCTCCCCCCACTATTAAAACAGGAACGTGTTTGTGTGTCATAGAAATTTTCCTTTCAATTTTAAATGTACCCATGGGCATTACTGAATTCAGTAATCAAACTATAATATAAAAAAAAATGAAATTGTAGACTTTTTTTAGGTTATGTTTTATAATAACAATAGAGTGCGCCCCAAATAAGGGGCGTTTTTTTTTGCTATAATTTCACTAAAATATACAATTCATAAAACCTAATTAAGTAACCAAAACACCTACTGACTAGGCCTAGTCAGTAGGTGTTTTGGTTTTAAGATATATATCGTATACCACTTTAGTTAACATAATAAGTATTACAATAACCAGTAAAAGTCCGTAAAAGTATACTTTTGCGGACGATTGATTTGATTATATTTCAAAATGCAAAAAGAACAAAATTAAGGATTTTCTTTGAATTGTTAAATTGATTTTAATGATTCGTTAGATCTTCTGGATTATAGTGGTATTTCCAACGTGTTTATCTTTCTTTTAACTTGAAACAATTCACGCGACAGTCATGCTAAATCGTATTTCATCATAAAAAATTCCTGCATATCAATACAGGAATTTTAATCAAAATAAAGAAAGTTTATATTTATAAGGAATATTGATTAACATGGAGTATTATATACCTTATTTAACAATGTTTTGAGTTGATCAATCTCTTCATCACTTAATTGACGCGTAACGAAGAGATGAGCGTCTTTAACTAAAGGCGAAAGGGTCTTCTTTATCTCTTCCCCTTTTTCTGTAAGAAACAGATAATGTGAGCGACGATCCTGTTCACTGAATATTCTTTTTATTAGTCCTTTTTCCTCCATAGCATAAATCATTTCTACGATAGTTGTTTGTTTCTTATCAATAACTTCTGCTAGTTCTTTTTGAGTTATCCCTTTTTGAGTGTCTAGAACGCTAATAATGGTCCATCGCACTGGAGTCATGCCATAAGGTTTGAGCTTTTTCTTAAAATAATTCATTAATCTTACATCTGTACGATGAATAAGATAACCTGTTAAATCATGTAAATCCATAACGTCACCTCTGAAAGATAGAAAAATATATCTTAAGCTAATAACCGAGTAATATAAGACTTTATTAGTAGGCGATACCTACACGTGATTTTATGTAATCGTTACTTTTTGTCTGGCTAAATGTAAATTCTGCTGTATCTGACACGGATATTTCAGTTCCGCCCTCTGGCAAAAAGTCATAGTCCACGCGATATTTACCTATGCTTTCTCCATCCGACAAATACGTAGGGCAGACAATTGTCCATTCGAGTCTGGATTGTTTTAGCATATTGTAAACTTCATGATGTTCTTTTGCTGCACGGACTGACTTATGCTTTGATTCCCTTAACTGATAACGCATTGATTGTGGAGTGCTTCTACTTTGTAAGATACCAGCAGTTCCTATAGTTATAATCCGTTGTATACCTTCGCTTTTCATTGCTTCGATAATTAGTGGCATACTTTCTGACAGAGTAGTTGTCCCATCAGTATTTAGTGCACTAATAATTACATCAACCCCATCTATTGCATGGACAAGATCGTCTTTATTTAAAACATTCCCTTGAATAATCGTTAAATTTTCATTATTTATTTGAATTTTCTCTGGAGTGCGAACTAATACAGTAACATGATGTCTGTCATGAAGAGCATGATTCACTATTTGACCTCCAACTCGTCTAGTTGCACCTAAAATTAAAATATTCATGAGACCAAACCTCCTCTTGCGAATACAAATATTACTCTATACTTTAAAAGTTGTTATATTATCTTTTTCAATAGCTAAAATAAAAACCACGAAATAGAACGTGGTTTTTATTTCACAGGTAGGCTCTCTACTTTAACCTTAGCTGGTTTAGTGATTTTCCATCCTAGTAAGATAACAATGAATCCTATAATTATAAGAAGATATAATGTCGGAACGAAACTTCCTAGATAATCATGAAGAAATCCAATTATAAATGGGCCCACTGCACCAATCATATATCCAATCGCTTGAGTCATCGCTGACCAAGTACTTGCTTCCATAGGGGAAGATGCCTTATCTATTGGTAACAATAAGGTTAGCGAGACAAGACCGCCGCCACCAATCCCTAAACATATACTTGAAACAATAGGTGTTAAGTTTGTAAAACATAAAAGGGATAAACCAATAATTACACTAAAAGTAAAGAATGTAATCCAAAATCTTCTACTCGGTATTACTCTCAAAAGACTAGGCAACAAAAGAGTAGCTGGTAGCTGTGCAATCATAACTATTGTACCTACAAGACCACCAAATGCTGGCGTCCACCCTTTTTCCTCTACAATTGCTGGTAGCCATGCTGCAAAACAATAAAATAAAAGAGTTACAAGTCCTACAAAAGAAGTTAATAACCAGGCCTTTTTATTTTTTAATGGTAAAGAAGCATTCCTCTTTTGTGAAAATTTACTTGTATGCGTATGAGAGTGTTTTATTACCATAAACCAAAGTGGAATAGCGAGTAGAGCAAGAATACTCCAAAATGCTAATCCATTTTTCCATGAATTATTGAGCCAGTGTTGAAGTGGTGTGGTTAGCCCAATAGAAATGGATGCACCAACTACCATTGAAGTAGAATATATGCCGATCATAGATGCTGCCTTCTCTGGAAAGTAACTTTTGATGAAACCAGAAAGTAAAGGACTTACAATACCAATTCCTGCACCAATTAATAAAGCCGTTATTAATAGGTAGATTGAGGAATTTGTAAAGACGCGTAGAAACGTTGCAATACCTATACAGGCTATAAAAAATGTAATAATTTTCTCTGATTGATAACGATTTGCTAAACGGCCAGCAAATAACGAACAAAAACCAAAACATAATAAAGGAATAGAAGTGAGCAAACTAGCTAAAGTAGAACTCATACCTAGTTCCTTCGTTATCCCATGTAAAACTGGGCTAACTGAAGTTATACCAGGCCTAAGGTTAAATGCAGCTAGTATAAGTGCAAATAGAAATAATATATTACGATTAATCATACTAATTACCTCCGGTTAATTTCTTGAAGTTTAATTCTCTTTTATGGTACATTAGGTTCTAACATAAATAAAATGCATATTAATTATATAGGAGATAACAAAAATGATATGAATAAATCACAAATTCAACTTATTGTTCAGATATCGGAAACAGGAAGTTTTACAAAAGCTGGTGAGGAACTACATATGACACAACCTGCGGTAAGTCGTGCCGTAGCAGCTATTGAATCAGAATTAGGAACGACGTTGATTAAGAGAAATAAGAAGAATGGATTATTTTTTACGGATGTTGGAGAGCTTATATTAATTATTTTTAGAAATATTCTGTGTGAATTACAAAAAGTAGATGAATTAATTGCGGCTGAAAAAGGATTAGAAATTGGAAAGGTTCATATTGGAGCTTACCCAACTGCTTGTACTAGGTTTATTCCCAAAATTATACGTACAATGGAAGATAAGTATCCCGGTCTAGAAGTCAAGCTCTCAGAAGGAAGTGTAGATCAAGTGAAAGAGTGGTTACGTTCTAAATCCATTGATGTAGGAATTATTATTCCTCCTGATAAAGATTTTGATATCGTACCCTTAATGAAAGATCAATTGATTGTAATTATGCACTCGAGTCATCCTTTATATGAGAAAGAAACAATAGGTATTCCCGATTTACAAGGTGAAGATATAATCCTTGGAAGAGGCGGTTATGAGGTACAAGTCCATGATTTATTCAAAGAATTTAAATTGAAGCCTCAAATACGATTTGAAGTTGATTATATAGACACGGCGTTAAGTATGGTACAAGAAGGGTTAGGGATTACAATTACAACTAAAAAAAATATTTTGTCGCTACCAGAACAAGTAGTTTTTCGTGAGTTGAAGCCAAACACGTTCAGAGAAATTAATATAGCAGCGCTAGATATTAAAGGTATATCAAAAGCAACAGATGCCTTTATCCAAACAGCTCGTACTCTTTTTACTAACGAAGATGCTTAAATCTCGCTCGATATCTTTTAAAAAGGAAAGTTATAAAATAGTACTTAAATAAATGATCTTGTGTTGGTATCTATTCAGTTCGTATATACAGAGAAAGACAGCCACTTTTTAAATTGAATGGCTGTCTCCTTATTTCTACTATTTTTAAAGGTTGTTAACCACACAAAAGAACGCTGTAAAAATCAGTACATAATCCCCCATCAGAGAAATAGACACTTTCGATAAAGTGTTACTTGAAGTCATTGCTTCCACGAATCCAACTTTAAATATGTTCATTACAAACAATACACATGTCATACTTAATGCTAACATCAAAATAAGTAGTGTCACCTGTACCAATATCGTCAACTCCTGTTTTAATCTGCGGGTAAACGCTTATTTACTTTCGATAATTTTACATATAATAAATTAATAAACAGTGTATAAGTTAAATTAGCAAGGGCAAACTACAAAAGATGTTTTCAAAAAAGCATCGCCTTAAAATAATGGTATGCAAGACAGAAAAACTACTGATCTCTGATGATCGGGTAGTTTTTTCTTTTTTAAGCTGTATATGATGTACAACTGTAGTTAACATAAAATATGTTACAGGTACAAAAAAACACAAACTAGTTGTTCTCCAACCAATTTATGCTTTTTCTTTTCCTTTAGTTATACTATTACGGGCAACATATTCAAATCTATTACAAAATGTTAAAGTAATTATTATCGTTAACAAAATAAAAAGCCACCCAGTATTTGCAGGACAGGTGGCTTTTTACTATAAAATGCATGTGCATATAAATAATATCACATTTTTTCCATATGGACTATATTTTTCCGTGCGAGCATATGTATAAAAGGTGCACTTCTTATACATTAGTTTCTCAACCACCTACTGAGAAAACGTTGATAAATCAACAGTGTATAAAAAGCTGCATACTCCGGAAAAAGAACCCTTGTCAGAGTCCTTCTGCCACATGGGTTCTTTTTTGTGGTGTGTTCCGGAAAGAGTGATTATGTTAACTATAAGTGAATATTACATACACTCTAATTTTGATGTTCTTTAAAGCTAAAATAGAATCTTCTTTTCCTTGGAAGAGTAATATTCCTGTTTATTTACTCTTTAAATATTTTTTGCTCCATTCGCCCATACTATGCAGGATAGGAAGGAAACTTTTCCCTAAGGGTGTTAAAGAGTATTCTACTTTTGGAGGAACTTCTTTATATACTTCTCTGTGTACCATTTGGTCTTCTTCTAATTCTCTTAGCTGACGTGTTAGGATTCCTTTTGAAATATTAGGTAGCAGCCTTTGAAGTTCATTAAATCTCCTGGTTTTTGTGCTTAAATGCCATAAAATGATGATTTTCCATTTTCCTGCAATTATGTCTTGAGTTTGTGTAACTGGACAAACTTCTTTATGCTCTTCTGGAGGTTGAGTGAACCAACTTCGTGCCATAATCAATACCTCTCCTTCTTTATGGTTCTATTTTTGTGACTATGTTATAAAAAAATGACTACTTTTAAAAAAACGTCTAAGACTATAATATTAGATTACCCCTAATAATCAAATGAAAATAAATAAATACTTGGAGGTTATTTGAAATGAAACATCTTATTGTTTATGCACATCCAAATCCAGAAAGCTTAAACCATGCAATCTTGGATACAACAGTTAATACATTAAAGAAAAACGGTCACGAAGTTGTTGTACGTGATTTATATGCACTGGATTTTCAACCTGTATTGAAACCAGAAGATACTGAAGCTATGAAAGCAGGACACACTCCTAATGATATTAAAACAGAACAAGAATTTATTTCTGAAGCAGACGCTATAACATTTATTTATCCTATTTGGTGGACAGGT
The DNA here is from genome assembly GCF_023824195.1 of Priestia megaterium. Lineage (NCBI taxonomy): Bacteria > Bacillati > Bacillota > Bacilli > Caryophanales > Bacillaceae > Priestia > Priestia megaterium. The sequence continues at coordinate 3,588,331 of NZ_CP085442.1, forward strand.
CTTCCAGCCATTCTTAAAGGATATGTAGATCGAGTATTTGCATACGGGTTTGCTTATGCTCCTGGTGAAGAAGGGATCATTAAGCTTTTGAAAGGTAAAAAAGGCTTTATCATTAATACTCACGGCACTCCTAATGAAGTTTACGATGAGATTGGAATGACTGCTGGTCTGAAAATAACATCTGACATTGGAATATTTGATTTCACTGGAATTGAGACTGTAGAACATTTACTGTTTGGAAGTATTGGATACCTTGATGAAGAAGGATATAAAGGTATGTTAAACAAAGTTGAAGATACAATTAATCGTCATTTCTCATAAAAAGATAAAAATACTGCCTAATTAGGCAGTATTTTTTGATGGCACCTCTTTTATTTAGTGAGCTTTAAAAATTGTAATATTTAGCTCTTTAGGTTCCTAGAACATCCATTATGGTGCGACAAGATGTCGCTTTTATATAGTGTGGCTTATGCCACTGGTTTAGACGCAAAAGCTATCCCCGTCCAAAACTGCGTTTCTGGTAACGGATTCGTGGGTTGCATGCGGAAATGCGGAAACAGAGAGTCAGTGCACGACTCGGAACACTGCTAGGGGAAGATGAGCATGGTGAACATTAGTGAAGGTTTGTAAGCTTCGTCAATGTTAGCTCAGGATAGTGCACAGATTTGCCTGGGTATTGGCAAGAGGAAAAGCAGATTCATAATGCTGCTGTGACGCGTCCCGTATCTTGCCCGGAGTAAAGAACCCACCTAACCTCGTTGTATCTATAAGATGCGGAACTTGGTAAGCCCTTTGTCATCTGTGTAAACAGTAGGATGACTGCAAAGTCAAACGATGTGGCAGAGGGTAAAGGATACGAGAGAAAGCAAATGCCATTATCTCGAAAGAGAACAGGAAAGCAGGAAACTGTATAACTGGATGGATACTATCGTCCTTACGGACAAACCCATGATAGGCCCGAAAAGGAGCTGACTTCTCGTTGGTCTCTCGTAGGAACATAAGGTTGTGGCTATCTTCTGACGAAAGAAACGTACTGTTATGTATACCTCCATTTGGAGCGTCGGCGTACGTTTTACTTACCGATATGGTATGTGATGAGGATACGACAGCAAATGGATCTGCAATGGGAGGCTTGAGCCGATGTGTCTTGAAAGGGACTCGCACGGTTCTTAGGGGAGGCAGGGGCAGCGATGCCCCTAACTTACCCGACTGAACTTAAAAAGAAAACCCCTTACATTTGAGGGGTTTTCTTTTTTTAGATATTAAGGGTGTAATTGCTTATTACTTACATATCATTTAATATTTTTGTAGATATTCATTATAACCTATCCAGTCATTTCGATAAAGTATAAATGAAAGCGATTACGAAATATTTAAATTGAGGTAGCTTTCTATTTTTCCTTCTTACATACTAATAACTTGCTTTCCAGCTTACATATCCACTTATAACACCCTAACATAATGAGTAGGAGCACAGGGTCAATAATAGCTGAATAACCTAAATTCCACCAGCCATAGTGAAAGTACCCCCAGGGTTCTGGGAGTAATGTAATCATTTCATAAAGTAAAATACCTACTAACCAAAAGATAAGGTAGCAAATCTTTTTCATAATTGGCATCTTAAAAGGGTACCAATTAAGAAACATCATGTTAACAGGTGGAAGCAGTACAGTATGGACAAGGATCCCCTTCCAATCAGCATGTTTTGTAAAATACCAGTAGGCGTGATATTTCAAATCAATAAAAACATCAAACATATGTTGAAAGGCAATGGTAAACATCCAAATATGAAAAATTTGATTTCCTGTTAATCTTTTATTTGTAGTAAATGCAATAAAATTAAATGCAATAATAGCAATAACAAGTCCTGTCATATCCTGTATTTTCCTTTTCAGCCTAGAATATCGTATATTATTGAATGTAAAATTATCTTTAGGCTAATGTTTTTTATGAGAAAAGTTACAATTTGAATATAGAATGAGTTTTTAATAAAGGAAAGAAAAAGATAAGCATATTTTATACAGCTTCAAAAAAGAAAAAGATTACCTCTGTACAGAAAAGCATAACTTTTTTTGAGTGGTAGTAGTTAACTGACGTTTTTTGTAATTTGCCCACAAAATAAAATCTCATTCAAATAAAGAAAAGATGTCTGAGGGAGTGGAAGATCTTTCTTCTAGAGAATGAAAGTGAGCATTTTAAGAATACTTACAGATTGATTTCACATACTAAAAGAAGATTAAATCTGTGAGGAGATAAGTAAATGGAAACCGAACATAATGTTAAATTGAGTGCTTCAGAGATTGCTCAACTGTGGTCATCTTACATGAATAGTAGCATGTGTCACTGCTTATTTACCTATTTTTCAAAAGTGGTAGAAGATACTCAGGTACAATCAATTCTAGCTAAGGGTTTAGAATTAACGGAAAAGCATTTACAAAAACTAACTACTATTTTCCATAAAGAAAGATTCCCTGTACCCCAAGGGTTTGTAGTAAAAGATGATGTAAATACTTCTGCTCCAAAGTTGTTTTCAGATAGCTTTATGTTATATTTCAGCTACAGTATGGGGGCAATGGCTCTTAATTTTTATGCTGTTGCGAAGACAGTATCTGTACGTTCAGATATAGATACATACTTCTCTGAATGTATCCATGAACTCAGTGAGTTTGAGAGTTCAACTAAAAATTTATTGTTATCAAAAGGTTTATTCATCCGTTCTCCATACCTGAACCCCTCTCAAGAAGTAAGCTTTGTTAAGGACCAAAAGTTTATGTCTGGTTGGTTCGGTGACAAAAGACCTTTATCAGCAATTGAAATTACACACCTCTTTTTAAACTTGCAAAGAAATGCTTTGGGGAAAGCTGTAATGATAGGATTCAGTCAAGTCGCTCAGTCCAAGGAAGTAGGAAAGTTTATGCTGCGTGGAAAAGAAATTGCGTTTAAACATACAGAGGTATTTGGTTCCGTGTTAAAAGATAATGATTTGCCAGTCCCTATGACTTGGGATAACGAGATAACGAATTCAAAAACGGCTCCTTTTTCAGATAAATTGATGATGTTTATGACTACAGCTTTGATCGGTCTTAGTATAGGCTTTTATGGTACAGCAATGGCAACAAGCACAAGAAAAGATTTATCTGTGCATTATGTTCGTTTGTCTGCGGAAATTGCTAAATATGCAGAAGATGGCGCAAAGATTCTGATAGATAATGGTTGGTTAGAGGAACCACCACTTTCCGAAGATCGTGACAAATTAGCTAATACGTAAACTATAAGCCATAAGGATAGTACTTAGAAGTGAAACATACTGATAAAACTCCTCATCTTAACTAGGAAAAAGATATATTATATACGGGCTAAAATAAGAAAAAACTACCAACCGGAAAGGAAGGTAGTTTTTTCTTTTCGACTTTATCCAATGATGCCTCACGGCGTCTTGAGTAGTTTACTCAATTAAGATATAAACCATTCAAATAAATGTTTCAGCAAATATGGAACATTTCATGTAGCAGAAGGAAGCTTAAATCGACCACTTTAGTGATCTTTCTCGTTTATTAACAAATAACTTTAGGATATTCTACACGTGAATCACCAATAATACCATTAAATGTATTTTGCGTGGAAGGAGATAAATACGTATGGAACTAAAAAAGATAGTAGGAATCACGTTTTTATCAAGTGTTATATTATTTTCCGGACCTTTATCATCAGTCAATGCATCAGTAAATACTTCTAAAATGACTGTAAAAAATTCAGTGAAAGAAGAGTTGCCGAATATAAAGATTTTGGCTACTGGGGGTACTATTGCAGGTTCTTCTGAAAGTAGCACAGATACAACTGGATACGAATCAGGAGCTCTTGATATTAAAACCATAATCAAGGCTGTTCCTCAGTTGAAAAAACTAGCAAATGTAAGTGGAGAGCAGATTGTAAATGTAGGGAGCCAAAATATAGATAACTCCACTTTATTAAAGTTAGCCAAACGAATTAATACTTTATTAGCATCTAAAGATGTAGATGGGGTTGTAGTGACACATGGATCCGATACTATGGAGGAAACGGCTTATTTTCTAAATTTAGTAGTAAAGAATGAAAAACCTGTGGTTGTGGTTGGCTCAATGAGACCAGCTACAGCTATAAGTGCGGATGGGCCACTAAACTTATATAATGCAGTGAAAATTGCTTCTACCAAAGAAGCAAAAAATACCGGAGTTTTAGTAGCGCTTAACGACCGAATTGGGGCAGCTCGTTATATAACAAAAACACATACAACGGCAGTAGATACGTTTAAATCTCCAGAACAGGGATACGTAGGAGAAATAGCCGGAGATAAGGTATTATTTTATAACAAACCAACTCGTAAGCATACAACACAATCAGTATTTGATGTTTCAAAATTTGATAAACTTCCTCAAGTAGACATCATATATGGGTATCAAAACGATTCTAGATACTTTTATGACGCAGCCGTAAAAGCTGGAACAAAAGGAATAATAGTTGCAGGAGCAGGAAATGGGTTACTATCTGATGCTGCTTTAGCAGGCGCTAGGGATGCAGTAAAAAAAGGCGTAGTGATTACTAGATCTAGCCGCGTAGGAAGTGGGGTTGTGACACATGAGAAATCAGATGATAAAGATCAGTTTGTTACGTCCGATTCGTTAAATCCACAAAAAGCCCGTATTCTCTTAATGCTTGCTTTAACGAAAACAAAAGACCCTAAAAAAACCCAAAAATATTTTAATGAATATTAATAAAATCAAGAAAATATCATTCATCATCTGTTCTGACTAGGTTTATAAGAACAATTATCGACGAGAGCTTATAAACCTATATTCAAGCTCCCTCCTTTGTATGGAAAGGCATAAACCCATGTTAATAGCTATTAACATGGGTTTTAAAAACAAAAGAAATCATCAGTGGACTTCTTATTCTATTTTATAGTCTTTGTACTGCGTATAGTAACAATTCCTCGATGTTTCTTTTCCCTAGTTCTTTCGCTTTTTGCTGTAATTCTTCCTTTAAATCGCTTGTTACTTTTACTCGTACGACTTCCAGGTCGCTATCAATATAAATGCCACGGCTACGCTTGTTAATTTTCCCTGATACAAGAACCGACTCTAATAACTCTACGAGTTCCTGCGAGGATTCTGTCAGCAATACCGGTTTGGTTTCAATGATAAATTGCTCTTTCTCTTCTTGTGGCGTGATTCGCATATTGGTCGGACTGAGATACTGATAAAATAAATCCATGAGTTTATAAAGGTGCGATTTTGCATAAGCTGTTTGCTTAAAGGCAAACGTGGCATAACCTTCTTTGGTAATCATCTTTTTCGATTCAATCGTATAAGCTGATTCAAATCCTTGATCGATTAGTTCCTCCAACGTTAACTCTTCGTGCTTTTCTGTAATCGCCATAATCGGATCTTCTACCGAGATAATACGGGCGAACTCTTCTTTTTCGTCCTGCTTGTTCACAAAAAGCTGAAATAACGCAATGTTTTTCTCCGCATGATAAAAATGACGCTTACTCGGTTTGCGTCCGACTTCATGCGTGCGCTTAAACTGCTCTAAATCTTCTTCATAAACAAAATAACAATTCATTCCCCGGTATTCTGCTTGGAACGCAGGTAATAGTTCTTGTTTAATGTATTTATTGACCGTTGTGACCGATATATCGAGTTGCTGCGCCACTTCTTTTGTTGTAAGTCCTGGCTTTTTTAATTCTTCTTGTAAACGAACCACATCTTCTAGATCAAATTCATAACGTCCTTCGATATGCCAGTCATCTTTATTAATCGGATGCAGTTTTCTTTGTTGAATATATGTATAAATGGTTTTCTTCGATGAAATAGCTAACATATCCATGACATCTTCGATTGTAATGATTTTACTAGGATTCTCAATCACAAGAAACACTCCTTCTATATTTCTATTAATCAATAATTTATTATACCATATTATCTTATGGTCAATAATTAAATGTTTTTATATCATGTGTGTAAATAGTATAACTAACTTATAAAAAATAATGTTTTATGTTTTATCTTTTACTCTAACTGACGATAAATAAGCAATTTTTCTACAATATAAATAATAGTTAACACTAGTTTTAAGAAAGTATGTTAACTATTACATACTTTCTTAAAAGAATATCATTAAATTCAGTTAGTTATTACGTAGTACTTTACCGTTATAAAAATTATAATTTTCTCCTTCTCAAATTGTAAAAATTTGAGTATTGAAAAATACATTATAAAAAGTTAGTGTAAAATTTATCAATATTTAACATGGGAACTAATTAGGTGATGATGGGGATGGGAAATAAACATGTAACACAGGAAGTTCTATTAGAAGAAATAGAGCGTATTAGGGAAATTATGATATATACTGCTTTAAAGGAAGGACTTGTAAGTGATAACACAGTAAAGGTTAGTCAAGTATTGGATAAGAAGTTAAATGAATTAGAAGAAATTTATTAAAAAAAGCCCTTATTTATGAAATAAGGGCTTTTTTGCATGTGGTTTCCGATACCTGAACTTTATTAACTAGTAAGCTTTTTTCTCAAATTGTTCTTTCACATAGATACAATTTCGTTTATGTTCACGAGAAAAGAAATGATCATGTTTATAATGTACTGTGGCTTCACACGAAGGAAAGACAAAAAAAACCATCTTGTTTTATCTTGATTGACCTCATGCGCATAAAACTCCCCTGTAGCTTTAAACATGACCACATGTTTAGCTTTTTCGGTTTTTGCTCGCATAGCCCTATCCTCCTTCACCATATTTTTCATCTATTTCTATGATAAGGGCTATATGGAAAGAAGGAAGACAAAGAAAAAACAGCATCCCGTCACACGGAATGCTGCTTAATCATTAATTATTTTTCAACTTGTAACCCTTAAATTTATAACCATAAATTTCTGTCAATTGGTTGTGAATTAGAAAAAACGAGTTCATAAGGCGAAGATCAAGGTGAATCGCGTGTTTTAGACAACAAAACCACATAGAAAAACGCAGAGGTTTTAGCATCCTCTGCGTTTTTTATACTCTAATGACCTGTTCTTTCTATTTCTATAACGCTGTGTTGAAACTTTATTATTCCTTTCCACTAGACTCTAAAATATTTAAACCCTCAGATGCTTCTGGTTCTTCAAAAAAACCCGTAACATGAATAAACATGGCTTCAGTGTCAAAAGCCGCCCTTTCTGGCTGCTCCTTACGCCTTTGTGCGATTTGACGCAAGCATTGCTCGTTATTTAGATTAAGGAAAATTAATTGATGGTTTGCGTTTACCTCTGACGCCATATCCAAAAACCACTTCCGCAGTTTTTGAGTGTTAGCTGGAAAATCCATTACTACATCTGTACCGACACTTAATATGTTTTGGACATGCTTTTTCAAAAATGGCTTGAGTAGCTCTGAGAATTTTAGATAGTCCTCAAATGATGCGACTTGATTTGGATAAAGAGATGAAATCCATTCATCCTCCGACAGCAGTACAGCATGTTTATCTAACGCCAGTTGTTTTGATTTAGTTGATTTTCCTGCACCCATTTTTCCACAGAAAAAGTATAGCGTCCCCGATGGTTTCATATTTTTAACCCCCTACTTATTTTAGTAGTTTTTGCTCGGACTTATAAAACTATCATTTTATTTTTTACATTTTTTCATTAATGTGGCACTTATTTAATGTTAACACTAAAGCAACAATCTTTACGTAAGCGGCCATTTATAAAAAGGTATGCTTTTGGGACAATCACAATCATATAAAAGATAAGCACCTTTTACATCATTATCTACGGATCCCCTACTGCTGCAGTAAGGTTTTTTTATTTTTTGAGTGAACAGGCAAGCCGATGCCACAAATGAGAAATTAGTGGGAGTGATGAAAGCAGAAGAAATTGATATAGCAGCCACATTCCCTTTGGTTATTTTGATTACACCAGTTCGTTATACGGTCTCTTCAGAGCACATCCGCATCTTACAAGTAACAAGTATTCATGGATTAATGGAGAAATACAAAAATTCAGCTAAACAGCAAAGAGATGAAAAACCAAGAAGTGCGTCCTCTTCGGGTGGAATTAAAATCAACTTAACGTAGCTTATTCATATATTAAATAGAATAATAGTGAAGCTTGAATAAAACCTGATCATCTATAATAAAATCTAGGGAAAAACCTTTTTGATAATACTATGTAGGTTTTTATTAGGTTAATTCTATGAAATTTGATAGATTATTCAGATGGGAAAAGGAGTGAACACAAATGAGCTTAGCCACCTATATAGGTTCGAATGTAGAATTACCTATTAATGATGAATTGGATGATGTAGTTACTATTGGAAGTTGCTTTTCAGATGAAATGCATCGATTAAACATAAAGAAACATCATTTTACTACTCCTTATGTTTATGAAGTTTCAAGTAACTGGGGAATTGAAATTACGGAGTATATGAATAAAAGCAGACTTAAAGAATCAAAAGAGAAACTGATTGCACTGTGTCAATTAATGGACGGCTATCTTAAGTCAGGAGATTTTTTTGAATTGTATAGTTGTTGGATAGGGGAAGAAGCTGAAGAGCGAGAAGGAGAACTAACTTTAAGCATCCATTATTTTGATATAGATGCTATTGAAATGCCTGAAAAAACATTAGTTAGAATCGAGAAATAAATTTCCCCTATTATGCTAACAATTTTTTTCGTATTTATAATCTGAACGTAAAAAAGCTATTTCAATCGTATTGGCATCGGAGTGAAATAGCTTTTCTACTTTACATTCAAGAGTGTGTTAGATCATTATGGATATCTTCACATGTGAATTATATCACAAACTTTTCTGCGTGTGAAGATGAAAAGCATAATTTGTATGACAAATATCACAAAATAAAAAAACAACCTCGTTTGCCAATGGCGAGATTGCTATTTATAAGGGTTCATTCATACGTATTCGAGTACGAACGATAGCAGCATTATAACATCTGCTTTATTTTAAACCCCACCATTTTATAAAACTCATCGTTTAAATGTTCTTCTTCAATCCAAACTTCACTCATATAAAACCTCCTTCACTTAATCATTTTGTGTATTCATTCTAAAAGAGTTGTACCATCTTATATAGAAAAATAGCTAGGGTTTGCATCTGTATGTCTAAAGCAGCCATACAAATAACAGCGAGTTTCCAATGTAGGTTCATACTTTACAGTAGGGGCTTTTCCCCAATACACTTCTTTAACTGTATTTTTAATGAAAGCAATATCTTCTTTTGTTACTTCTTCGCACTCTACTTTAAACTCTTCTTCTTCATCTGTATCTTGAATAACTTCTTTCATTTCTTTTTCTTTCCTTTGGATAGTCTTAGAAGCAAGTTCTTCAATTTCTTTTGTTTTTGAAAGCTTCCATAACGAATAAAAATAAGTCGGAAAGAATTCTTCTGAATAAAATTCCCAATCTAACTTGGAGTAGATTTTAACAACCTCTTCATAATCCTCCAGAATATAATATATCTCTGCTATATCAGCTTCTAATGCCTCTTCCTCTTTTTCACTCAGCAGCAGTAATTCTTTTGCAGCTTCTTTTGCTTCTGATTTCTTTCCCAAATGCGCTAGACAAATTCCATAGCTAAGGAACGGAAACAAACTATAGTTGTTAGAAGATCGCAGTAAGTGCGCTTTACGAAAACATTCCGCTGCTTCAGGTAACCTTCCTTTTTTGTAGTAACATAACCCAAGATTATTTAGATTTTCTAGTGACGGGGTTAAAGTGATGGCTTCTTCTAATATGCCTATCGCTTCTTCATACTTTTCTTTTTTAATATACATTTCACCCATTACGTTATAGGGAAAATAATGCCTTGGTTTGTTTTTCAATAAATCTTCTACTATATCAAATGCTTCTTTATCCGCTATTTCCCATGTATAAGACATTTCTTCCTCTTCTGCATCTTCTTCAAAACTTCCTGATCCTATGTCTTCTATAATTGGTTTGCCTTCTGCAAAATAAAAATAGCCTAAATTATAAAGGGTTTGAACAGAAGGTTTTATTTCAGCAGCAGCTTGTAGCTGAAAAAAAGCATCCTCATACTGATTTATTTCCATAAAAACGATAGCTAGCTCATTTCTTAGCTGTACGTTGTTTGGGTCTTTTTTGACTTGCTTCTGCATTTGAAGCGCAATTTTTTCAAAATCTATTTCATCATACTTGCTCATAGTCATACTCCTTTTAAATAGCAAACTTAATTTTATATCTAGGATTAGTAAAGCCCTTCACGTACTAAAACTTAAAAGCCACCTCGGATTGTCAGGGAAGGTAGCTTTTAAGAGGCATTTAATATAGATTTGTTTCATTATGAATTATAGTATATTTTTCCGACAAAAACTATATTTTCCTGTAAGGACACACCCGTAAAACCTAAGATTTTTATACATTTTGTTAGTTAATCCTACCAATTAAAATTTAAATCTATCAGCGATGTATAGAAAGCTACATATTCTAGAAAAACGACTCTACTCTAAACCCTTTTTCCGTAAGAGCTCGTTTTTTAGGTGTGTTCCGAAAACGTTAATTGTGGTAACTAGCATATAAAACCTTTAATTGTTAAATGCTACAAAGGAAAAAGATTATATTAAAAGGGTAATTGGTTTACCTGGTGATCATATAGAATATCGCAATGACACGCTATATATAAACGGGAAAAAATATGAAGAGCCCTATCTAGACCAATACAAAAAAGAAATGGTAACAGGTCCCTTAACTGAGGATTTTAAACTTGAGGATTATACAGGCAGCAAAACAGTTCCAGAGGGTCAATTATTTGTCATGGGAGATAATAGAATGTATAGCTTAGATAGCAGATCACCTAAAGTAGGAACAATCTCCACAGACAAAATCGTAGGAAAAGCTAAAGTAGCTTATTGGCCTATAAAAGAATTTCAATGGATTAAGTAAAGTCTTTAGAAGCTCCCTTACCAGAGGGAGCTTTTTCTATTAAAAACAAACTAAAAATTAGTGATATTTATCTTCTTTATCTTCATTATTGCTTCCCTACTATATTTAATGCTGCAGATGCTTTTGGCCACCTTACGTAAAAAGCTATATGGATTAGTAATGCGATGCTTTCTTTCAGCAGCTTGGACTCAATACGGCTATTCATTTTTACTTTTCCTTATTTGGATTCACCATTTCCTTATCAGTTATTATGAACAGCTCATGAAAAAACTTCCCCTTGCAAGGTCGGAGAAGTTTTTTTCTTTTATAGATAAGGGTTTGAAGAAAGTAAACTCACTATTTAATCCATAGTGAGTTTATTTTTATTTGTTTTCTTTATTAATCAAGCCTCTTAAAAAGGGACACTTAGGCAATTCGCTATCGTCATCTCTTAAAAAATATTGTTTCTACTCATGATTATCTATATTTCCATAGCTGTTTAAAACAGAGTGGGTAGCGATATGATCATATTTCTTCAGTCTTTTCCTTACTTGTTCCTTAATTTTTTTAGCATATCTTTCGTTCTCATTAAATTCTTGAAGAACCCAACGCGGAGTAATAGCCATCATCATATAAGGGAAGTATCTACTCTTTCTATTCTTATGCTTGGGAGTAGCACAGTACATAAAATATTGTTCTCCGTGAAAACAATACTCCCATTCATGTTCTGAGGGATTATGAGGAATATGGTTGGGCCAATCTTTTTTATCTAATTTATTTAGATTACTAAGTTGCTTCCAAAACAATAATTCAAAATCTTCGACAGTACGATTAGTAATGAGATTCTGAGGAGTTTCAAAGAATATAATTAATGTCGTTTATTTTCCATACTGTTTACAATTTATAGTGAATTCTTTTAATAAATCAGCTAATTCAATAGATGTTTGACTGCTTTCAAGGTGACCTACAAACCCATATCTTAGATGTCCAAGTGAAAAAGATTGAGTAGCCGGAATACAAGGAAAGAGATGTTCTCTATCTTTTATTTTTGCACTAAAAGCTTTTAGTTCATTGTTCTGCCAAGGCAAAAGATCTGTTTGACTTACTTTTTCAATATCTTTAAATAATCTCATTATACAATAGCCTTCTTGATGCCTTATTAGACTATTGCATAAAAGTTGTATAGGTGAATGTCCTATTAACAATTGGGCGTTCGACCTTAGATGTATGCTAATAACACGTTTTATGCTACTTGATAGATAAATAAATGGTGTCCTTAACCATCTATTTAATTCTTTGAGGAACAAATTGAAAAGACTTTTGAATCAATATTCATTGTGGTTATCGATGCTTGGAATTTTTATAAGGGTGGGACACTATTTTACATCAATATATAGCTCAAATATTCTTTATGTAAGAGTTGTTATTTATCTTGCAGGTTTTTCTTGTGGAGGAATTCTTTTGGAAAACATAAAAAAGGAGAGAAAAACATCAAATATGTTTATCTACTATGCTGAGAAACGCTCTCTGAGGGAATGAATTATCCGTCCTTTGAATAGGTTATTTGTAAAATACTAATATAGCCGAAAGGAAGTAACAGCTATGCATATCGAAATGAATATCTTGTTCACTTTAGGTTCTTTACTGGGGTTATTAGCAGGAGGAGGACTTCTTAAATTAGTAAGTCATCTGGCTCGGGGGAAAATTCAATTTATGTATGCTGTATGCGGAGGAATCTTATTAGGCTTATTGTTCTTTGATATCCTTCCGTCTACTTGGCACCTATATGATTTAAGAGGGGTTTTATTAGGAATTGTAGCCGGATATATTATCATGCTATGCATTGACCTCTTTTTGCATAAGCAGAACACAGAAATTTCACCTTTACAAGCACTTATCTTATTAACGGTTGCTATCTTTTTTCATAATGTCATCACAGGTATTACCTTTGGAATAACAGATATGCACCAGTCAGCTTCCGTATTCGCAGCTACTCTTTTACATCAAGTTCCAGAAGGAATGGCAATTATGACTGTTCTCTCTATAGCAAAAGTACCTAACATCTTCTTTTTACTGATTATTGCTCTCTTATCCCTGTCCTTAGGCGGCAGTTTACTAATCGGTGAAACTGTACAAGCTTCCTCGCTTAAAGTACAAGCTTTATCCACTGGCGCAGCAATTGGTACACTGTCTTTTGTGATCTTTCATGAAATAATAGGCAAGACCGTCACTCACTTTAGAAATCTGCATGTGTGGCTATTAATTTTACTAGGCGTGTTAATCATTTATGTTTATCAATATTCCCTCTCACTGTTACACGGACATTAGAATGATTAAGTTTAATGGTATTAAAAGGAAACTGTGAATGTATAAAAATTAATCTGTCCATTTATAAAATCAGAACACTTTCTTTCATAATTATTGATAATTTTCAAATCACAGAATATAATAATAACAAGAGTTTACCCAAGGAAACTTTTTAGCGTTCGGTAAATAAGCGCTTCATCATTTAAACATGATTCCCTCATTACGAATAAAAAGAGTGAGAGGTAGCCTGGAACTACCTCTCACTCTTTTTAACATTATTTTACTTGTAGCTCGGCAATCATATCTTCTAAACGCTCTTTCTGTGCTTGAAGTTCTTCCATAGAAGGTTGATAAGATGAAATAGCTTGTTGCCCGCCATATCCCTGTTTAGGCTGGACAAGACGTTGTAGCTGTCCACCATTCTGTTCATATAAACGGTAGCCTACTGCGCCTACTACTGTTCCTGATACGAATCCCATTAGAAAATCGCGATTAATCATTCTAAAACTCCCCCATAATCCTAAGTTTTTTATATCAATTCATACAAAAGGTATGAATGAATATCTTACGTAATTGTAGATAACTTTTGTGATTGCACTTTCTGCTTCTCGTGTAACAATTCCAAAACATTTACAATCCATGTAATCATTGCTACATATAGCATATTTGATGGCCCCAGAGATAACATCGTAACAATGCCAGTTAAAATGTCGGGATGCCTCATTTTATTGCTCGTACCATGGGATAAGACCGTATAGCCTGTTGCAACTACTGCTCCATATACGAGTGCATCTGGTTTATAAAAAGATGATTTTCGAATACCTGCTAGTAGGAGTAGTCCCCCAGAAAACAATGTACGTAGCCAATCATTTCGTGTGGCAGGATCCATTTGAATCATAATATCATCTAGTGGATCTAAACGCGTTTGCTGAAAAAAGATAGATACATAACGAAAAATGGTATTGCGAGAAAGTTGTGAAACATCATAGTGAATAAGCATGGTTTGAATGGTGGGTTCTATTCTCACACTCGTTATACCTTTTAAAGCAGAAAACATATGCTCAATTTCCACATGGTTTTTCTTATCTCTCAATGCTGGGATATGAAATCGAATACGACCTGGTATATCATGCAGAACGTAGAATTTGGGATTCATTGGTTTCCCTCCCTAACCATAAGATTCTTGCACTATTTATTACTACACCAATAGTGGCCGCATTATGAATAGCCGCTCCCACAATTGGAGAGAAGATACCTAAAGCACCGAATAAAATTGCCATACCATTAATAGCAAATGTAGCAATAAAATTTTGTTTAATGATGTTCATGGTTTTTCTAGATAATCCAACTAACTCAGAGAGCATCTCTGGATTATCAGACGTGATGATAACATCGCTGGCTTCTGAAGCAATGTCTGTTCGTTTAGCCCCCATGGTTACACCTACATGAGCATGAGCTAAAGCTGGAGCATCGTTAATGCCGTCACCTACCATCATGACAGCCCCTGTTGTCCTATACCTTTTTACATAAAAGGCTTTATCCTCTGGCAAAGCTTCTGCATGGTACCAGTTCAGTTTTAAGCGACGCGCCATCTCTCTTGCGACCGTTCTCTTGTCTCCAGTAAGCATAATGATATCGTTAATACCTTGATGCCGAAGATTGTTCACTGCGCGATGCATCCCAGAACGTATTTTGTCAAAAATGCTAACTACCCCTACAAGTGTTTGATCATAGGCTACATAAATTGCATTTTCGTCGTTTTGAATTTGTTGAAGTAAGCTATTCGTCTTAATCTTTAATTCATTCATAAAACGTAAACTTCCAACAACAACTCTTTTACCATTTAGCCAAGTGGAAATTCCTTTTCCTACCGTTGTTTCTACCTGAGCATTATTGTCTCTAATCGGAATTAAAATGTTCCAGTCCTTCGCTTGCTTCATAATTGCATCAGCAATAGGATGGGTAGAGTTTTTCTCAGCTGCTGCAGCTAAACGAATGACATCTTCTTGATTAAAGCCTTCAGCAGCAATCACCTGCTGAACCACAGGTGTTCCTTCTGTAATGGTTCCAGTCTTATCAAGAATGACTGTATTTAGTTTAGACATCTTTTCAATATGATCACTGCCTTTAACAATAGCCCCTTCTTTTGCAGCGCGTCCAATTGATGCGTATAAAGCTGTTGCCGTTGATAATTTAATTCCGCAAATAAAATCAATAACTAACATATTCATCGCTCTATTAAGATTTCGAGTGAAGAAAAAAGTAAGTAGTGCCAATCCAAAAGAAACAGGTACCATTTTTTCAGCTACTGTATCGGCTATATTCTGAATAGGAGCGCGTTTATCTTGCGCTTCCTCTAACAGTTTTATAATTTTAGAAAGAGACGTATCCTCTCCTACTTTCTCCACAGTCACTGTAAGGTGTCCACTCTGCAAGACACTTCCAGCATACACGTTATCTCCGCCGCTTACCTCGCGTGGCATATACTCCCCGGTAATTGAAGCTTCATCCGCTGTACCGTTCCCGTCTATTATGATTCCATCCACAGGAATTTTTTCTCCAGTAAACACAACAACCTGATCACCAACTTGAATATCCTCGACTAAAACCTTCTCCTCAACGCCCTTTTCCTTTACTCTCCAAGCATATGAGATATCTAATTTTAAAACGGAGTGAATATAATGTTTGGTTTGTTCGGACGTATAGTCTGTTAATAGCTCACTAATAGCAGACATCAAAGTAATAATTAAAGCCGATCCTGGATTCTTCATATACAACGAAGCGAATATAGAAGCAGCTGTTAATGTATTAGCGTTCCCTTTTCGTTCTTTTACGACATGCACAATCCCGTCTTTGATTACATCATAGGAAGTACTAATAGCAGTAAAGGTGCTAATCCAATAAGAAAGTGCCTTTAATATTGCAGAATACGAAGAACGTTGCAGATACCAGTTAACTAAAAATACGGTTCCACAAGCTATGATTGGTATAGCTTTTTTCCATGAATATGCTGCTTGCTTAAGTGTATGTTTATATTTATAGATGAACGATTTTAAGTTATATAAAGAAAGAGTAATATGATGATAAATAAGTAGACTTCCCGTTACTTGATTATAGCTTGCAGAATATACTCCTGGAAAAGAACGCAACCAAGTTTCAATACGGCTTATTTCTAGCTGTTTAGGTATATAAAATCGGGTTCTTCCAGGGAGAGAATGAGCTACCTTTACCCCGAACATCATCACCTATTCTTTTCCCCCTTATCCTTAATGATGGTGTACGACCAGTAAAGTAAGCTTGCAGAAAAAGCAGGCGAACTTCCAAACGTCTGAATTCCTTTTCCTAGTAAAAACAAAACAAATAAACTATCAAAGTCAGCAAAACCATTGGTTTGCTTTTTAATTCCTTTATCTATAAATCCAAGTGTATTGGTCATGCCATTCATCAATGCAGCATCTTTGTTTAAAATGGCGTTAGATGCTATTTGTACGATATA
Source organism: Priestia megaterium (assembly GCF_023824195.1). Taxonomy (NCBI): domain Bacteria; kingdom Bacillati; phylum Bacillota; class Bacilli; order Caryophanales; family Bacillaceae; genus Priestia; species Priestia megaterium. The sequence goes on from NZ_CP085442.1 coordinate 3,605,057, forward strand.
ACTCATCAGTTCATCCAGCTCTTCTTGGTTAATATGAGGTACAACAAATTGAAGCACTAAACTTCCAGTTAGTTCTGAAGCTTTTGATGTTAGAATAAGAGGGTGTTTTTTTACTTCTTCCGTTAGAGCCTTTGCAATGATACGGTGCTTCCAACTGTCACATTGTATACGCAGTCGCCCCGGCATCGCATGCAGTACTTTTATTTTTTGATCACGGAATTGAGACATAATTTTAGGAGCAATAAAAGAGGCACCTAAACCAATTACAGTAGGAAGCATGCTCATTCCTCCCTTTCCTTAAGCTCTATATTCTTCTTGATATATTTGCTCAATAAGTTGAAACCACTCTTCAATCTCTTTGTTATTTGTCATATGAGAAGCCTTATATGTAATAAGTAAACTTCCTGTATCTGGTGTAAATACTGCATCATACACAAGGACTTGAGACTTCAAATTTAAAATAATTAATTCAACTAGTTTTTTATTTTCTTTCCAAACAGCTGATCGAAGTCTAATTCTTCCTGGAATGAAATGTACAAGATCAATTTGTAATTTATGTAATTTTCTTTCTGCATGTTTCATTAGTATCTTTTCTTTAATACTCATCAATGTCTAACGACCACCAATCATTTTTCTTCATTTTACCAACTTACGTATTTTATAACAATATAAGTATTAAAATACTGTAAATTTTATTACGTGCAAGTAAGCAATAAAACATATGTTTATAGTTATTTTATAGGTAATATAACCATCATTATATTAACTCTTTTTAATTAGCGGCATAATTTGTCCAAACTCTAGCATATAGTTCTAGTAATTGGAGGTGGAATGATAGATTATGACAACTCTCTCACAATTAAGTAAAGACCTAATAGGTATGTTATTACTACTGCTTTTTGGTTATTGTTTTTTCTTTGTAGATATAAATACGAAAGATTTAGCTATTCCAGTATCTCTATTAAATGTAAACTCCATTTTTTTAAGCATTGTACTTGAAGCTATCCCTTTTATCCTGCTTGGAGTATTTGCATCTGCTCTTATTCAAGTATTTGTCTCAGAAGAACTTATTCAGCGTCTGATTCCAAAAAATCCATATATAGCTCTTTTACCAGCCGTTCTAGTAAGTGCTCTTTTACCCGTTTGTGAATGTGCCATCATTCCAGTTATAAGGCGGTTATTAAAAAAAGGAATGCCTCTTCATATTGGTGTTGTTATTCTAGTCGGGGCACCCATTTTAAATCCAGTTGTATTTGCTGCTACTTTTTATGCATTCCAATCAAATACGTCCATCGTCTACAGCCGTATGGGGCTAGCTGTTGTTGCTTGTCTATTAATTGGTCTATCCGTTTATTTCTTCTTTAAAAACTCCAATCAGTTACGAGATGTATACCTTCACGAACATGAGGAAACAAAAGCAGGAAATAAGTTAAAACAAACGTTGTATCATGCCAGTGATGAATTTTTCGATATGGGCAAATACTTATTATTTGGTGCACTTGTAGCAAGCCTATTTCAAACCTTTTTAGATAGACAACTATTAACGAACCTTGCAAGTAACGAATTTATGTCTTCTGCCGCTATGATGGGATTTGCTTATGTACTGTCACTTTGTTCAGAGGCAGATGCTTTTGTTGCTTCATCTTTGTCTCATACATTTTCACCTACAGCTCTTCTTGCCTTTCTACTGTATGGACCTATGATGGATTTTAAAAACACCATTATGCTATTGTCTTTTTTTAAAAAACGTTTTGCATGTAGCCTGATTCTTATCATTACTGTGATTGTGTACCTTATTGTCATGACTTACGGAATAGTTAGCAGATAGGAGAAGTGGTATGAAAAAAATTGATCAGCAATTTGTCATTTATATAAGGGGCATATTACTAATTGGTTTTTCCCTCCTTATGTTTAAACTCATGTTAACAGGTAAAATCATTCAATTTATTGCGCCTAAAATGATGCCTTTTATATTGTTTTCTTCTGGCACCTTTTTTTTGCTGGGCATTATACAAATTTGGCGAAGTAGTGTAAATAAAGATTTATCATGTGAATGCGGTCATGACCATATGGAAAAAGGAAAAATCCGAACAACTTTTATTTACTCTCTATTTCTATTGCCTATTATGACTGGCTTTTTATTTTCTAATCATACACTTGATAGTTCGGTTGCAGTAAAAAGAGGGTTAAGTTTTTCAGTTATTAAACCTGATACTCAACAACAAGCCGGAGGTGATGGTAAAATTGACACAACTAATTCAACATTAGAAAAGGATACGAATGATTTATTAACTGGAAATTCAGAGGAAACACCAAAGGACGTTCCAACAAAACATCAAAACAGTATTACTCCTAAAGTAGCACCTAAAGGCTTTTATGAACTGCTTCAAAAGAAGATACTCAACCAATCGGTAATTTCTATAAATGACAATGATTATGTTCCAGTCATGAATATTATTGAAAACAACACAGATCAATTTGTTGGAAAAACAATCGAAGTCAGTGGCTTTGTCTATCATGAAAAAGGATTTAAAGATAATCAATTTGTTGTTGCTCGTTTTGGAATATCTTGTTGTGCAGCAGATGCATCTGTATACGGCTTATTATCTACAATAGAAAATGCGTCAGCATTAAAAAAAGATACTTGGGTTCATATAAAAGGAATCCTACAAAAAACTACGTACAACGGAGAAGATGTCCCCTATATTCAGGTTCAACAGATTAAGTCCATTCATCAGCCTGATAATCCGTACGTATATGAACTTTATCAAGGTGAACAGCTCATAGGTCCTAGTGAGTAGAAAGACTATAAAGAGTGATTAAATGATGTCCAAGAAACTGTTTGATTCACTGATGAATAATAAACACAGGCGTTATAGTAGCCATGATTATAAAAGAGGAAAATCAAACCCTTTTAAGAGTTATAGCAGTAGTGGTAACTATAGGAAGAAACGTGACTACCACGGAAGTTATGGATATCATCATTATAAGAGAAAAAGAAAGAGTGGCAGTTTTTTCAGCAGTTAAAATTGTAAATACCTTCTATAAAAATTATAATACGAAATTTAATAAAGCTCATCTAACAATAATCTAAGATGGGTCTGCAATTCTGTAAGATGAACTTTACTTTTTGTATAAATTCCCTATAAAATCCATTATGGCAACTAATTTTGTATATCATATTTATCCTAAAAAAAGAAAAACTTAGTGTTTTCTTATGTTAAACATCTTAGTAACATTGTTTAAATGCTTTTCTGATTCTTCTAACCGTTTTTGAGTATTTACTAAAGATTTTTGAATAGATAAAACCGATGGAACTTCAATATTTTTGGCTTCTGTACATACTAGATGACCTATACCATCTTGCCATTGGATCGTACATTTGAAATTCATAAATAGCTTGTTACTTGTTTGCAACATGAGATGTTGAGTTACAGGACGAGAATTAGTGTTCTGTGACAGCATTACTATTGCTTTATTTCGGTCTTCTTTATAGATGATATTCCATATATTAGAGGCAGGCTGAACATATGAATGAGTTATATTCGAAAAATTTAGAATCGTACCATCTTGCTTAATTTGAAAATAAGGAACGGGCATCCATTTCGCTATACTACTAATATCCATATCCATGTTCTAGCTCCTTTTAAGTTAATGAATTTTTTTACTTACGACAATAGGTCTCTAGAGCAGTAACCATGGTAAATTAAGATGTATATAGCATACATCTTAAAAGTTAAAAAACTATCCTACCTAAAGATGTCCCGATAATCCATTTTATTAAAACTGCATATACAGTCTAAAAAAGTGAAAAATCACTGTTTTCGTCAGTGATTTTTCTAGTTACCAGTCTACTATTTATTATTCGTACTATAATTATCAAGAAAAGAAACAAACTTTAAAAAATGTTTCTTTGAAATTCAACCCAGCTTAGTACTATACCCCTATTATAAGAATCCAAACATATTTTTATAAAATATGTTTGGATTCTTATAATTTGTTTTCTGTTAACTAAAGATATATATATCATATACACCTCACAAACAGAAAAAATTAACGACCCATCAGAGGACTGACCCCAAATCAGATAGTTTTTTCTTTTTTAATACATAAGTTGTCAATAGCTTGAACAAACTAAACAAGACGCTGTGATAGAGTCAATTACGACTACAATTCAACGAACGGGAGAAGTCCATCTCTTTTGACTGGGAAGAGATGGTCTTTTTCTATTTTTAAACTGTATATAATGTATAAATTCAGTTAGTGTACTCACAATTATTAAAAATAAGACAACAAATATACTTAACATGAATAAAGCACGAAAACTTGATCAAACTATTGACTAAATGGAGAGATGTTCATTCTCAATTTCTCATTGTGTACTATAAGCAACCTATGAACAGAGCTTCCCTTAGGCAGACAGGGGAAGTTTTTCTCTTTATATCATATTTTAATCATCACGATTAATGTTACTAGAAATCTTCTTAACAAAAATAAAATGTTTCTATAGTGAATATAGTCTTCCCGTAATAACTAATGAAAATTTCATTGATTTTAAACGCTTGAGAACCAATAGGAAATTGTGTTGAATGAACTGTCAGATAGAAAAAGATTATAACTTCGTAAATTGCATTATCCTTAACGAAAAAGTATTCATTAGCTGATTTTGGAGTGAAAAAAGTAATATGTTGAAACGTGAAGCTAAACTTAACAAAGATTCTAGGAAGTAGCCTCTCTAACCTCTGGGTCACCAAAGGTTACACACACTGCCTTGTTTTCACACGTGATTTTTATTTTTGTTATTGCTTCGCTACCATATTCAGTGCTGCAGCTGCTTTTGGCCAGCCCACGTAAAAAGCCATATGGGTTATCAATGCAATCATTTCTTTTTCAGTCACTCCATTCTTTTTTGCCAATTGCAGATGGAAAGGTATTTGTTCAGTGTTGCCAATACTGATTAAAGCAGAAAGTGTACTCAAGCTTCTTTCTTTTGAAGTCAAGGTCGGGTCTCTCCACACTTCCCCAAATAAGATATTTTCTCCATATTTCACGAAGTCAGGAGCAATATCTCTCATGTCGTTCAGTAGCTTTGACTCAATACGGTCATTCATTTTTGTTGTCCCTCCTTTTGCGTCACCATTTGTGCTATTCCTTGCCCAAATGACCAGTTTTCAAGGGGTGTCTCGTTTAATGTAATAAAAATATTGTCTGTAGAAATATCTAAGTCAGTGTGAAGTTCCTCTGCAATGGATCGATATAGCTTCTTTTTCTGCTGAATCGTCCTTCCCTGCCCACATGTAATGGAAATATAAATCATTTGATTTGTTCTTTTTTCTCCGTTTTCTAAGAGGTACTGTGAGTCATAGAAAAAATGCTGAGATGGATACGGTAAAAATAGTTGGAAATAATCGTCTTTTGGGATGTGAAAATGTTGGATTAAAGACTGATGAATACAATTGCTTACTTTTTTTAGTTCCTTATCGTTTAATTGATGTTCTAGATAATAAACGTTAACAAATGGCATCTATCATCTTCCTTTCTATATTCAGTGTACTTCCATACTCTTCATTTGTATAATTGAAAATAAGTCAAATAATTATCGAAAAAACCGATAGAGATGGGGTTAGAAAGTGGAAATTAAAGAATTAACGACGTTTAAAACAATTGTTGCCGAAGGAACGTTTTCACTTGCAGCAAAAAAACTAAACTATGCCCAGTCTACCGTCACCACTCATATTAAAAAGTTAGAAAAAGACCTTGGGTTTCTTTTATTTGAACGAGGCTGGGAAGCAAAATTAACAAAGGAAGGTACGTTATTTGTAGAAGAGGTAGATAGCTTGTTGAAGCACTGGGAGTATTCAATATCTCAAGCGCAGCGTATAAGCAAAGAGGAAAAAGGCACGGTCAAAATAGGCTTGTCAGAATCGATTGCTCAAAAGCTCATGCCTTCTATATTAAGCTATTTAAATGATGAAAAACCGTACATACACTGCGATTTCACCATTGGAAACACCGCCCTTTTATCGGAACTATTACATCAAGATAAAATTGACTTTGCTGTTTGCGGACAGAATAAAAACCTTTCCGGCGTGACTTTTACTCCGCTTGGCAAAGAAAAAATCGAATTTATTGTGAATACGCCTAACCATCCTTTATTACGACAAGAAACAGTGGAAATAGCAGATGTTATTCACTATCCCATTTTAATAGGAGAAAATAGCTGTTATTACTATCAATCCGTCAACCATTTTTTAGCAGAGAATAATTTAGCATTTAAAACAGTTTACAACTGTAGTGCCTTGCACCTTATTCCAGAAATGGTGTTTGGACATACAGTAGGAATTATCCCTAGAGGAACTAGTTTAAAACCAAGTAATATCTCGTTTAAAGTAAAAGGGTTTGATCCTCAAATGCCCATAGGATTATTGATTTCTTCTGAGAAAAGAAGCTATTTGAGTCAGACAAAAAAACAGATTATAGAGGTAATTAAATCTTCGTTATCGTAGACGGAAACTTATTTAACGTCATGAATTTATTCACAAAAAAATCCTTTGCTTCCAGGGCAAAGGATTTTCAAATTTATAGGAATATTTAAGTCTGTACTTGTCTTTTCATAAATCAACATACTATGAGTATACCTATCTGTTCCGGATTTTTAAATTAAATTACGTCTCCAGACTTTGCATTCTTAATAATATTAAATTTACTTGTACTAGAGTATGCACCTTGGTTTTTATTACTTTACTTGAATTTACTGAAACCATACTATATAGACTAAAGATAAAAAGCTGCATGCTCTGAAAAAGTGTTTATGTAAACTAGCTTTGTATATGGTACACACCGTTATATTTTAATCTTGAGATAAATAAATCCAATTCATTTCATCAAATTCTTCAATAATATAATTCGAACCTACATGTTGTAAAATTTTATTAAAAAATTTTATATTAACTTCATGATCATACAAATCTTCTTGAATATATTCCGTAATAATAAAATTTGTTAAATTTGTATTATTAACAAAATCTGAAAAGAACGATCTTAGAAAAAGTGAATCTTCTTCATTTAATTTTTCATCATTGATTAATGAAATCCTAAACACATTTAAAATCGCGTTAATATCTTCTTCCTCCATATAACATAATGGATCTAGTTTTTTATCTTCTTCTGTAAATGGATTTCTAGTGTCTTCAATGACTGCATAAGAAAAGATTTTTCCGTTTTTTGATACTCGAAAAATTTCCAAATCCCGCAATTTTATAATTCTATTAAACGATATCATAAGTTCCTCCTGCCCAAATAAGAATTCAGGATATTTTAATAAATTAGATACTGTTAAACCTAACGAGTATAGTATTCAGTTTACAGTAAAATCATCTTGTGTGCTGTTAATTGGAGGGCAAGGCTTATCGGCCGCCCACCGAAAACGAAGTCTTGTACGGAAATCAACCGCGGTGTAACAAGCGATTCGCTCATGCATTCCATTCGTTCGTCTATAGGTGTATTGATTTATTTCTCATTCTCTTTTCATTTTAATACATATAAAGCGTAATCCTCTTCATTAGAAAATCCAAGTTTATTGGCTAATGCTTTCGACGCTTTATTGTTATTATCGCAATCCCAAGCAGGCATAACGTTCTTTTCTAAACATTTATTTATAAACGCTTGGCCCACTATCTTTCCCAATCCTTGTCCTCTATAGTTAGGATTAGTAACAATATCGATTTCAGCTATTGCTCCACTATGAAAAATAGACACACATTCAGCGATAATATTTTCTTTGTGGATAAGACAAACTCCTAATCCGTTTTTCAGAAAATTACTCTCTGATCCCCAGTACTCCACTGTATATAATTCATTGAAATTCTCACTTTTCCTTAAAGAATCAGCGTTAAAGTCTTTTAACTCATAGAGATTAGACAGGCTGTACTTAGAATGAACTTTTGAAGGAAGAAACCTATACTTAGAACGCGTCATTTTCTTTACATACGTCTTGAAAGTTTCGTCAAAAAAAGTTTCCCAGTCAGTCGATGGAGTAAAAACCGTAAACCGTTTCTCCTTACCATACACGTTCTCAACAAAATAACGATAGAGAAAGTTATTAAATACCACGTCATTTCCTTGTCCAAATACATAATAGTCACCTGCACGTATTCTAAGAAATCCTGATGAAGGCCTCATAATATCATTTACGTACACAGCTCCTTCAATAACATGATTAACGACAGAAAAAGCAAATGTAGGAGTCTTAAATGACGCTTTTAACATGCGATTTATCTTGTAATAATCTTTTGGTTCTAAACAATACATTTTATTTCCCCCCCTTAATAAATATCACTGTCTTCATTATATAAGTGCATGCACAAATTTAGTTATTATAATGTGCCTTATCGGTACAAAAACAGCCCGATGAATAATTAAAATACATCTTAACTACCAGGTTGTTCTTCAGAATTTATTTTATCGAGTTCATATAAAAACAAAGTGAAATATATTCCAATATACAGAATTAAAATAAAGGTTAATTAATATTTTTCAAGAGAGCTAAATCAATAAAATTTCATATATAAGTTTGTTATAATAAGGATTGTTAAAAGCAAGGAGGAGTATAAGTGCACATAAGAAAACATGAAAGACAGTCATTTTATGCCGGATGTCAATTCGTAGATATAGAAGATCAAGCAAATGAACACGCCTTGCCTCTGCTTATTATGTATCCTACATATAAAGAAGAACAAGTTGAAAAGATGGGACCTTACACGATAAGCGCTGCTCAAGATGCTCCACTTTCAAATGGATCATTTCCTTTAGTCATTATTTCTCATGGAGATGGAAGCACACCTCTTGCTTATCGAACAATTGCTCAGTTTTTAGCACGTAATGGGTTTATTGTAGGGATACCTCAACATCCGTTTAATAATCGAGAGAATAATACGCTATCTGGAACAATAGATAATCTAAAAAATCGGCCTACCCATATACGTACTGTAATAGATTGGTTTTTTAAAAAAAGTTCTTTTTCTCCATCCATTAAATCAAATACCATTTCTCTTATTGGCCATTCAATGGGAGGATATACGGCTCTTGCTGTAGCAGGTGGGGTCCCCACTTCTTTTCCTTCTGAATCTCCTGATCAAAAGCCTTATTGTTTATCTGTTGATCATGATAAACGTGTTCAATCACTTATTCTTTTAGCCCCAGCCGCTGGATGGTTCAGGGAAAAAGGAGCCCTTGAAGATGTGGATCTACCTATTTTAATGATTACAGGCGAAAAGGATACGATTACTCCTTCTTTTCATGGAGAATTTGTGTTAAATGGAGTTCTTGATGCGGAACAAGTTCAGCATATAGTTGTAAAAAATGGAGGACATTTTTCATTTCTCAGCCCATTCCCCGACTTTATGAGATCTCCTACCTTCCTTCCCTCTCAGGATCCGGAAGGTTTTAATCGTAAGGAATTTCATGAGGACCTGCAAAACACTATATTGAACTTTTTATTACATTCTTGTTAACTATTTTTATTCTATATATTCTTGAGACTTTTAAAGATGCTAGAGGCATTGTTAAATCCCCTATAAATAAAAAAGAATCCATTTTGATTAACGTTCTTCAAAATGGATTCTTTTCAAATAGATTAAGATCTATAAAAGTTGCCCGTTTTTTCGTCATCTTCCGTTCGTTTAAACCCGCCTCTAAAAGCGCCCAATTATCATACCCTCCATCGCTCCTTTGACAATTGCATTAACTGATAATGAACAGATTGACGATACTGCTTAAAGCTTTGACGTATCAATTTTTATTTCTCAACTTTTTTGTAGGGCACCGCATGACTTTCTTGCTTGCGTATACTTGCCAAGATCATTATCAGTAACACTAAACCAATGCCAACCATAATTGTGGTTTTCCCACCGAAATGAGCTAGTCCACTTAAGAATAGTCCCACTATACCGAAGTCTGAATCTGAAAATGTAGCATTTGATAGACCCAAATCTCCCAACACAGGTATTAATAGAATTGGCATGAAACTGATTAAAAGACCGTTCACAAATGAGCCTAAAATCGCACCGCGTACACCACCCATTGCATTTCCAAACACCCCTGCAGCAGCACCCGTAAAGAAGTGAGGTACTACACCTGGTAAAATAATGATTCCTCCTGATAACACTAGTATTAACATACTAACAATACCGCCCAAAAAACTTGAAAAGAAACCAATTAATACAGCGTTTGGTGCATAGGTATATATAATTGGAACATCTAATGCCGGTTTTGAATTTGGCACAATTTTAGAAGATATTCCTTTAAATGCTGGTACAATTTCAGCTAATACTAATCGTACACCAGCTAAAATGACGAAAACGCCGGCAGAAAACATTCCTGCTTGAAGTACCGCAAATAAAATATAGTTTTTTCCGTCACTTAATTTACCTTCGACATAACCCGGCCCTGCAAAAAGAGCCACAATAACGTAGAAAATCGCCATAGTCAACGCAATACTAACTGTACTGTCTCGTAAGAAGCCAAGCCCTTTTGGAAAGTTAATTTTTTCTGTTGATACAATCTCTTTCTTTCCCTTTACAGCCATCCCCACAAGACCGCCAACTGCAAAACCAACTGCCCCAGAATGTCCCAGTGCCACGTTGTCATTACCTGTTAATTTACGGATAAAAGGTTGAACGAGTGCTGGAGAAAGCGTCATGAAAATCCCCACTGTTAAAGCACCGAAGAGAATTAATGAAAACGATGTAAAACCACTTACGGATAAAATGATGGCAATCATACATGACATGTACAAAGTGATATGTCCTGTCAGAAAAATATATTTAAATCGTGTAAAACGAGCAATCAGCAGGTTTACAATCATACCAAAAAACATAATTAATGCGGTTGAAGAACCATATTTACTCAGTGCAATCGCAACGATGGCTTCATTATTTGGAACGACACCGTTTACGTTAAATGCTGCTTTGAACATTTCTCCAAATGGAGCGAGGGCTTGTTGAAGAATCCCTGCACCTGCTGTAATAACAAGGAATCCAACAAACGTTTTTGTTGTTCCTTTTAGTGTATCTGAAAGATTTTTCTTTTGTGCAAGTAGACCTACTAAAGCAATTATGGCTACTAAAACTGAGGGTTCACTCAGAACGTTAATTAATACATTTAACACCTGATTCATCTCTATCACCTCTCAATTTCTTTACAGCAGATTTTTTTCTTGCAGAACCCCTGTTAATTTGGTGCGTAATTCTTCTAAGTCAATAATATTATCCAAAATTACGACGTTTCCTAAGCTTGCACCGCCCTCTGCAATATCTTTTGCAAGGAAGAACACGTCTGCATCCTCTGGTGTTGCAGAACCTAAATCAGAATGATTTACTTCTACGCCACTTACTCCCATCTCGTTCAGCAACTGTTGAATATTCATTTCTACCATAAAACTTGTTCCTAATCCTGATCCGCATACTGTTAAAATTTTCATTATTCATCTTCTCCTTTTTTTCGCATCATAGCTATAATTTCAGCTGAGGTTTCAGCGTCTTTTAAACGTTTTAATGAGTCTTCATTTACTAAAAATGATGTCAATTCTGACAGCGCTTTTAAATGTAATTTGTTATCAATGGCTGCTAGGCAGATAAACAGGTCAATTGCATGTTCTTCTTGGTTCAGTAACAAAACTGGTTCCTTCATTCGTAAAAGGGACATACCAAGCTCTTGTACACCTTGTTCTGGCCGGGCATGAGGAATAGCAATTCCTTTCCCTATATGAATAAAAGCTCCCATTTCTAAAACTCTATCAATCATTGCTTGAGTATAGGCTGAAGTAATATAATGCTGTTCCTCCAAAGGTTTTGCTGCTAATTGGATTGCTTCTTCCCACTCTAGTGAAGCGTCAGAGAATTGAATCTTATCCTCTGTTAAAAGTTCAGAAAGCATAGGCGCGTAACTCCTTTCACGTGTATGGCTCTGTCTTAAATGTTTCGTTAAATCTTCATAAAGCGCTTTTTCATTTTTAATAGTTGCATATTTTCGTATGGTCGCCATTACCTTATCCATTGGTATAGTTGATTGAACCGGCAAATTAAAATCAGCTGCAACAGCCTGTTGCAAATAGTTTTCCTCCAACGCTGTTAATAATGGGCGTGTTAAATAAACAGGTTTTGATGATTCCAAATAAATAGTTGAAAAAATCATATCGTAACTGTCTGGTGACAGTTTTTCGATTTCCGCAGCTGAATATGATTCCGTAAAATGCAATTTTGGAAACAATTGTCGTAATTGAGTTCGCAGCATCATAGAGGAACTAATCCCGTTTGGGCAAACGATTGTGGCTCTATACACTTTAGGTTTAGCCTCTAGTTTTCGAACATGCCCACCGAATAAAATCGTAAAATATCCTATCTCTTCATCTGAAATACATTTTCCCGTATATTCAGAAAGTGGTTTCAACGCCTGTTTAACAAATTCAAAGAGTACACCGTGCTCTGTTTTAATTGTGTCAATCAACGGATTTGATAATGGCACTTCACAGATGATTCTAAAATAGGCTGGAACCAAATGTTTATATAAGAGCGATTTTAAAATAGGCTTTTCCTTAAATGGTACTAATGTTAAGCGCTCTACTTCTGAAATGATAGTACTCGATACAAGGTCAAGCGTTTCATCAATATGGAGCTCATCTATATTCTGCATAGCAGATAACAATTGAATCGTTAGATAGATAACCTCTGCTTCAGCCACTTCACCAAATAAATAAGCTGATAGCTCTTCCCCCATTTTTAATAAGGGCTGTTCTGTAATTAATTTGATTTGCTTGATTGGTAGAATCAGTTTATGATGCCCAGACCTGCACCGTAGAAATAAGAGTTCATAAACTAGCTGATCTAGTCGGTTACTAACAAAATTAACCCTATATTTTTCAGCTAAATCATTTACGTTCTCTCTAATTGCTGAACCCGTATTATCATAATTCCAACTATCAAGAACTTGCTTCATCCCTGAAATGCCCATTGGCAATTGCAAAAGCGTTCCGATACAAATAGTTGCAAATCGACGCTTAAGCCGCTCTTCTCCCTCTAGGTGAAAGCCATCTGTCCGGTTATAAGATAACTGGATGCCTTCTTTCTCACAATACGAACGGAGCTTTTTAATATCCGCTAGTGCTGTATTCCTGCTTACCTGCAGAAAAGACTGATAATGTATATTTGCTATCGCTTCTCTTCGAATATACGTGTATAAATAAATCAAGTATATTCGCTCAGTCTCTTGAAAAACTGACTGCTGGCGGTTAAGCGATGTTCCTTCTTGTTTCCAATAATTTTTAATTCTTTCATCAACCTTAAATTCTATATCAATCACTTGAATTTTTGGTAAGTCTAAATTACTTAATGCATTGTTCAACTTATCAAGCGTATAGGCAAATTGTCGAGGTGATAAATTTATTTGAAGTCTCAACTCCGGAATTGACAACTTCGGGTAATTAATCATCTGCTCAAGCAGCTGCAATGATTTATGATCAAACATCTTATTATCCTCCTCATATTTATTATAAAATAGAAGTGTTAGCGATTACATAACTGTTCAATCCAATCTTTGTTGTGGTTTTAGAATAGCTATTGGACTGAAGGTTATATTTTCCATTTAAAAGTTTAATATAAGCCCTCGCACCACAGAATGACAAACGTTTATTTTTCATTTTGAGACTGATTTTTATCTTTTAAAGTTACAGTAGAGCAATTTAAATTGCCTCCCCTCCCTACCTATAGTAAGCATTTCTATCTACGTAAAAAACAAAAAAGAAGCGACCCTTCGGCAACTTCTTCCCTCTTTTACTATTCACACATCATGATCCGAATTATTGCACCTGCAAAATAATCACTTGTATTTAACTTCTTAAAAACGACAGCAGCGCTTCGTTAAATTCTTGTGCATGCGTTGCATTTAAGCCGTGTGGACCGCCCTTTATTAAGGCTACCTTGGAATTAGGAATTGCTTCATGCGTTCGCATTCCGCTATATTCAAATGGGACAATGGCATCTGAATCACCATGAATAACAAGCGTAGGTATCGTAAACTTGGCTAAATCTTCTCTGAAATCTGTTTTGCTGAAAGCAGCTATACAGTCTAGTGTGCCTTTAGGCGATGCAGCTGCTGCAATATCCCAATTGTACAGTCGAAATGGTTCACTGACTAAGTCAGTTCGATCTCCAGCCCCAAAAAATGTTTTTGTAAAATTATCAAGAAAAGCTAAACGATCATTTTTTACGCCGTTTTCAAATTCTTGAATGGCTGCATCATCCAACACTCCTTCAGGATGATCCTCTGACTTATAAAGAAATGGTGGTACTGCTCCTGCAAATACAGCTTTTTCTACTCTATTTGTTCCATAAGTTCCTATATAGCGAGCTACTTCTCCGCCCCCCATTGAAAACCCGACTAGTGTCACATTTGTTAGATCCAAATGTTCTAGTAACTGATGTAAATCAGCCGCAAAGGTATCATAATCATAGCCGTTCCATGGCTGAGAAGACTTTCCGAATCCTCGGCGGTCATAGGTTATAACTCTGTGTCCCGCCTCAACAAGAGCCGGAACTTGATATTCCCAAGATCGCCCGCTTAGTGGCCAGCCGTGAATTAAGACAACCGGCTTCCCCGTACCATGATCCTCATAGTATAGTTCAATAGGTGCTTTATTTTCTGTTCCTACCGTAATTTTTGCCATTTCGCTACCTCCAATATATAGTCTTTCTCTATTCGGTTAAGTGGTTGTAAACCTAGCATAGATAATAAAAAAGATCGCTAATTCTCCTATAATAAAAGTGCTGGGAACAATCAGTATTAAGTTAACAATGAAAAACAGAGCTAAAATCCCTAAAAACAATCCTAAATGATAAACTTTCAAACGATGTTCTTCGAATCTATACTGGTGAAAAACAAGAGTCGTTGCTGTGAAGTAGAGCAGCACGGAGCCGAATACAAAATATAAGCTGAATGTATAATGAACTTCATGTAAAAACATGAGTTTGATCGATGCTGCAATCATGCTTAGAGACATGAGGATAATTAAATGTCCGTAAATAATCGTTTGTCCCGCTCTTTGAATGGCCTTGTTTACTTTCTTTTCTACGTTCTCAAAGTATTGCCACCACATTGCGATGATCAGGACAAATGAAATACCCGCAAATAAAATGGTATTCCAATCCCCTTTTTGAGGCTGTATCACAGCAAGAATGCTGACAACGGATTCTCCAAACAGGATTAATGTTAATAAAGCAAAGCGTTCTAACAAATGAGCGGTGTTGGTCGGTAATTTCGCTAACCGTTTATGCCCTAAAATAGGTAAAATCATGTCCACTGCAATTCCTGTATACAACACGGCGTAGCGGACCCACGAATCAAAAAAGAGCGAAAGAAGCGAGATGAAAATCCCGATTCCAAAGCATGTGCCTAAAAACACTGCAACTTTTTTTCTCTCATCTCGTTCAAATTTCTGCACGATAAGATATTGAAGAGCCGTTAACGCCCTTAGCCCAATATAGCCAATTAAAAAAGAGACGTAATATTGATCAAAATCTACGGACAAACTTGAAATCATAATCAGGACAAACAGCATTTGAAGAATCATAAAGATGCGCTGATGCAAGAAATCCTGTCCAAACCGATTGATAAACATCGTTTGTCCCGTCCACGCCCACCATATCGGGATAAAGATCAGTACAAACTTTAGCAAGTACTCCGCATGAATATGCCCTTGTTCAACGTGAAGCAAAACATGAGTAGCAGTCGCAACAGCTGCCACAAACAACAAATCATAAAAAAGCTCCAGCCACGTAACTTTTTTTTCTTCCACTACTCCGCATCCCTTCTTATCATTTATCAGGCTGTCGTTAATGTATTTTATTTTATATACAAGAGACGCATACTTCATGACAGGTAGCGTAGTAAAAGATAGGTGAGCCAACTCTTCATCAGTCGGCTCACCTACCTAACAATTGCTTTTATGTCGTTACGTTTTCTCCGTCACATAAATGCTCCACAGATGCCATTCTACTTTCATGTCTTATATGTAAAGAGAACGACCTATGCAAAACTTAGTTTCTGCTAAGTTAGACACTTTGCTTGCTGAAATCGCGCTGAGCTCCTCTATAGCTGCCCATTAAGTTTTGATAACCAGGAAGATGACTAGAAATTAAATTGCCAAAACCTTCAACGTCGTTGCGCCAGTCACGCTGAAGCTCGCACGCTACGCTAAACCAGTTCATAAGCTGTGCGCCCCCGTGAGCCATACGCGTTAACGCTGCATCTGCGACTTGCTTATTAAAAGTGCCAGAAGCATCTGTCACAACAAACACTTCGTAGCCTGCTTTAATGGCAGAAAGCGCAGGAAAAGCAACGCAGACATCTGTCACTACACCGGCGATAATCAGCTGTTTTTTGCCAGTTGCTTCAATGGCTTTAACAAAGTCTTCGTTGTCCCATGCGTTAATTTGTCCGGGACGAGCTATTTTTGGCGCATCAGGAAACAAATCAACGAGTTCTTGCATGAGCGGGCCGTTGGGTCCATTTTCAAAGCTTGTTGTTAAAATAACCGGTAAATCAAAGAATTTAGCCGTATCACCAAGAGCCAAGACGTTGTTTTTAAATTCATCAACACCATAGTCACGTACAAGGCCGGAAATAAGACCCGTTTGATGGTCAACTAAAAGCACGGCAGCATCATCTTTTGAAAGGCGAGAGTAAAGATCAGACATTTTATAATCCTCCTTAAATTAAGGCAAGTAAGGATACATGTACCTCTTCCATTCCTTACAAGCGGTCTATAATTTGAATGGTTTTTTGGATTTCATTTATGATCTGTTAGGTTAAAACATGTATAAAAAGAAAAGCTATTTCTGAGGTGAATATTCGTGAAGTCTGCATCTATTAATCTAGAACAGGAACAGGCGCTTGATCAATCCAATGAATGAACTGCTGTAAGTAGCGTTGAAGATAACGTTTCGTTGATTCATCGGTCAGTATTTTTTGTTGAGAATCAAATTTTTCATGAACTTGCGAAATCAGCATTTTTTGAAATGGTAAAACGTTGACTTGCATAGCTTCCAGTACTTCTCTCGTTTGCATTTGAGCAAAGGCCGTACCGAAGCCTCCAGGGGTTGCGCCAATTAGACCAACTGGTTTTCTGTTTAAAACAGAAGAGGTGCGAGGTCTTGATGCCCAGTCCAAGGCATTTTTTAACACTCCTGGAATTCCGGAATTGTACTCTGGACTTACAATGATGACGCCGTCAACGTCTTGAATCGCAGCTCTAAAGGATGCGACAGATTCTGGTGCTCCATCAGCTTCTAGGTCTTCATTAAAAAAAGGCAGGCTGCTTATTTCAATCCAGCGATATTGAGCTGAGTCATCTAATGTAGTTAATGACTCAGCAATCATTCGATTATACGAATCTTTACGCAAGCTTCCACAAATAAGACCAATGGTTTTCGTCATATATTCACCTCCTTACTTGGAATTAATTTCATATTAACACGGTGTTTCAAATATAGATATTAGTTTTATATATAGATAAATTAATTCCTTCTTTATACCTAAATTACGGTTGAACTAGCGTTTTACTATTACTAAAAGAATTTTCTCGTTAAAGTCTAATCTAATTCTCTCACTTCAAAAGGAATTAAATTTCCTTCAATTTTATCTCGATGGATTTCATACTGTTCAGGCAGCATGAGTTTTTCTCCCATTGTTTCGATTGACTCATCATGAGCAAAACCTGGAGGGTCTGTTGCAATTTCAAATAGAATTTCTCCGTGCTCTTTAAAATAAATCGCATTAAAGTAATTTCGATCTCGAACAGCCGTCACTCCGTATCCGCTGTCGGCTACGTATTTCTGCCACTCTAACTGATCTTCATCATCTTTCGCTCGCCATGCAATATGGTGAACCGTTCCAACACCCATTTGCCCGCGTCCAACTGTTGTTAATTTTAAATCGATCACATTTCCAATTTCAGCTGATGATTGAAAACGTATAAAATCGCCTTCTTCGCCTATCTTTGTTAGCCCCATTACTTCTTCTAATAATTGAGCTGTTTCATGAGGCTTAACAGATAGTAACGTGGCGCCTCCGAATCCTTTAATAGCAACATCAGGTTTAATTTCACCGACTTGCCACGTGTTCTTTTCGCCTTCTTCTCTTTCAACAATCTCTAGATGCAAACCATGAGGGTCGTCAAACTCTAAGTACTGTTCTCCAAATCGCTCCATCTTTGTAGCTGGAACCCCAAACTTAGCTAATCGCTGTTCCCAAAAGTCCATCGCACCTTTTGGAACCACATAAGAAGTTACGCCAACTTGCCCGTCACCTATTTTTCCTTGTCTTGCATTTGCCCACGGGAAGAATGTGATAATCGTTCCAGGTTTTCCGCCTTCATTTCCAAAGTAAAGGTGATACGTTCCTGGATCATCAAAGTTTACCGTTTGTTTGACCAAACGTAACCCTAACACACCTGCATAGAAATCAACATTTTCCTGAGGATGACCTACAATCGCCGTGATATGATGAATACCCGCTGTTTTTTTACTCATTACTACCATCTCCTTTGATACATTTTTCGTCATATGTTTCGTTATCCCTCTTAAAATTACAACTATTTATCATAAATATCTCGAATTCGAGATATTAATCAAAAAATAAAAGCGTCTTTCTTATTCCAACCCATTTTCTCTTTTAGAAAATAAAAGTGTCTATCGCATAATAACCTGGTCCAGCAATTGCTACACCAATCGCTACAACTAAAAGCGTAAGATTATATTCATACCCATTTTGTGTTGCCCAGTATCCATTTGGACCGTGTACTTTCACAATAGCCATTACCATTGTTCCCGCAATCAAAAGCGCTCCTAGCGGTGTAAGAAGTCCTGCAGCAAACAAAGCCCCGCCTACCAGTTCTGATAAGCCAGCCATTAAAGCCATTCTAACACCTGGTTTCATTCCGATGGATTCAAACCACCCGCCCGTTCCTTTTAATCCGTGGCCGCCAAACCATCCGAATAATTTCTGAGTTCCATGGGCCATAAAAGATAATCCAATGACTAAACGTATTAATAATAAACCAATGCTCACCATTTTTTATTCCTCCTATTTTTTCATCACTTTAAAATCTCGAATTAAAATATCTTTAATTAAGGATAATTATAAAACCATATGATTCCACTGTCAATATGAATTTTTATATTTTTTTGTAGCTAGTTGAAACGCTTAACGACGTATTAAAAACATATTCATGATTTTATATGGATATGAGCATGGAAGCGGAAAATATAACGGCTGAACTTTGTTGTTTATTAATCATATTAAAAAAGGAAGCAAGGAAGGTTTATTTACTTTTCGGTGAAATATAAAAGTAATATCACTTATTCATACAAAAATGCACCCTACAAATGTAGCAGGATGCATTTCACTCAGTTTTCTGTATCGTTATTATTTTTTCTGCTGAAAAGTTCCTTAACACACTCAAATGATTAGAAAATATTCAGCAGTTTCTATTGGTCCAATTCCTTCAAGTACGTAACTTGAAAATACCTCTAAATTTTACTACTAGGCAACTAAAATAAAAAGAAGTTAGTTTAGCTGAATACTTCTGATGATTCTAAGATAGCCATAACACTTTGTACGGATTCGATTGAACGTTTTAGCCCTTCATTTTCCTTTTCCGTTAAAGGAAGTTCAATGATATGTTCAATTCCATCTCCCCCTAGGATTGTTGGTACACCTAAGTAAAGATTATTACAGCCATACTCACCTTCTAGATAAGCTACGGAAGGGAGAATTCGCTTCTTATCCTTTAGGATCGCTTCTGCCATTTGAACCATAGAAGCAGCAGGAGCATAATAGGCACTTCCATTTCCAAGCAGGTTAACGATTTCTCCTCCACCTTTGCGTGTTCGCTCTACAATAGCTTCTATACGTTCAGGTGAAATGATTTTATCAAGTGGAATTCCTCCGGCATACGAATAACGAACTAATGGTACCATATCATCTCCATGGCCGCCTAAAACAAATCCTGATACATCTTCAACAGAGATATTTAATTCTTGAGCCACAAATGTATTAAAGCGGGCTGTATCTAATACACCAGATTGACCTATTACTCTATTCTTAGGGAACCCAGTAGTTTTATAACAAACGTATGTCATTGCATCGACTGGATTACTCAGCACAATAATATAACTATTTGGTGCGTGTTTTTTTACATTTTCCGATACTTCTTTCATAATTTTTGCGTTTGTTGAGACTAGGTCGTCACGACTCATTCCCGGTTTTCTTGGAAGTCCTGCAGTAATTAATACTAGATCTGCATCCTGAATGTCCTCATAGCTAGATGTTCCCTTGATATTAGCATCAAACCCTTGAACCGGGCTTGCCTCTAACATATCAAGTGCTTTTCCTTTGGTTGGGTTAGTCTGGGAAGGAATATCAACTAATACTACGTCTCCAAGTTCTTTTTGCGCCATCATTAATGCTGCAGTGGCCCCTGTAAATCCCGCTCCGATTACAGCTATTTTTTTACGCTTAAATGCCATGATTTATCCCCCATTCCTCGTCGTTTATATGTATGTTATTCTACTTTTTGATCTTCTTCTACAGTAGCAGAATCTGCTTTTGCTTTATATTGAATACTGGATTTTGTCTTAGCAGCCGATGATTTTTTAGCCGTTTTATTTTCTTTAAGTGCTGCTTTTGACTGCGATTCTTTAGTCTCATCTTTTAATAGGCTATTTCCAACTTCTTCGTCGGGATGGGGAATTACGTGTGCTGACACTAATTCTCCAACACGAGCCGCTTCTTCTTTTCCCATATCTACAGCTGCCTGTACTGCACTAACATCACCTTCAACTAACACTGTTACAAGAGCTGCATCCACTTTTTCTTGCTTCACTAAGCGGACATCAGCTGATTTTAGCATCGCATCCGCTGCGACGATCGAACCTATTAAGCCTCTTGTTTCAATCATGCCAAGAGCTTTAGCCATTCTCTCCACCTCTTTCTATATCAACAGAGTCTATAATCCCGATAATAATTGCATCAATGGGTAATGGAGTGTCGGATGCCATATGTGCTGCAGCACTTCCTTGAGTAACCATTACCTTATCACCAATCCCGGCTCCAATACGATCAACTGCAATAAAAGAAGAGTCTTTATTCGATTTATTTAAAAGTTCAGGTTGAACAACTAAAAACTTTAAACCGCGTAAATTATCTTCTTTTCTTGTTGCCCAGACGTTGCCAATTACTGTCCCTATTTTCATAAAACATCCGCTCCCTCTACGTCTATCACGCAAATTTCTTTTCCTAATTCTCTTGCTGTATCGCGCGCTAGAGGAGTGATAATCGTTTTAGGTAAAACGGTAATTTTTTCTTCTTCTACTAATTTCACATGTCTTTGGGTTAGCACTCGTTCTGTAAATGATAAAGAATGTCTGTTTAAGCCTGATTGCAAAAATCTCTCAAATGATTGGATTTTTACCCCAAAGCTTTCTAATGTATTTTTATAAGCGATTAAATGTGCTGCATATTTGTTGTTTACTGGTTTTTTTTGATTACTGGATAGCAAAACGTTTCCTAAAGTTACAGAAGGAATGAGTGAAACAGAAATTCCTGCTAGCAAAGCCTCCGCCAAAAGACAGCTTTCTAGTGTATCTGTAATACCAAGAGCCCCTTTTACTAGGAGGTCCTGCTTTGCTTCTGCAAATAAAATACTTTGTATATCTTTTGGAAGGTTTTCTTTTTGGTCATCGCTGTAAACCAGTGTCCAGCTTGTTTCTAACTTTTTGATTTGAATTGGATCGATTGCTGCCGACTCTTTCACGATCAGCAGCTTTGGCTTTACCTTTAGGTGCTGCTTGTCTGATTTATCTAATCGTTTTAAAACTTCTACTACAATTTGTTCAATCAGAGCATGATGGTTCATAAAGCTTCCTCGTATAGAGAAAGAACCCCTGTAGCTCCAGTAGAAATTAGCCCAGCATTCGCTTCATCTGTATCAATATGCATTTCAAGCTTAAACTTTGGTGAAACTCGAATTAATACACGTTCGAGCGTAGTAGGTCTTTCTCCTTGAGAAGTAATGCGAACACACTGACCATTTTTTACACCATAAGCTTCAGCATCACCTGGCGTCATATGAATATGAGCTCGTGCAATGATTAACCCTTCTTTCTTGTAAATGCTCCCCTTTGGTCCAACTAATGTAATCGCTTCTGAATTCTTTATATCTCCAGACTCACGTAGTGGAGGAACAGAACCAAGTTTAATTGAATCTGTTTTACTGACCTCCACTTGAGTTATACTCCTTGCTGGGCCAAGGACTCGAACCTTTTCGATGCTTCCTTTAGGCCCCACAATAGTAACTGTTTCATTAGCTGCAAATTGCCCAGGCTGAGACAGGTCTGATTTTTTTGTTAGCTCATACCCTGCTCCAAAAAGAGCTTCTACATCTTCTATACTTAAGTGACAGTGTCTAGCAGATACAGCCATTGGGACTGTATTGCTTTGCTTGGTTGTTTGACTTAACTGCTGAACAACCTCTGCTACAATCGATTGAATGGCCTGCTTATTCATGCGCTATGCTCCTAACTTTTTAAGCTTATAGTTCACTATCAATTTTTGGTAAAATACTTTCTAATTCATTGTGTGGGCGTGGGATAACATGAACGGAAATAAGTTCTCCAACGCGCTGTGCAGCCGCCGCACCAGAATCTGTTGCTGCTTTTACCGCGCCTACGTCACCGCGTACTAAAACCGTTACAATTCCTCCACCTACGTGCACTTTACCAACTAAATGTACGTTTGCTGCTTTTACCATTGCGTCTGCTGCCTCTACTGATGCTACTAATCCTTTTGTTTCAATCATTCCTAATGCTGTTAGTTCTCTTGCCATTTTTAATTCCCCCTAATTAGTTTGTTTGATATTTTTGAAGTGCTTGATTAACCATTTCAGAAATTGCTGCCGAATCAATTGGTCCCTGTGGTTTTAATTGATTCATAACTTCGTTGACAATTTCCTGTACGTCTTGATGATCTTTTGTATCTGAGGAAGCAGAGGTAAAAGATACGGATGGTTTTGGAATTGTCACCTCTTTTGTACCATAAGCCATTCGCTTAATATTTAATAAATGTCGAGCGGTCACATTGTCTGACGTAATGTTACCTCCGAACGAACCACATCCTAGTGTAAAGGAAGGCTTAAGTCCCGTCGTACCACCCACAGCTCCAACTGACGAGAGTGTGTTAACCATCAGTCTTGAGACCGGCATTTCAAGAGCAAACGTTTTAGCTACAGCATCATCGTTTGTATGAAGCGATAAGCTGTGACCTCTTCCTCCAAGATTTAATAAGCTTAAACATAATTCCCTTGCTTGTTCGTCGTTCTTAGCTGTATACAATGGGAAGATAGGTGCTAGCTTTTCAATCGAAAATGGTACATCCTTTGCCACCTTTGTTTCTTCAGCAACTAAGATGCGTGTATCAGAAGGTACTGTAATACCTGCCATTTCAGCAATTTTCACAGCACTTTGACCAACAATATTTGGGTTAAGCTTCTTTGGAATGGGTGAAATCACTTTTTCCATCTTGGCTTTCTCTTCTGAATTTAAGAAGTAGGCTCCATTATTCTTTAATTCTCTAATAGCCATTTGTTGAATATTGAGGTCGACAACAATCGCTTGCTCGGTTGCACAGATCGTGCCGTTGTCGAACGTTTTGCTATCGACAATCATTTTTACTGCTTGGTCAACCTTCGCAGTCTTTTCAATATATACAGGTACATTTCCTGGACCTACACCATAAGCTGGTTTCCCAGAACTATACGCTGCGCGAACGAGGCCACTTCCACCTGTTGCTAAAATTAAGTTCACATCTTTATGCTTCATTAATTCATTGGTTGCTGCCATAGAAGGATTGGAAATCCACCCAATAAGCCCTTCTGGAGCTCCTGCTTCAACTGCTGCACGGGAACAAATTTTAAGCGCTTCCACTGTACAATTCATTGCCCGAGGATGAGGACTGACCACTAAAGCATTTCTAGTTTTTAAACTAATTAATGTCTTGAAGATAGCCGTTGAAGTTGGGTTAGTTGTAGGAATAATTCCAGCAACAACTCCAAAAGGAGAGGCGACTTCTACCACTTTGTTCGCTTTATCTTCGTGAACAATACCTACTGTTTTTTCATTTTTAATTGATTCATAAACAGCTCTAGATCCTACCTCATTTTTGATTTTCTTATGTTCTACAACACCCATTCGCGTTTCTTCCACTGCCATTTTCGCTAGTTCTAACGCTTTAGAATAGGCTGCTTCGGCCACTCGTTCAACAATGCGATCTACTTGCTCTTGTGAAAAATTCAAGTATACCTGCTGTGCGGCTTTTGCCTTTTCCACTGCATCTCGCATCTCTTGTAAAGATTGAAGATCTTGATCAAACTGCATATCCAACAACTCCTTTCTACTGTCTATAAGCTTTTTAATAATGAACTGGATTTCTTGCAATGTCTAAAATAGCCTGGCGAAACGCATCAGCAGCTGCTTGACAGGCTGATTGAGACCCTGTTAAAAACCCACCGCCAAAATTTGTTTCAGAAGGAGGGCCAAAAAATTTCACAAGTTCTACATCAGCTGCTTTAAGCGCTACATCAAGTCCATACATAGCCTCTAGTGGAGGGGCAATTAAATAAGCTAGTGGTTCGCCAATATCGATTCCTGCTTCTTTAGAAAGGTAAGAACCTGTCCTTGCCACCACATGTGCATACAGCGCGTGATTTTTCTCTTCATCTAACGCTTCAAAATAAGCATCGGATTTTGTCACTTGTAAAACAGCCTCAATGCCAGCTTTAACTTCATCTGGGCTTGGACCCGCTAATACCCCAATCATTTCACCTGATAGCGGACCTGACGCATGGGCAGCGCCAGCATAAAAGGAACGGGCATAAGCTACCTCAACGTCTGCTCTTTTAGTGGCTTCATCTAAAGCTGTATAGCCCACGTCATCAATACTTGATGTAAACATGGCTAAACTTCTATGGTAAGGCTGCAAGTTAAACTGTTGAACTAAGGCGTCATCCACATTTGGAATCACACGAACAGCTAAAATGTCAGCATGGATACGTGTTAAAGCCACTCTTATTCACCTCTATTGTTCTTTTTGAACAAGCGATACTCCGCTAGCTTCATATTTTAAAATTTTTTGAACCAATGTACCGAGATAAGCACCCGCTTCAACTGGAGGAATACCGCCTTTATGAATATTGGAAACCACCATTCTCTCAGCTTCGATCATTCCTTTTCTCGGTTCATAGCATAAATAGGCACTTAAAGATTCTGCACTTATAAGTCCTGGGCGTTCTCCAATCAAAAGCACCACCACTTTTGGCGTCAGAAGTTCTCCGATGTCATCCATTACAGCAACCCGGCCTTTTTCTATGTAAAATGGAATGCCTACATCTAAATCTGCGCTTTTTAAGGATTGTTGAAGAGATAAATAAACATCTTCCACATTTTCCTCAATGGCTTTGGAGCTTAAACCGTCAGAAACAATAATTTGAACAGTTGGTGATTTGGTACATTTTTCTTGAATGCACTTTTTTGCTTCATCTGATAGCTTTCGTCCATAATCCGGTCGGCGAATGTACACTTCTTTATCTTTTACCTGAGTATTTACTTTAAATAAATTCAATCGTTTTAAAAGGTCGTCGTTCACATTGCCATACACAGCGTCAACGGCTGCTGCATGGTCATAGCGGAATTTCAGCCATGTCTCTGTTCGTGGACGCAAGCCTGCTCTGCCAATCCCGATTCGAGCAGGTGTTTTCTGAATCAATGTGTCTAATTCTTCTTGATTCACTGGATTTTTAATACCAGACACCTGCTGTTTTGATTCAATATCTTCTTCCTGTTGAATAGCCATTTTACTTTCAGGCAGAGATGTTAAATTATTTTCTTGAATATTCGGAAATTTAATTAATTCCTTTACCGAATCATCTTCTACTACTTCAGCTAGAGGACCATTAATTACTTTCTTATTTGCACTGGATGTATGATCCCAGAAAGTTACGCTGCTTTGACGATCGTCAGTAGGAAAGCTTTGTTCGAAACAAGATTGTTTTTCTAGCTTTTCGACAATGGATCGTGTAATTTTTTCAATCAATTCAGGATTCATCTTCTTTATCACCTACCTTGTAAAAATACTTGGATCTCCTGCATATTTACTTAATTTCCCTTGTTCAAAAATCCCCATTTTCTCGAGCCACTCTGCAAACAAAGGAGAAGGCTGTTTCCCCAATGTTTGCCTTAAAGTCGCTACATCATGGTAGCTCATTGATTGGTAGTTAAGCATACAATCATCACCCATTGGTGTTGCGATAATAAAATTAACGCCTGCAGCTGTTAGCAATACACCTAGATCTTCAATATCATTTTGATCTGCTTTAATATGATTGGTGTAACAAATATCTACACCCATTGGAATTCCATGCATCTTTGCCATAAAATGATCTTCTAAGCCTGCGCGAATAACTTGCTTGTTGTTGTATAAGTACTCGGGTCCAATAAAGCCAACCACGGTATTTACAATGTAAGGGTCGTAATGACGTGCAAACCCATAGTTACGCGACTCTAACGTTAGCTGATCCATTCCAAAGTGCGCTTCAGCTGATAGCTCGGAACCTTGTCCTGTTTCAAAATATAAGCACTGAGGCCCTGTTCCTGTTCCGTGACTCTTAGCTAATTGATTTGCCTCTTCTAGTAAGGCTGCACTGATTCCAAATGAACGGTTAGCGGCTTCTGTTCCAGCGATACTTTGGAAAATCATATCCGCTGGTGCTCCTTGTTCAATGGCTTTCATCTGAGTCGTAACATGAGCTAAAACACAGTTTTGAGTTGGAATCTCCCAATCATTCATAAAGTTTTTTGTGGCGTGGAGCAGCCGTTTTACACTTTCAACCGAATCATCTACAGGGTTAATACCAATAACGGCGTCTCCAATTCCGTAAGACAGGCCTTCTTTTAACGAAGCAATCATGCCTTCTACATTGTCTGTAGGATGGTTAGGCTGCAGTCTAGAAGCTAAGACTCCTTTTTGGCCAATCGTAATATTGCATTTTGTTAAAATTTCAATCTTATTTGCGGCGTGAACTAAATCGAGGTTTGACATTAATTTTGCTACTGCAGCAATAATTTCACTATTTAACCCTCGACTAATCCTCTTTAAATCCTCACTCGTTGTTTCATCACTTAAGATATACTCTCTAAGCTCTGCTATGGACCAATTTTTCATTGCTTGATAGATAGGTTCATTTACTTGACTCTCAATAATTTGAGATACTTCGTCTTCTTCAGGTGAGATCATTGGGTTTTCGCGAATATCAGCAAGTGTTAATTCACTAAGCACTTCCTTTGCAGCAATCCTTTCTTGAACGTTTTCTGCAGCTAGACCCGCCAGACGGTCACCAGACTTTTCTTCATTTGCCTTAGCAAACAAATCTTTTAAATCAGAAAATTGATAGACAGCACCTAAATAATGTGTATGTAACTTCAACAGTGAAGCCCCCTTTCTTATGAATGGAACGTAAGGGTTTTGACTACTACCGGTACCACACTTGTTTGTAGCAATTGGCCAATATCTAAGTAGTCACCGTGTTCCACCTTAATTTGATCAATACAAATAATGCTTTGCGACGAATCTTGGGCAACAAGCGTTTGGCCCAATACCTTGGCATGATCGCTCTCAAGAACAATAATCAGCGGCTGATCTGTTTTGTTTTTTTGTTTCACTGCTTCTAGCAGACCTTTTGCCAATTGTTGAATATCTCGAAATCCTACGTATGGAAGCCCAGATAAGTACAAGGCAAAATTTTGTCCCTCCTGTTGTGGGTCATGTATCTCAATTGCATCTTTTACAGCATCCTTTAAGTGATGAACACTTTTTTGAAACCCATCCTTAAAAGAAATTTGATAAACAGGTACATTTCGTACAGGTAAATCTTTGGTTTCTACTTGAATCGTGGCTCCACTGATTTCAGTCGTTTGTGTACCAGCACCAAGAACAGTTGCGCGAACGGTTTCATCAGGCTGAATCCATGACCATCCTTTCAAACTCTGACTATCTCTTAAAGAGTCCGCAAGCATCATTCCTATGTCGTGGTAAGGAGCTTGTTCAAAACCTTTAGACTCATATCGATAGAGGCACTCACTGATTCCACCAGAAAACATAATGACATCAATTTCTTCTTTCCAATTCGGTTCATGACCTAAAAGTAGTACCTTGTCTTCTGCTGTCATGGTACGTGTTAGCATTCGACTAATCACATCAGCCATATAATTTGTTATTTTCTTTACCTCTTCTTCCACCAGTACATCACCTGTTGCAAGAGTACTATTCCATTCTTTTAATAGGTTTCTAACGGGTGGCGAAATGCTGCTGATTTTATCTTCCGAAAACTCTATCAACCTTCCGCCTATATGTAGTGTGCAGGTTCCACACAGCCTTCCCATTCGATAAACTGCTACATTAGCGGTTCCTCCACCAACATCTACATTGGCAATAGTTTTGCTCGTTTTTTTAGAGTATTGGTAAGCTCCTGATCCTTTTGCAGCAATAATCCCCTCTAGATCGGGGCCTGCAGTTGCTACTAAAAACTCACCGGCATGATTTGAAAGATGGTGAATCATTTCTTCCGCATTTTGCTTAGTTGCTGTTTCACCTGTAATAATCACTGCACCTGTTTTAATATCTTCAGAACCAACGTTTGCTTTATCATACTCATCTCTAACAAGCTTCTCTATTGCTTCAATATCGACTGTTGTTGATGTGAGAAGTGGTGTTCGATAAATTGGGCTGCGATGAATAATTTCTTTATCAATAATCTCAATACGCGGCAAGTGTGTTCCTCCTGCCATATTCATCAGAGAAAATTGGCTTAACACAATTTTGGTTGTGCTTGTTCCTATATCAATTCCTGCGCTGATAATCTCCTCTTTTAGCGGTTCGTATTGTTTCATATCCCTCCACCTCGTCAACCTTCAATCAGCAAAAGGTTTTATTCATTACTGATTGCTAATTAGTCGTGTTTTAGTCAAATAAAAAAGGCACCTCATACGAACTATCTCCTGAAAGATAGCTGTATAAGGCGCCTTTGCCCGTATTTTTTTGTATATTTAGAATATAACTGATTTCTTACAAATTGTAAAGGTTTTCATTAAAAAATAATATATTTCGATTTCCAGTTATCACTACACTCTTTCATCTCTTGTAAAGACTGACACTGTACCAAAGCTCGAACCTCTTCAAGCCCTTCTTTATTGCGGGAAGAAGTGACAACAATAGGCCCATTTACAACTACTTGTTTTGCTTTTTTAATAGCTAAGCTTACATCAGCACCTTCCGCATCACTTTTTGTAATGACCCCAATAGCTAACTTATTGATGCCTGTACTAAAATTGGGTGGAAAGACTGTCTTTTTCTTTGTGGCGTCCTGCAGGTATAACACATGTGTAACTTCAAAGGCGGTTGCCATAATATTTTTATAAAAAAAAGGGTTTTCAACATACTCTCCTGGTGTATCAACGATCCAATCATAGTAGATTAAAGCTTGAGTTTTAACTGCCTCCACCGACTTTCCAAGCAGAGCATTTGTTAATGTTGATTTGCCGGCCCCAATTGAGCCAATGAGCATGGCTCTGTTTTTTTTTTGCATAATTCTTCCCTCCTATATTATTAGGATTTTGTAAT
Organism: Priestia megaterium; assembly: GCF_023824195.1. NCBI lineage: Bacteria > Bacillati > Bacillota > Bacilli > Caryophanales > Bacillaceae > Priestia > Priestia megaterium. Next base: position 3,634,835 of record NZ_CP085442.1, read on the forward strand.
AATTGAAGGCGTGTACCCTAATGTTTCGGAGAGAAAACGATTAATTTCTCTCATGGCCATATCTACTTCTGAAACGCTTCCTACAATAACAAGACTTCCTGTAAAACGATCTAAAAAACCTAATTGAACATGTGCAGCTTTTGTAGCTAAATCACCTGCAATGATAACCGTCTCGCTTGGAGTCAATGTTAGAATACCTAGAGCTCCTTCTTGTTGTATACCTAATTTATCAAACATATCCGGATCTGGATTTGCAATCAAATGGCTCAATGTAATTTGTTTTCCAGGCACAAACTCTTGAATAAAACGCTTTTTTTCTTCACTCATAAAAATTATCTCTCCCTTATCGTACAAATTCTATACATTGCTTACATCACTTGTGTCTTACTTCTTTTCTCTTCTATCTTTTCGTTTTCTTCAGCCGCTGAACTTAAGTACTCGTCTTTTCCAATAATACCTGCTTCACGGTCCTTCCTTTCTAGCTCTAAGGCTTTTGGAACAGATAGCCAATATGCTAAACCGATGCCTATCACACCCGCAGAGAACTTCCCGATAATAACGGGGAGAATTAATGTTGGCTGGAAATTGGCTGTAAAGGATAAATGATCTCCTAATAAAAATGCCGAGCAAACTGCAAACGAAATATTAATAACTTTGTCTTTTGGAGGCATGCTGCGAATGAGCTTAAACATCGCCAAAATATTAGCAATTGTAGCTAAAATACCTGCACTGCCTTCTTTACTTAATCCAAGTTTTTTCCCTACAGCTTCAAGCGGCTTTCCTGCATATTTTTGAAGCAAATAAACCATTGGAAATGCACCAGCAAGCATGATGCCAATATAACCTGCTGTTTCTAGCGCACGGAATTGATCCGCTTTATCTGCCATGATCGGATGAAATCCCCAGCTTCCAAATAGATGAGAGAATAAGCCTGTAAAAATTTCAACGATGGAGAAAACAAGAACTAGCTTAATTCCAGCATCCATGATACGCCCAAACCACATAAACCCTTTAATCATTAAATCAGGCAAGAAATATAGTCCTACCGCTAACAACACAACAAATAATAAAAGTGGAGATAAATTCAAAATAATTTTTAAATAACTTATCGTAAATTCGTATGTTGAATCACTTGTAGTGGAAATAATTTTACGCACATCAGAATTGGTTACCATAATTAAAACACTTGAAATAAAAGCACCAATAGGAATCGTTAATACACCTGACATAACGCCCAGCGCCATATACTTATGGTCGCGTTTATCAAGCATGGCCAGTCCTACTGGAATCGAGAATACAATGGTTGCTCCGGCCATAAAACCTACTATCATGGCCATAATCCATCCTTCGTACGACTCCTTTAATACGTGTGCTAATTGATATCCTCCCATATCCGTTGCCAAGATAGACGTGGCAGCAATAGCAGGATCTGCCCCAATAGCTGAGAAAAAAGGACCGCATACAGTACTAATAAACCAAGAAAGATATGGAGTTGCGGCCATAATACCAGCTGCTGGTATAAAAATGTACCCGATAGAATGCAAACCCTCCATAAATTGCTTTCCTAATCCTTCATCACTATTTCTAATCGCAGCAATAGCCCCACACACTGCACAAGTCATGATAATATAAATCACGATTTTTCCAATGATAACCACACCCAATTCCCCCTATATGATGATTTTTTATTTAAACAGATAATAGTTTAACTATTTCTATCTATTTAAAGCATATGAAATAATCTGTTAAGAGCTTTGCTACGAGAGAAAGATTAAAATTGTTCCCTTAAAAAAGACAAAAAGGTGCCAGGTGGTTTTTTATCACTTAAAACCACTAAGCACCTTTGCTCAAACTATTTACTTGTACAGTGAGGTTAAGTTCCATATTTCTCAATGATGTGTTTTGCTAACTTCTCTAGTGTAACCTGTTTTTTCATGCTAATAGTCCGCATTTTTTTGAAAGCACGATCTTCTGTTAAATTATATTTATCCATTAAAATTCCTTTTGCTTTTTCAACAATTTTTCTTTTCTTCAGTTCATTATTCATTTCCTGAACTTTTTGCTCATACATTTTTGCATTTTCTGCTTGCTGTAGAGCGATTTCAACTGCTGGAATTAAATTTGATTCAGCTATCGGTTTTACTAAATAGCCTACTATATTCGCTTTTTTTGCTTTATCAATAAACTCCCTCTGACTGTATGCCGTCAACAGCAGAATAGGAATATTATATTTATTTGAAATAATTTCGCTTGCTTTTAGTCCATTTAACTTAGGCATTTTTATATCCATAATAATTAGATCTGGCTTTAGTGCAAAAGCTAATTCAACCGCTTTTTCTCCATCTCCAGCTTCTCCTACTATTTCATAACCATTATCAGAGAGCATCATTGATAAATCTAGACGTACAATTGACTCATCTTCAACAATCATAATTCGTTTAGTCATGGTGTCCCCCTCTTTCTAATGGGAACCTAGCTGATGCCATGGTGCCATTTGAAGTTCTCTCAATCGAAAATTGACCAGATAAATCATGAGTAACCATCATGGTAACTATATCTAATCCTAAAGATGGTTTGGCTTCTTTTGAGTACCCAATACCATTATCTTTAATTGTAACCTCTATCTCACAGTTATTCTGTTGAAAAGAAACGTGGATCTTACCTTCTTCTCGCCCCTTGAACGCATGTTTCATACAGTTTTGAATGAGCTCATTAATAATTAATGCTATGGAAACAGCTTTATCCGACTTTGTAAAAAGCTGAGTGCCCGAATATTCAATTGAAATATTTTTATTTTCATCAGTAGCGCTATACACTAGCATATTACCAATTTTCTCAATCAAACTAAGAATATCTACATTGTCTACGCTAGAGTTAGAAAGAATAATCTCGTATACAGAAGCGATACTTAAAATCCGGTTAAGACTCTCGACAAAATGAGCCTTGCTTTCTTCAGGAAGGCCCCTTCTCATCTGAAGCCTCAATAAACTCGCAATAGTCTGTAAATTATTTTTGACGCGATGATGAATTTCTTGAATCATGACTGATTTGACAACAAGTTCTCTTTCTCGTTCTCTAAGTTCAGTCATATCTCGAAATGTAATAAAAGCACCATTTGTCGGGTTTTCTTGTTTTAAACTAACTTTTTTGACTTGAAACACCTTATTTAAAATAGTCACTTCTTGCATAAACAACTTTTCCCGATGATAAAATAACTCTTCTAAACAAGGGAAATATTCGATAATTTGATTCCCTACCTTACATTCTGAGGAACAGACTTCAGAAACCAAATTAAAAGCAGCTGAATTAAAATATAGAATGTTTAAATTGGGATCAATAAAGAAAAGTGCCTCTCCAATAAACTCTGGAATAAGCGAAGCATTTTCTGTCATCTCCATTAAAATTTCGCTTAACGTATCATTTGTATTTGATAACGTTTTCATTTTTTCTTGACGTTCAACTACTTCACTGATATCTTTCTCCATAATCAATGTAGCAATTACACGATTATTAAACCCTTTAATAGGAACCACACTTTGTTCTACCGTTTTTCCTTCTTGTGTTAAGGCACGATTTAAAGACATCGGTTTTCCATTTTTCAGCGTGTAAAATACTGCTGGTTCAAACGCTTCGTACACAAATTTCCCTGCGACTGGACGTTCATAAACTGACGGTGCAGTTTCTGGTGCCGCTTCTGCCACTACAACTGCATGCTGTCCTTCTTTTGTTAAACAATCAATAAACACATTTGCTCGGTTTAAATCAGCAATAAGCGGCAAATTTTTAGCAACTTCATCAATCTTTTGAATATCGACTTCTGCTAGATTTGTATGAAGCCTGCATAAAGAATTTAAGGATAATGTATGAGTCATATGTAAACTCCTAGCTGCTTTTAAACATTTAAGCATTAAAATATTAGAATATAATAAGTATTATATTTTTCTGAACTTTCTTTGTCAATGACCCATTTTGACGCGAAAATATTTACTTTGTGAAGGAAACCTTATTTCTTCTATGACTTATCACTTCTTTTTCTAAAGGTCAAAGGGGACAATAGTGGTATATCTATCAGTTGAATTTGCACAAATATGGTCCCTTTGCTTTAGAACTTTTTTACATAAAATTAGTATTCTGTTATTTTGTTAGTAATAGCTTATATAGTGAGTTTTAGATTTAACAGAAAAAGATAAAATCAATTAAGGAGCTGCTTGATAAAAAGAAATACTTAATAAAATCATGTAGCAAAGGGGCGCTTTAATACGATTTCGGTGTGAATAGGAATCTAGATCGTTACATTTGTTTCCACATTTTAGGGCACATACTCCGGGTATAGATTAAATAGAAAAAGGAAAGAAGCAGAAAAAAAGAGATTATACAGCAAGATAGCACGCTGTGTAGTCTCTTTTTTCTGCCTTTTCGTTTTTATATAGACTAATAAGGTTTCATTTTTACACGAAGGTAGACACCTGAAGCGATTTTCACTTTACAAAGCTACATCATAGTCTAACTCTTACCTCAGTACCATCAGTAGCTTTAACATCTACTAGCACCATTCCCTTATGTTTCTTTAGTTCCTTAACGATAGGCTTTAGCTCGCTTTTATCTATTAAAGGAAAAGTAAAATTCAGCTCTTTTCTTTTGAAGTACTCTTTTGTCCATTTATCTACATGCTTCTGAAAAAATTCCAAACTCACAATGCTAATAGCAACGTTTAAAAGAGCATATGGAATAGGGATGTTAAACCGAGCTTCTTTGGTTTTCACTTTTACATGAATCATAAGCGAACCATTACTCAATGATGACTGAAACGGTATCACCGTTTGCCGATTTAATATCAACAATTTGACCATCTAACTCGTTTTCGATTGCTTCAACAATAAGGTTTATGTCTATATCTTTCACATATTTTTCTGATTGAGGAATACTCGCTGCTATGCTGTGTCCAGCCATTAATACCAGCTTGACAAGCTTTATAGGCAAATTAACCTTCACATTGTCGTTTTCAGTTGACACAACTCGAATTTTTAACGTTTTGTCTAAATACGCAGTCGGTTTCTTCAAAAGCTTATCGCCTGTTTCTTCTTTTTCTTTTAATACTTGTATCAGTTCTGATCCCTTTTCTGCATCAATTTTACCTTCTTGAACCATTGTTAACACTCTTGTAATTTCCTCTTTCATAAACTATCCCCCTATTCTTCTTTTAACAGCTTGATGGCTTCTTCTGCTGTAATTTCACCATTTTCTAGCATAGACACAACTTTTTTCTCATCTACTTCATTTTTCTTCTTTTCTACATATCCAAGAGATGAAATGATGTCAGTCAGCTTGCCTCGGACCGTTGGATATGAAACGCCCAGTTCTTTCTCAACTTCTTTGATATTTCCTCTGCAGGTTAAAAATACTTCTACAAAATGAAGCTGATCACTTGATAAGGATGCCAGCTTAGATAATTCAAACTCATTTTCAATCGTAGTGTGACAATGGGTGCACTGCAGCTTTGTAATTTTTAACGTTTCACTGCAGACAGGACAATTTGTAATTACTTTATAAGCCATAATCAAATCTCCTTCTTTTAGTTAATTTGATTATATAACAAATAATTAAAATTAAAATTAAAAACAATAAAATTAAACTATCTTAATAAAAAAATTAAAAATTTCAATCTTAATTTTAAAAATGTTAATATTCTATTTTAAATCATACCCACTAAGAAATGAGATGCTTCAAACCTACAAAAATGAACATAAGATAAGATTAAATAAAAAAAGAGAAGGATAAAACCCTTCTCTTAAAACACATACTTGTTTTTAGCTATCATTCAAACCATCTATTTATCCTGCTTTTCAAAAAGTATATGTGCTGTCTTCAGCGCAGACTTCACTAATAAAAGAGGTAAGATTGGCTTAACCTTACCTCTTGGAACTTGCTCTTTTATGGTGCAATATCTTCTAACACCTTCTCACGTGTTTCAATCATCTTAAATGCCATAAATGCCCCGACCGCAGCTACACAAGCAAACAGAACAAAAACAGAAGTAATCCCTTTAGCTCCTAACACAAAGCCAAGTATCGTAGGAGCAATAGCTGAAGCTAGTCGTAACCAGGCTGTCGCAAACGCGATTCCAAGTACTCGCATACGCGTTGGATAAATTTCTGGTGTATAGAGGTAGAGAAGAACCGTAATTGTTCCCATGACGCCGTATGCTGCTGAACCTAAATACATAACACTTTCAGCAGATTTGGCACCGTTAAACCAAAGCGTTGTTAAAAGTAACCCTACAACTAGAAAAGCGATAGTTGCCCACCTTTTACGTCCAACTCTATCAATAAGTAATGCGCAAGCAAACACAGCCACGGTTTGAATCACATTCGTTAGTGACGCTGCGTGTAGAGAATCCTCTAATGGAAGATTATAAACTGTTTTATATAAACTTGGGAGCCAGTTGTTAAGTCCATTCGCAACAAAGTAGGAAGAAAACCAAAGTGTCCAGACAATTAGCGTTCTACTGCGGTAAAAAGGGGAAAATAATTCTTTCCAATTTCCTTTTACTACAGCTTGAGGTGCACTAATTTTTGCTTCTATACGTTTATCCGTACTCGATTCAATTTCTTCAATTACTCGTTCTGCTTCGTCAAACCTGCCCTTTGAAATTAACCAACGAGGCGATTCACGCAGCTTAAAGAAAAATAAAAAGACAATTAATCCGCCGATACCACCGATCAAAAACATCCACTTCCACCCAAAGCTAGGTACAACTAAAGCACCAATCTGCGCGGATATCATTAACCCTAGCGGAAAAATCATCTCATACAGCATAAAAAAACGTCCCCGTCCTTGTGCAACTGAAAGTTCATTTATATAAGCTGCAGCAACAGGAACTTCACCACCTACTCCGATGCCTTGTACAAAACGCAGCCATAGTAGGGCATGGAAATTCCCCGCAAACGCACAAGCAATGCTCATTACTGACATTAAAAAGATGGTCCATTTAGCACTATAAACACGCCCAAACCGTTCAGCTAACCAACCAAAAAAGATAGCTCCAATCGCTTGTCCAAGGTATCCAGAACCAATAAGAATACCGATTTGACCAGGAGTTAAATTCCATATTCCAATTAATACAGGTAAAACGAACGCCAGAGATAGCGCATCGAAAGCATCAAAAAACGTGGCTGAACCCATAATAACACGTGGTTTAATATGCCAACGTGAAAAGGGAACGCTCTCTATACGTGTAAGCAGCTGGGTAGCACGATTTGACAAGCCAATTTCTTCGTGATTATAGTTGATATTCTTAGTAGGTTCTGAAGAATTTCTGTTCAATTCTGTATTCATACATAAATCCTCCTTAGTAGCGATTCCCTCAAATCGGAATGACATTGACCCTAAGATGCGTGAAACAAAACTTATTAAACTAGGAATTCAATGAAAGGGTTTACAGTTAAAGACAGCAAATAGCAGACTCTAAAATTTTTTAGAGCCTAGGTATAAATTTTAGTTATATTTTGGACTATCGGTTGTGGACCTGTTGATATATTCCATCTTAAATACGACATCTTTTTTTCGAATCTGTTTTCCTTCGAGCATATTCATCAGTATCGAGGTTGCTCTTTGACCAATACCTAATAAATCGACATGAACTGTAGATAAAGCAGGCGTGATAAAATCTGAAATTGGAACATCATCTGCCCCAACCACAGATAGATCTTTGGGTACAGATAGTCCAAGCATATTGGCTGCCTTAATAACACCGATGGCTAAATAATCAGATGAGCAAACGACCCCTGTAATGTTGCTATGTTTCTTTAAAAATGTCGCTACTTCTGTTGTTGCTTTTAGAGCGTCAAATTCATCAATCTCAAATACGTTTTCAGAAGAAAAAGGTAAACCTAGTTCATCCATTTTCTCTTTATATCCATTTAAACACCTGACACTATGCATGGAACTCATCGGTCCATTTACGATTCCGATATTCCGGTGTCCTAGCTGATAAAGAGCATCCACTGCTTGTTTGATACCATCTTCATCATCCGGTCGTACGCATGGAAAAGGAGATCCTTCTAAATAGCTCCCTACTACGACAATCGGTAACCGGATACTTTCTAACCATTCTAGACTTAGCTCTTCATTTCTAGGTGCAAAAAGAATAACACCATCTACAGCCTGAGTTTCAAGCAACCGCTTCTGTTGAGAAGAGGTAAATGACATCATCATATTATAGTCTGTTTGGTCGATCCCTTTCGCTATTCCTTCTAAAACGGTTGAAAAAAATGGATTGTTCAGAATAAATGATCCCCGCGGAACCACAACCGCAATATTTCCTGTGTTTTGTTTAACAAGTCCTCTAGCTCCTAAATTAGGGCGATAATCTAATTCTTCCATTACTTTACGAATTCGTTCTGCGGTTTTCGCGCCAACACCAGGTTTATTTGTTAATACTCGTGAGACAGAAGCTGTTGAAACACCAGCTTTAAGTGCCACGTCCTTAATACTTACACTCATAGTACATACCTCCATGGGTCAAGTATATCTATCTATTATAAACGAGTCCCACCTAAATACTAAAGAATAGTGGTTGCAATCTTGCAACCACTACCTACAATATTTATTACGCTTTCACTTCATCTTTTAATAATCCGACTTTTAGTAAGCCTTGACGAATTTCTTCTACTTCCTCTTCTTTTAAAGGTAATACTGGACGTCTCGCTAATGAACTACTAATTAATCCACGTTGATACATTGCTTCTTTCATACGTAAGTGAGAGGTAGAAGAAGGCTCATCCATTTTATATACAGCCTGCTTTAATTCAAAAATACGGTCATACACAGCATTCGCAGCCGTTAAGTCTTGATCTTTCACACATTTCACTAGTTCTGCAATTAAATCTGGCACAAAACAACCAAAGCCAACTAATGCACCGTCAATTCCTTGAACTAAAGTAGGTAACAAGTATTCATCATGGCACGTTAACAGTGAAACATCAGGCGCATTCTTTTTTAATGCTCGAATATCTACTTCATATTGTGCAATATCTCGTTGGCCGACTTTAATAGACACAACGTTTGGAATAGCAGCCATTTCTAATAATTGACTGGTTGTATACGAAGTTTTTGTCCAAGTTGGATATTGGTGAACAACGATTGAGATGTTAATAGCTTCTGCCACATCTTTAAAAAACTGAACAGGTGATTCTTCTTGCATCCCAAAACGCAACCAAGAATGTGGGGGCATAAGTAGGATTCCACTTCCTCCTGCTTTTTCTACAGCTTGCGCATGTTGGATGGCCTCGATTGTTCCTTCTGCCGATACACCAGAGATAACAGGAATACGACCTTTTAATTCGTCAGCTGCAATTCTTACAGCCTCTGCACGTTCTTCAGGTAGTAAAGTCATAATTTCTCCTGTATGTCCATTTACTACAATTCCATTAACCCCTTCATGACTTGCAACCCAGCGAACTAAAGAGCGAAAACCTTCTTCATCGATTGAATAGTCGTCCTTAAATGGGATAAGAACTGCTGGAAATACGCCACTCCATTTTACTTTGTTTTTCATTAAAAACATCCCCTTTGTTATTTTAGTTTTTAATTTCAATTTATAGTAAACGTTTACGTAAATAATCATAAAATGAAAACGCTTAATTGTCAATATAATTTTTATTTTCTGATAAAATAAGACAAAAAAGCTTTCAAGCGCAGAATATACCAATGAAAATATAATTATCACAGAATAACTTAATAGTAAACGTTTACTATTAAGTTTATAGGGGAGATTCAAGGTTTAAAGTTTAAATTGTCCTTGGGCTTTAGAGGATTTCTTACATAAAGGTTAGTATTTCTGCTGTTATTTCTCTAGCAATAGCTTATATGATGGGTTGTGGATTCAAAAGAAAAAGATAAGGTCAACTAAGGTGCTGCTTGATAAAAGAGGGTTTCTAACATAGCTTTTATATTTGAGGGAGCAATGCCAAATGACTTACATGAGAATTTACACAAATATAATTCTAGTTGTTCAAATTACTGAGAAGGCAGCCACATAACACCTTTAGCTGCCTTTTACCTTTAATTGTATACGTTCCAAGAAGTGATAAACCTAAATTATTTTACATAATATACATGTTGTTATGAATATGCCTTACCTATCAAGTACTACTTTTTCACCAGTCTCTGCAGATGTCCGAACCGCATCCAATAGCTGATGAAGCTTAACGGCATCATGGAAGTTGGGAATTTGACCTCTATTTTCGAATATATCTTTTGCCAACATATTATAAGCCTTTTCAACATAGCCTTTTGGATTATTATCTTTTACTGAAGATACGTTTATTTCTTCAAAATAAACACCTTTAGCACTTAATAAATAAGTAGGATATTTAACTTTTTCGACTTTGAGATCACCAAATTGCACGTGTCCTGAGGAATGATTTTGTGTTAAACGAAAAACCCCCTTTTCCCCTCTAATCTCTAATTGAAAAGCTGGATAAACTCCGCCTTGAATATGGACAGAAGCCGAAATGTCATCGATGAGTGTCCCCTGTATTAAGATTTGGTCCGCTGTATCTTTTGATATCGTAACTCCTGTTCCTTGTATGAGAGCTTCTGTATAATGCGTATTCATTACAGCCGATAACTCTCTAAAATCACCTAAGATGTAGCAAAGAACATCAAGCGAGTGCCCACCGTTAATGGTAAGAAGGTTCGCTCCGTTTTCTTTTTTCAAAATATAACTGTTTGCTTCATCTGTTACTCCCCCTTTCCCTTGTGTGGCTACCTGCATGGTGCAGGAAATGATTCTCCCAATTTCTCCTTGTTTAATAGCCTCCTTTATATAATTCACTTCGGGAGATTGTCTTGCTTGTAATCCAATAGCATGGTGAATGTTCGCCTGACCCGCTAACCTTGCTAGTTTAACAGCCTGCATAGTATCTATGCCTAACGGCCACTCGCAATAAATATGTTTATTTTTCTCTATGGCTGCAATTGAAGCTTTGTAATGGAATGGAACTTTTACACTAACTACTACTAAATCAACATCTCTAGATTGGGCTAATTTCTTATAATCTGTGAAACTATGGGAAGCATGAAGTACCCTCGCACTTTCCTTTGCGGTTTCTGCTTTTGATGTTCCAATCGCGGTTATTTGATAAAAAGGGTTTTCTTTAAGTACTGGAATATGTGTTTTACTCGCCCATTGATTATTCAAAGATCCTCCTATAATTCCTACTTTTATTAATTGATCCGTCATTAGACATTCCTCCAAAATTTTGTAGAAAATCTTACCTTTTAATCAAGTATAATTAAAATGAATCATCATTTTAAATGTTAAAATATGATGGATATATCACTTTTTTTGATGGATGGTGAAAATGAATGGATATTGAAAACATGAAAGCTTTCGTTTCAGTGGCGGAATTAAGAAGTATATCTGCTGCTGCGATGAAATTGAATCATCTGCAATCTAATATGACCGCAAAAATAAAGAAAATTGAAATATATTATAACCAAGAACTGTTTATCAGAAATTCAAAAGGAGTTAAATTAACAAAACAAGGAGAAAAATTGTACCATCAATTTAAAAAAATATTGCATCTTTGGGAAGAAACTGAAAATAAAATGAAAAAACAAGACGAAAAACTCCGTATTGGCACCATGATATCAGTTGGGGGAACTGAATTCTCAAGCGCTTTAAACAAACTTTATAACACATATCCCGATTTAGCAGTAACGTTAAAAACCGGTTCAACCGAATATATTGAAAATCAAGTTCTACTTGGACAAATTGATGTAGCTTATACAATTGGATCATTAAACAACAAAAAGATAAGGTATAAAGAAGTAGGAGTAGAAGAAATGGTTGTAATTGGTCGAGGGATTGATCAACACACAACATTTGATGATTATGTAAGACAAAAAAATATACTTGTACTATCTGATAAGTGCTTGTACATGACAATACTACATAATATTTATGTGAGCTTAAATATTGAACAAGGTGACATTATTGAAGTGGGTGATCCAGAAACATTAGTACAATTTGCATTAATGGGTATGGGTATTTCCTTAGTATCTAAGCGTATCGCAAATCGTTATAACATCAACAATTATTTAGAAGTTCCATCACCCTATAGATACACTGACTTTTATCTCATCTCTCGCCTCAATTATGAATTTACCCCTATAGAAAAACAGTTTATTGAGTTAAATAACTTTAGCGACACTTTTAAAGGAATGGAAGTTTAACATCGAGGTTACAGTTTTTCCTGTAACCTCTTTTACAATTCCTTACCTGCAATTATCTTTTATATAAGAGTCATATGGGGTATTTTTTAATTTCCACAAGTTTGATCATGGGAAGCAGCCTTTCTAATTCCTGTGCCGCCATTGGTTACCAACACTATCTTATTTTTAAACATAACGTTTACATCTCTTTTATTGTCAAGCTCTGGAGAATTACTATATTTGCGTGTTCATTCATTTTGCTTGGCCTTCTTCACTATCTTTTCTAAGTAGATCTCCTAAACCTAAAAGAACTCAGTTAACAACTAGAGTAGAAGCTGGATTATAACAACAGATAATTTCAGAAAAAATTTTATGGTTTTGTAATTTCATGAAAGTTTCTTTTGCCTCCCTTTCTGTTTTAAATTCAAACATGATAATATTATTTTCTCTTGAATAAGCATTGATTACAGTAACCACCCACATTAAAAATCTCCTAGGGCTGTTACAATTAAATTTGATTCTGATAAATGAATATCTCTGGCATTCTTATGAGTAACTGTTATACCGGTAGACTTATTTGGAATGAACCCCTTTTCTAACCAAATAGAACCGCTTTGAAAATTCCATGTTCCCAAGTAAATCCCCCCGTATCTTACTATTGATACAATAAATTAGTTTATTTAATTGTTTACAGCAGCATCTTCTTTACACGCTTTGATAACATCCAACCAGTGATCTGGCTTTTGCCCTTTAAACTTCTCTTTCAAATTAAATGATGCTAATGTTTCTAACTTACTTTTTGCTGCTTTAGACATAACCGAGTTTAAATTAGAAGCCTCTAGCATTTGAATAGAGCCGTCTAACTCAATTGATCTTCTTAACGCATGTATAGAAGTCCCCGTTACTAATCGGTTCATTGTTTCTCTAAAGCTCTTACTATCTAGAGTTTCACTAATAGAATCTAAGACTAATTGTTCTACATTAAATTCATGAGAAGCTTCTAATAACTCTAGATAAAGAGCAACTACACCTTTCATATAAATGCTGCGAATTAGTTTTACAGCAGAGGCATCACCAGGTTTTTCACTTACTTTAGTTATGTCCATACTGTACGGAGTCATTAAGGAAATCAGTCGATCTACACCATTCCCACTTGCTGAAATAGGAACCTTATGCTTATAAACCGGCAAGGGACCTAGCATTGCAGCATCCACAAAGAATGCATTCTTTTCTTGTATATTTGTGTTGATTTTTTGTTTCACGATAGGAGTGGAAGCTGATACATCTACATAGATACATTCTTTCTTTATAAATGGTTTTAGCATCTCACTAACTTCAAGTGCTTTATCTGCGGGTACTGCTACCATTACTATATCTACTTGTTTTAAAACTTCTTCGGGTCTATAAAGAAGTTCTACTTGAGCTTGAGCAGCCCGTTCTTTAATTTGTGGACCATATGTAGGATGGTCTATCATAACATCATGAGCAAAAATGGTTTCTAAACCTTCGCCTTTTAAGCCAACTGACAACTCAAAAGCCGCCTCTCCAAATCCAATAAAACCTAATTTCACTTTAAAGCTCTCCCTTCTGTTTATAATCCGTATGCTTTCATCTGTTCTCTTAACCATGAAGGCTGAATGTTACCTTCAGATTCACCTTGCAGACGCGCTCTTTCAAATGCTTCGATTGTTTCTAAACGTGTTTTCTCATACTCTAGTTTTTTTTCAGCTTTAAAAAGAACCTCTTCAATCTTTTCTTTTGGAACTACAACAACTCCATCGTCATCACCTATAATTAGATCTCCTGGAATGACGGATACTCCTCCACAAGAAATAGGCTTATGCAACTCACCTGGCCCGTCCTTAAGGGGGCCATTTGGAATAAATCCTTTTGAGAAAATAGGAAACTCTGATTGGCTAAGAGTCTCCTTATCACGAACTGCCCCGTCTATAATAATGCCCTCTATTCCCATAGCTTTAGCTGCAGCTGCCATTAATTCTCCAAGGTAAGCATTTGCGGTATGACCCTTTCCATCAGCAACTAATACATAACCTTCTGTCCCGTCATAGATCGCCTGGTGAAGAAATAAGTTATCTCCAGGTCTTAAACTTACAGTTAGAGCGGTTCCAACTACCTTCATTCCTGTAGATACAGGCTTAATTTTATAATCCATTGAGCCTGTACACCCCATTGCATCGGATATAAGAGTTGTGTTAAGAAGTTTTGCTCTCTTAATAATGTCTTCAGATAATACTGGTGCTAAATTACTCACTGATATACACTCCTCTTCTCTTTTAATATATTCTAATCAATGCCCTACTTAGGATAACGCTTACAAAAATTAATTTAGTAAAATTAGATATTGCCCCCCTATTCGCAGAATATCTACAGTTTATTTGCTGCATTTTCGAAAAAGATAGAGAAACATCGTAAAAAATAAATAAAGTAATAAAAATTACTACATTTCATATTTATGTAATATTTATTACCACAACCTTAAATGTATCTTATCACCGGTTCTTAATAAAGTAAATCTATTTTTGTAAATACAACACAGGAAAAACATATCGTAAGCTTTATTACTTAGAAGAAACATTTTTACATAAAAAAGTAAACATGCTAAAATTCAAGTAAGTATTGTGATAAATACTTTTTATATACTTAAAAAAATAAAATTTACAATATAATCTGTTTAATTGGAGCGAAGGTATGGAAAATCCAATATTAAAATTAAAAGATAATATCTCACAACTAACAGAAACTCAACGGAGAGTAGCAGACTACATCCTTAAAAATCCTGTCGATGTAGCTTTTTTAACGGTTGATCAATTGGCCTTGACAGTAAAAACTAGTACGACCACGATAATGAGATTAACTTTTAGTCTAGGTTATTCTGGATATGCAGAGTTTCAAAAAGGACTTCAGGAGCTTTTACGTAACAATGCTGCTCCTCAAATCAGATTAGAAACAAATTTGAAGGGCTTAGATGAGAGTGATTTGTGGATGCGCTGTGCAGAAAGTCAATTCAATAACATTCAATCAACAGTAGAAATGATTTCTACAGAGAGTCTAAATAAAGCGTTAGAAATGATTGTCTCTGCAGACCGAATATTTTGTACAAGCGTTAGAAGTGGTTTACCCGTGGCACAGCATCTATCTTTTGGACTTAACCGATTACTCGGAAACTGTGAGCTAATTGTCTCTGACTTAAGTGATTGGGTGGATAAAGGAATTACTTTTACTTCTAGAGATTTAGTTATTGCAACCTCTTTTCCAAGATACGCTAGAAGAACTGTTGAGTTTGTAACAGCTGCCAAAAGCAACGATGCCAAGGTCATTTCAATTACTGACAGTTATTCTTCTCCTTTAGTTAAGTACTCAGATTTAGTATTACCTTGTAGCTCTAGTAGTATTGCTTTTCATAATTCGCCCATATCATCACTACTCGTAGCCGATTACCTTGTAAGTGCAATAGCTATAAATTATCCCGAAAAGACAAAAGATCGTCTGGATAAAATCAATTCAGTCCTTACAAAAATTAATTATCATTACACTGATTAAATTTACGAATGTGGTAAAAGTATGAAATATCGAATGTATAAAATAATTCGACATTTCATGTTTTTACCACTTTTTTATTTTTTTAATTAAGTCTAATACTTCCCTTTCACTTTTCATTTCTGTAAAAAAACATTTACTTTTCATTAGAAGCCATGATAGTATACTTTTAAATAGTCACAATTATTACAACAATTAAATAAAAAGTAATAATTATTACTTTACACTAAGGGTTGTAATAATGAATATAGTTAGTTCTGTAAAATCATTTTTAGATATCATCCGGAGATATCTGACTACTCCATTACTTAGATACTACAAAGTGACTATAAGTTTATTAACTCTAACATTTGTATTTTGCTTGTTAAAACGCAAATGATACGAGCACTACCGTTGGTTCTGAGCAATCATCAACAAAGGATTTTAGTAAAGGAGTGATTAGTTCAAGGAACACGAGAATAGAAGATAATTTGTTAATGATTCTATATATCCAGTAGGCTTAAGGGGGAATTCACGTTAGATTTTTTGTAAACCCTTACATTTATTCCAGGAACAGAATTTACAATAAATTATAAAAGTTCCTAATTATTTTTAATCATAAATAATTGTGAAAAGCAGCTTTATAATAAAGAATGATAGTTAGATAGTTTCATGAGAATTTAAAAAGTATGACATTAAAGATAAACAAGAGGGAAAATGAAGGAAAGTTCTAGAGGGGGTATAATATGTTAACATTTTTAGGTTTTTCGATGATTGTAGTATTTATGTATTTAATTATGAGTAAGCGTTTGTCTGCCTTTAGTGCATTAACGGTGGTTCCTATTGTTTTTGCTTTATTGGGCGGATTCACTGATTTAGGACCAATGATGATGAAGGGTCTTGAAACCATTGCTCCGACAGCAATTATGATTATCTTTGCCATTCTCTATTTTGGCGTGCTGATTGATACAGGGTTATTTGATCCTCTGGTCGCAAGAATTATAAAGATGGTTGGCGGCGATCCTTTAAAAATCGTGATGGGTACTGCGGTGCTTTCTCTGATAGTTGCTCTAGATGGTGACGGTACCATTACATATCTAATTGTAGTAACTGCCTTTCTCCCACTATACAATCGATTAGGTATGAATAAACTTATTTTAGCCTGTATTCCTGCACTAGCAATGGGTATCATGAATTTGACTCCGTGGGGTGGTCCTGCTGTACAAGCTACGGCGGCGGTAAAAGCAGATGTAACGGACTTACTGTTACCACTTATTCCTTCTATGATTGCAGGCACGATTTGGGTTTTAGGGGTTTCTTATTTTCTTGGACGACGTGAACGTAAAAGACTAGGAGTTATCAATATAGATACAGAATTTAACGATGAAATTGCTGCAGCTCTTGATGTAGGAATGGATGCATCAATAAAGCGCCCAAAATTATTCTGGTTCAACTTAATCCTAACACTTTTACTTCTAACTGCTCTAGTTCTAGGGTTCTTGCCGTTACCAGCTTTGTTTATGATTGGTTTTGCTATCGTGATGATTGTTAATTACCCAAATTTACAAGATCAAAAAGAGCGCTTGCACGCTCATGCAGGAAATATATTAACGGTGGTTTCCATGATATTTGCTGCAGGTATATTTACTGGAATTATAGATGGAACAGGTATTGTTAAAGCTATGGCGGATACTTTAATAGCAGTTATTCCTGATGCTCTTGGACCAAAATTAACAGTAATTGTTGCGCTTATAAGTATGCCATTTACTTTTTTTATGGCAAATGCTCCCTTCTATTTCGGGATTATTCCTATTATGTCTGAAACGGCTGCGCACTTTGGTATCCCTCCACTAGAAATTGGCCAAGCTTCTCTACTGGGACAACCCTTGCATCTATTAAGTCCGCTTCAAGGTTCTATTTATGTCTTAGTGGGACTCCTAGGTATTGATATAGGTGACCATATTCGCTTTGCTGCCAAGTATGCCATTGGAACAGCGTTAGTTATGACGATTGTGGCTGTATTATTTGGAATACTATCTATATGAATGATTTATAGAAACATAAAAAAGGAGGGCTGATTCTTGAAAACAGCTCTCTCTTCTATATATTTAACTTTAATTACATTAAAGATTGAAATACAGCATAAGCCAATTACTAATCAATCATGACTGATACAGTATCTCCGTTTGTCAATTTGATCTCAACAATTTGGCTACCTAATTCATTTTCAATTGCTTGAATAATAAGATTGGTGTCTATATCTGTAAAACTTTAAAAGGTGCTTACATAGTTCTACTTAAGTTTTTAAATCAACTTCATTTTTTTGCCTTTTCAAATAAATACTGCACTCCATATAACAAATATGCTTTGTAGTGAAGGTAGATAAAAAATTGAAAATGATTTAACCGGTTTAGACTTACAATTTTCAACCTTTTAAGAACATCAATGAAGAAAAAAGCAAAGATTCCATCAACTACAATATTCAGTAGTAAAAACTTCTTAAAGTTTCCGTATGAACATTTAAGTAACCACATTGAAAGAGGCATATAAGGCCCAATGCTAAAAGGAAGTTCATCTTTTATAAACGAATTTTTTTTATCATAAAATTTCCACCACTTCCTCTGATGCCCATACAAATGATTAATAATTTCAAAGATAATAATAAAAATCCCTGCTAAAGAATAACGTCTTATGCTGCGTTTTCCTATAAAAAACAACGATAACCACGGAATTGCTATTATAGATAAGTTAAATCCTAAGTGTTTTCTTGATATCATAAGTGAACTCACCTCAATGTACTTTATCTGGTTCTTCTTATAGTGTCCGCCTATTACAAAAAAACACAAACCATATATAATGGTCTGTGTTTTTTATTAATGCGCCTTCTGTTCAACATTGACTCTCTTGATAAAAAACGAGATAACCAATCCAACAATTGAAACAATGATCGCAAAGATGAACGCATGTTGAACACCGTTGGTAAAGGCAAGAACTTGGTTTAATGGATCCATTTTATCTGATACCGTCTCAAGGAAGCTTCTTGAGCCTGATGAAAGAATGGAAATTCCAACAGCTGTTCCAATTGCGCCTGAAACCTGCTGTAAAGTGTTCATAATCGCTGTTCCATGCGGATACAGCTCCGGTGGAAGCTGGTTTAATCCATTTGTTTGAGCTGGCATCATAATCATCGAAATGGCTATCATAAGCGCAATGTGCAAGGCAACGATAAACCCTGTTGATGTTTCCAGCGTTACGGTTGAGAAACCATACATGGTGCCGGTTACAATCACAAGTCCAAGAATAACTAGCCATTTGGGACCAAAACGGTCAAATAATCCGCCCATAACCGGTGAAAGAATTCCGTTAATAACTCCTCCAGGAAGAAGCATTAGACCAGCGGCAAAGGTTGATAAAGCTAATGATGTTTGTAAGTACAAGGGTAAAATCATCATCGCAGACAGCAGTACCATCATGCAGACTAGAATTAATAAAAGACCAATTGTAAACATCGGATACTTAAAGGCTTTAAGGTCTAACATTGGCTCTTTCATCTTCGTTTGACGAATAGAGAATGCCACTAATGCAATAGCTCCAATCACAAGAGTTAGAACAACTTGTAAGCTTCCCCAGCCTCCACCTTCTCCGGCACTGCTAAATCCAAACACAATTCCTCCAAAACCTACTGTTGAAAAAACAACAGAAATCATATCGATTTTTGGCTTCGTTGGTGTGGTGACGTTCTGCATAAAGAAAGCTCCAAACACTAAGGCAACAAATAACAGTGGAAGTGAAATCCAGAAAATCCAGTGCCACGTTAATGTTTTTAAGATTAAGCCTGATACGGTTGGTCCAACAGCTGGCGCAAACATAATAACAAGGCCGATAATCCCCATTGACTTTCCACGTTTATGCGGCGGGATAATAACAAGAATCGTGTTAAACATAAGCGGTAAAAGTAAAGCAGTTCCAACGGCTTGCACTACACGGGCAATCATCAGTACCCCAAACGTTGGTGCAATAGCGGCAATAAATGTTCCAATGATGGAGCAGATTAGAGATGCTATAAAAAGCTGTCTGGTCGTAAATCGCTGAAGAATAAAACCTGAAATAGGTACCAGAATTCCTAACGTTAACAGGTACCCTGTTGTCAGCCACTGTGCGGTTGTTTCGTGAATGCCAAAGCCAGAAATTAGCTCCTTTAACGCCATATTTAAAGCTGTTTCACTAAATAAACCAATAAATCCGGCAATAAGAAACGACGTAATAATCGGCAGCGCTTTGATGTTAGAGCTTTCGGCTACTGTTTGTTGATTACTCATATTAAATTGTCTTCCTCTCTTTTACATACTCTTTTTGTTGAACGTTTTTTCTATCTCAATGATAAGTTGATTAGCAGACAAACAATGCATATTGATATAAAGATTAGTGATAGGTTTAAGGCATTATGTTGACTAAGCTTTTTCTTTCTCTTCTCTTTTGACCGAAGTGCTTTTTGTCTTCTAAATTCGTTTCTTTCCACAGATACCTCTCCATTTCATTTCTAAATTAGCTTTAGAAACCTTCGTATGTAAACTAATTTCCATTCATAATATGGACTTTTTAATAAGTAAGTTAAAACGAAATAGAACTATAAAATGAATTTCACTCTATATAACAGGAATATTGTAACACAGCTATAAGTACTGTTTCTATCTAAAATATACTAAATAACAACAGCTATATACCTAACTTGGTGCCATGTGACAATTAAAATTTGTTTCTGTTATATACTTTTTGCTCTGTTCGCCCTAACAGAACACAACTAACTTTTTAATCATCAGTCAAAAGAAATAGTATCAGAAATTAAGTAATAGTAAAAATTGATACTATGGAGGTGTTTTCTTATGAAAAAGTATGAAGTAACGTTTCATCTAATTAATGGTGAAATAAGTCATTTAGTTGAAGCTAAATCACTTATTCGTGCAAAGAACTACATACAGTATAGGTTTGAAGATAAAAGTAAAATATTGGATCTAGCAAATGATTTAGTCATTGTTAAAAGGAACGTCCAATACTTTACGGTAGTTGAAAAAGAATAATTAGCTATGTAAAAGGACGTTATCTACAAAAGTAATGTCCTTTTATATCGATATAATATCTTATAGGGTAGTCTCTTTTTTTCCATTCTGGTCACTAAAATTTTTCTCCAACTCGAAGCCAAAATAGATTTGTCTCCCTCCAAACGTATTTTTAATTTAAGCTTATAATACATGCTTAAATTCAGCATAATATGTTTTATGTTAACTATTGATTTACATAAAACATATCTGTGGTAGTAAAAAAAAGCAAACTCCCTGCCACCCGAGTTTGCTCTTTCTATTCTTTACTCAAATTCCTTAAGTTCAACTTTTGACTTATTTCCCTATATCTTTAATCCTTTTAAGAGCTTTTCTATATTCTTGATCTCTCATATGCAACATTTTATCAGGAGAAGATTTAGGCTGATCAAATTTTTTCAAAGCTTCTCTATACTCGCTATCACCAATAACTTGATTAGAAAACGACTCTTTTGATGAACCCTCAAACGGCAAAACGGGAGTAGCTTTTTTACTGTGAAGCTCTTCCGTACTCAGCTTTTCTTTATTTTTTTCTTTGTCGTGAGGCTTATGAGCCAGCTTGTGGCCTTTCCCTGTTAGGAACATCAAAACCGAGAGAATTAATACTACAAAGCTCAATGCACACGAAAACGTAGAAAACGTATGATAAGTAATGATTTCAGATTTTACATGTAGAGATTGAGTGAAATTTTCTTTACTAGCAATCTGGCTCTCTGCGCTTACCGTCGCAAGGTGATCTTTATATACCTTTGCAAAGACGATACTACTGATTACAGGGATTACTGCAGATACTGTAACTCTTATAAATTGAACCGTGACCATTCTAGGGACTAAACTTGGTAGCGGTCCGCCTAAAGCTGCACCCATAAGACCTGCAGCAACTGTGAACCCTACTCCTGCGATTAAAGCTGCAAAGCTGCTAACAAAGAGAAAAGCCGGAACATTACCGTCTAAATAAATCCACTGTATGTTCACTCCCATAATAATGACCGCTCCTATAATACCTAATACGCCCGGTCCAACTTTATCATATAATACGGCACTTAATATGGCCGCAATTACTATTCCCGCAAAAAGCCCTATATATATAAGTGAAATGTCTCCTTTATCAAAACTAGATCCATTTTTAAGCAATCCCTGTAAGGATAAAAGAGTTAAACTCATACTAATATTGCCTATAATAGCGATTAGGATTGCAAGAGCTGGTTTTCGAGAAACCACTAACCTAAAGGGAATTAAAGGATTTTTAATATGCCATTCTGCTACGAATAAAAAGCATAAAAAAATGATGCTTCCTACTATGCCTATCCATACATAAGTAGATGTCCATCCTGATTTTTGGAGATTAAGTAATGTAAAAGTAATAAATGCGGTAACCATAAACATTAACGTTACACCTATGATGTCAAATGGGTCATGATTTTTGTGCTGTTGCTTGGCGTGATCATTTGTTAAAAATTTGTAGCTGAAGCATATTCCTAGTAAGGAAAGTACGGCCGCTATATAGAATAACCCTCTCCAATGTCCGTAGCTGTTCACTAACATTCCCAGAAAGATGCCCGCAACGCTAGATCCATAAAATCCGCCAATAAGGATCAGTAATGCCAAATTCCGTTTATGAATAGGAAAAGAAAGAACGAGCATTGGAATCATCATCATAAGTGCTAAACCAGTTCCTATTCCTTGTAAAAAACGCCCAATGCCCATTCCTAAGAAGCTGTTGGAAGCAATGCTTACGATAGCTCCTATAAGAAACAAACACATCGAAAGAACATAAGTCCTTCTCTCCCCTAGCTTATGTCGAAGGATAGGTCCAAACGGAATACAAAATGCAAAGCTCATAACCCCTATTAAAACCGGTGTTATCGAAATATAAGATTGATCGTTAAACGTTTTTTGGAGAATTTCACGTATAGAATTTAATGAAGTGTTTAACATTAAACCAGGACCAATAGCTAAAACTGCAAGTAAAGCAATCCCCCAGTGTTTTTCTATTTTCATACTACAATTCCTTTCTGCCTTTCATGATTGTAAAAAACTAAAAATGCGGCGTTCATGTTTCTTCAAACCATCACAGTAGCTATGGTAAAGAAGAAAGATATTTATCCGCATTTGAACAAACTAAAAAATAAAGCTTCAGTAAGGAAGCTTTATTTTATTTTCTAAACCTGCCACTCGAATTGGCCCTAAAAGTGTTAGGCTGGTTAATTTTTCAGCCATAAATGCAGGGCTAAATTTCATATCACTTTCTAACCAAGAACAAATGACACCTATATGAGCTGATGTGATATAACTAATCAGAATATCTTTAGGGATATCAAGTCCATCCTCTGCTTCTCCAATCGAAGAGATTAGCTCTCCATACACTCTTTTCTTTACAATTTCCGTCATATGACTTCTAAATTGAGGTAATCCTCGATCACTTAGCATAACTTTAAAATAATCGGCATGATCATAGATGAATTCAAAAAGCTTTAAGAAAGAAACGGATTCATTTTTTTCTTCTACTGCTGCGGAATCCTCATTATTTTGTTTTGGTTTTACTTTCTCTATTAGCTCTTCTAGAACTTCATTCATACTCTGCATAAGAAAGTCTTGCTTATCTTGATAATGCAAATAAAATGTTCCCCGCGTTAATTCCGCTTTTTCCGTAATTTCTTGAATCGTAATGGATGTAACGTCTTTCTCTTTAAGAAGTTCGACTAAAGCGTCTCTTAAGTATTTATTTGTTCTTTTTATCCTAGGATCTACTTTTTCTTTTTTAGTCATAGTTGCTCTCCTTGTATCACTGTTATTAAGTATTAGACATATGATTATGACTTGTATAGGTGTAGCCATTTAGGCCTTTTCTGATGGTTGACTATTTAAATTAAACTACCCTGTATCAACAACATACATTCTGCACACGATGTAAACTAATGAACATTATGTATATTAAGTCTCACAAAATATAATCAATCTGTCAATATCAAAAACTGATTAAGAACGAATCATTTGGTTGTTAGATATGGATGGCGCGAACGTAAGAGCAAAATCTTTGGTAATGAAAGAAAAAGAACTAAAAGATATAACTGGCGATGTAAGAAGTGCTGGTTTTTATATGCTGGAGATTGGACTATTGAGATAGCTTTTACATAGCAAACTACTCAAAAAGCAGAGACTGGGGCAAAAGTATTTTCGTTCAAGGAAGATCCGAACGCGTTTGATTCTTGATTAAGAATCAAACGCGTTCGGATTTTTTCATTGGTAGGGTAAACGTAGGTTTCATATATGCTGTTTCTTCTAGCTGTTGATTTCCGTGTAACAAGTGATCTCTACTAGCTCATTTATCCCATTTGTTCATCTTTAGATTGAATGGATATAGTTATGTCTCAATCTCTTCTTTTATATGCCTATAAATAAAGCTTACAGAAATATAAAATAGGAATGGATTTAGGTCCTATGAAATGTTTTAGCTTATCTTAAAGATAAGAAATTCTTCTTAATGAGCATTGGTTGGCTTCTTGCTGCAATTCGGGAGCATAATAACTCAATTTTTTAATGAAATAACAAGTCTCAGGGAAATGATGTATCAGAAACCTTAACGTTTCCTTATTTAAAAGCTTGTTCTCCTTATATTTTTCGGTCATAGCATAAACAAACCGGCTCATTTCAATAGTTGTTTTCCCTACTTCTAAGGCAAACTCTGTTTGTCTTGCAAAACCTGGCTGCTTAAATCGTAAATAACCTTTTAAATGATGGTTTTGCACAA
This sequence comes from Priestia megaterium, assembly GCF_023824195.1. Lineage (NCBI taxonomy): Bacteria > Bacillati > Bacillota > Bacilli > Caryophanales > Bacillaceae > Priestia > Priestia megaterium. The sequence goes on from NZ_CP085442.1 coordinate 3,659,438, forward strand.
TGAATGTTTGAAACTTTCCGATATATGAATCCGCTTGTTTAGATATCATAATCTCAATCGGGTCAAGCAGGTTTTTAAACAAAACAGCATGTCCGAGCTGATCTTCCAGCCATAAATCCATTAATTCGACTAAGCTAAGAGGAACAGGCTCCTTTCCTTGTACTAAATAAGATAGAAATCTTAAATATTCCTGATTTTCACTTAACGTACCATTAAGATAAGTAGGAGATAAGTTTAGATTCACTGCGTTTTCAATTCGAAGAGCCTGAAGAGACCCTTCAAAATCAAAATACCCTTTGGCAATTGGCCAGGCCTTTCTTGAGAATTCTATTAATGCAGGATCGTTATGCATAACATCAGGGGATAAATAGTTCAGTTGTTTTAGCAAGTCATCAAACAAATGAATATATTGCTTAGCTGTTCGGACGTATTCGACTTCCTTCACCGATAAGTGATCTCGAACAAAATAAGTATGGTCCTGAATTATTTCTAACCAAAATAAATGTTCCTCCCATAATGAAATCATTACTAGCTCTCCCTTCGGTTTTCTTATTACTACATGTTTATTAGAAGCTCTAGAAGAAATGAACCAAAGTAATAAAAAACAGGATCTCTTATTTCATCACATAAACACTCACGAAAAAGGGAATATATATACATATCCATATTTTTAAAAAGGGAGAATATCATTTGAAGAAAAAAGATAAATTGCTAATCATTTTAATGACCATTTTACCTTGGCTTAGTATTCCGTTTATTGGTAAAAGAACGCTAAAAAGATTCCTTCCAGGAAGTCTTTTTATGAGTTTATATCTTATTGCCGAAGGCAGGTTTGCAGAGAAGAAAAAATGGTGGTGGTTTCCGTACTCAATCAAGCCCAATGTTCTAGCAGAATTACCGTTAATATTTGGCCCCTTTTTAGTTGGAGCTTTGTGGATATTAAAATATACTTACGGAAAGTTCAACTTATATCTTTTAGTAAATATACTTATTGATTCTTTTTTTACTTACTTCGGACTAAAATGGTTAAAAAAAATAGGATACGTCTCTTTAGCCCGGTTGACTAGATTTCAATTATCCATTGTTTTTTTAATAAAAACGTTTGTGCTGTATGGGTTTCAGATTGTTTATGAAAAGTGTTGCCATCTATCAAAGAATTCGTCCTTATAAATTTTGCAGTCTAAGATACAAAAAACAAAACAAAATGTCTATAAATGGGAGTATATTAAAGAAAAACATTAATGAAATAGATACTGATTGCTAAGTGGAATTATGATTTTTTAGATACTATGTAGTTACCTCAGGAACCTAATGAATCATATGCCTTAAGGCTTAAAAAGAGTGAAAACAAGGTTAAATAAAAAAGAAGTCACCTTTTGGTAACTTCTTTTTTTACTATGCATATGTGGTTAAAACAAAAAACATATAAGTTTTTTATTTTTCACTATCTTCATCAGCAGGTTTTCGTTTATGTTTCTCACTAATAATTCTCTTGTTCAGTATCCTTACCTCACCAACCATTAGCAGCCTCATATCTTTTACAATATATTTAGCCAATTCTTCATCAGAGATATCATCACCATCAATATCAAGACGAAATTCCTGCCCTTGTATTCCACCGCCATTAGTAAAATCGACTTCAAAGTCAAAAATGACTCTTTTATCCATGTCTAATCCACCTTACTTTGTTTTAATTACCTAATATATATTCGGTTTAGGAAAACAAATTCCCGGTCTAACTATCTAAGGAAGCATATTGTCTGATAAGTCCCGATAAAAGAACTTTTAAGTTCTAGAATGTTATTTAAAAAGGACAATGGGTTGAATAAGCTCCGCTCTATTAACTCATCTTAACAGTGTAACTACATTTGAAGGGAGATTTAAAAATGAGTCAGAAACGCGATAAAGGCAATAGTCAGAAAGGCAAATCAACTAGCAATACGGTAGATCCAGTAATCGCAGCAGAAGACGTGGAAAAAGCAATTTTTCCAACTAACAAGCCTCCTGGCAATACAAAACCTTAAATGAAAATTAAAGCTGTATTATTAGCTGCCTATTTGGCAGCTTTTTCATTAAGAAAAGAAATTAATTAATAAATACGAATATGCTCAGACTTTTACGTTTTTTATACGATTTTTAGTACAAATGTTGGGACTTAGATGATGTAAAATCCTCTCTCATTTCTACTTAATTACTCTTCTTCAGCCCGCATTCTCAACATTCCTATAAGAATACGCGACCCTTTACAGAACTTTTGAAGTAAGATGAATTGCAGTTGTCAAATCGTCCTCTTAACTTATTATTAAGATTAATTTTTAGAGAGTTTTTAACTTAGAACGCTTTAAGATATCTAACTGTTACTTACCTTCATTGCATATAAATAAGCAACATAGTCAGTCATAACTCCAGGATATCCCATTTGGCGTAACATAGCTGTTATATTTCCACGATGATATGTTCCATGATTAACTACATGTTGGATTAATTCAAATAGATTAGTTTCTAGCTGGCCAAAATTAGGATGTGCGCAGAAAACGAGTTGATCAAGGTTATCTTGGTGGTCAAAAAATGATTTAAATTGCTCAGATAAGTTAAGAAACATCATCTCCATTTCCTCGATGCTTTTGCCTTTTATATTCTCTCTTAGTTGTTTTCCTGATTTGATAATTTCATCAAAACTATAACCTGACATGACACTTAACCATATAGTATCAGTAGCATAAATATGTCCTAACACCTCCGATACAGAAGAAAAAACATTCTTAACCTCCTTGTGGTAAATATCCTGAGGCAAGCCTTTTAAGTGACTAAAAATCCTTTGATTTGCCCATACATGGTAGTTATAAAACTGTAATTCTTGACCCTTCACTTGAGATTCCTCCCTATTCTAAAATCCACGACCAATATTAGGTATTCCTCATTGTTTTCAAAACACCTTCAAATGATTATTGAAAAAAGTATTGATTCTTTACGTTTTATTTAGGTACCGAAGTAAGGCTGCATGTGTACTCATGAGATTCAAAAAATGAACTGTAGTAGGCTATGTGGAGACAATCATCTAGTATCTCTTCTTTAAACTATTTTATCTTGACACTGTTCCAAAGGCGTGATTAGATATAATTGTTAACTTTGAATAAAATTAAGTTAACATATATTATTTTCGGTGGTGAAAGTGCATTGTATTGGGAAGAAGATATAAAAAGAGAACTTGCCTATTTAGATGAAATTTTTCAAAAACGGCACCTTGTTACTACAGAATTTGCTGAACAACCATGGCTTACAGTCAATGGACATAGGATGTTAAACCTTGCCTCTAATAACTATTTAGGCTACGCAGGAGATAAGGGGCTGAAGAAAACAATGAGTGATGCTGTGATGACATATGGAATAGGAGCAACAGCTTCACGCTTAATAGTAGGAAATCACTCTCTTTATGAGAAAGCAGAAAGAGCACTTGTTAATTGGAAGAAAGCTGAGGCAGGACTTATTATCAATAGTGGTTATAATGCAAACCTAGGAATCATCTCAGCCTTGGTTCCGCGTAATGGCTTCATCTTCAGCGATAAGTTAAATCATGCAAGTATCATTGATGGAGCCCTACTGAGCCGTGCAAAACTTCAACGCTATCGCCATAACGATATGAACCACCTAGAAAATTTATTGAAAAAAGTTCCATTTGAGTCAAGGAAGTTGATTGTAACAGATACTGTTTTCAGCATGGATGGTGATTTTGCCAAGCTCGAGGATCTTGTTCAATTAAAAGAGCAATATAACGCCCTACTAATGGTTGATGAAGCTCATGCAAGCGGTGTATACGGAAAAAATGGTGAAGGCTACTCGCATTTTCTTGATCTGCAAGATAGAATTGATATTCAAATGGGAACGTTTAGTAAAGCGCTAGGGTCATTTGGAGCTTATGTTACCGGAAAACAGTGGCTCATAGATTATTTGAAAAATAGAATGCGAGGATTCATTTATTCAACTGCACTTCCCCCTGCTATACTCGGTGCAATAACGGCTGCGATTGAAAAGGTACAACAAGACACAGAGCGTCGCGCACTTCTTCAACAAAATGCATTATTTTTTAGGAAGGCACTTACATACGAAGGATTTAACACATGCAAAAGTCAATCTCAAATCATTCCAATTTTGACGGGAGAAAACAAAAGAACAATGCAGTTTGCAGAGCGTTTACAGAAAGAAGGAATTGCTGCTATTGCAGTTAGGCCCCCTACTGTTCCTGAAAATAAAGCAAGAATTCGTTTTACTGTAACAGCAGATCATACTCGCGAAGATTTAGATTGGGCCATAAAGAGAGTTTCTCTAATTGGAAAAGAAATGAGTGTGATTCAATGAAACAATCCACTATTATAATATTTCCCGGATGGGGAATGGAAAAAGCAGCGTTTCACCCAATAATAAAATCATTATCTACTATATGTAACGTTTTGTGTACAGACTGGAGAGGTGTAAAAGAACTAAGTGACTTTAGAGAACGAGCAATTCAATTGCTTACTTCCACTCAAGGTACTGTTTATTTAATTGGTTGGTCATTAGGTTCCCTTGTAACGCTTGAACTTGCAAGTCTATACCCTAACAAGATAGAGGGACTCATATTAATTGGCGGAACTAGTCGCTTTACGAACGACGTGCATAATACATTCGGATGGGAGCAACGTATCGTTGAACTTATGAAAAAACAACTACAGCGTAATAAGGAAAAAACACTTACTGCATTTTATAACGCTATGTTCACTAAATCTGAAAAAGAAGAAGAATTTCATCAACAATTTATTGAAGTTGCTCAGCGTAATTATCAAGGAGACAGTACGTACTCCCTCCTTACAGGGCTGGATTATTTACTCCAAAAAGATGTTAGAATGCAACTCAGTCAAATTCAAACTCCTTGTTTATTAATCCATGGAAGAGATGATCAAATATGTTTACCTGAGTCTTCTTCTTTCATAGCTGAAAGGATTGGTGAAAAAGCGCAGCTGTGTATTCTAGAAAAAGCTGGCCATATTCCTTTTTTTACGAAGCCTCAGCAATGTACGCAACTTATAGAGAAATTTCTAAAAAAGGAGCTCATTTATGATTAATAAGCAACTCTTAAAGAAAAGGTTCAATAATCACGCCACCACGTATGATGCTTACGCCGATGTACAAAAAAGTATGGCAAACCAATTAATAGATCAACTTTCCACCAAATTCTTCAATCAAGAAATAACGATTCTTGAAATTGGCTGCGGTACGGGTTATTTAACACAATTATTGTGCAAAAACTTTCCTAAGGCTACTATTACAGCAGTTGATTTGTCATCAGGAATGATTGAGTTAGCAAAGAAAAAAGTAATGGAAGATCGAGTTTCTTTCATATGCGGAGATATCGAGGAACTAAGTATAGAAAGACATTATGACCTTATTATTTCGAATGCAACATTTCAGTGGTTTAATAGTCTTCATACGACAATGAAAAAATTGTATAAACAACTTAAGCCTACAGGCATCCTGCTATTTTCAACCTTTGGAACTCGTACATTTCAAGAGCTTCATTCATGCTACAGCCATGCGAAACAAAAGCTTGGTCTTTTCAGTAACAGTTCACCTGGCCAATCGTTTTTTTCTCTTGAAGAGTTGTCTCAAATTTGTGAACAAGCATTAGTTCCATTGAGAGAGCATCCATTTAAACTATCAAAAATGGAGAAACTAGAGGTTCAATACTTTCCAACGGTTCAGGCATTTTTTACATCAATAAAAAAAATTGGAGCAAGTAACAGTAACGAGGAAAGCTACTGTCAACGCCCTTCTTTTTTTCGTGAATTAATCAACCTATATGAAAATGATTATCGTAATGAGAACGGAATAAAAGTAACCTACCATTGCTTAATATTTAATGTTACAAAAACGAACCAATAGTTAATCCTGCCCTGGTTACTCTCTAGAAGTGATGAATTGCAACTAAATTAAAAAGCTTAATACAAGAAAGTATTTCATATAAAAACTTGGATCAACTCATATCAATTTCTATGTGAAAGAGCACGTTTCTTCATACTGTTATTTTGTTTAATAGGTTTTTGCTCAATCTGAGAGAAGATATAAATTGAGATTATAGTTGCTTGGAACATATGCATTTTCGTATGAAACATCTAAAATTATTCTCGTAGTAATATATCGAGAAGGATTATAACACTTTTTGTCGAAATTACAGGCAGAAAGTTGGTGAATTAGAGGATGAAAATTCAATTTGATTTTAAAGTGCTAAATATTATAGAGGAAAAAGGCGTAAAGTGCTACACTGTACAATGCTCAAGGGAGAAGTTCAAACGTATTATTAAAGCACGTTATGATGGAAGTGTATATATACCTGATTACAATCAACAATTATGGAACATACCAGCTCTACATCGGACCTTTATTGATATTGAACTAGCAAGCTTCATCATGAAAACTGAGAGACGCAAAGTATAGCAAATCTCCTCAGGATTTACGTTGTGAAAACAGCACCTTTTCCAGTAGTGTGCTCCTCTTCTGTTTTACGTATAAATTTAAGAAAATAACACATACTATAAGCAATCCGCCGTTCCCTTTGCGGGTGAATGGTCTCTCCTTTCAATAAAGAAGGTTTTCTAAAAGCACCCTTTATGGGTGTTTTAGTTTTCAAATGTATAATTTCGGAAGGTTAACACAATATTTATAAAGGGAAAGTGTCCCTTTACCTTCCCAGTGTTTCATATTTTTGACCTATGTATTACTTCAAAAATGTAAGGAGAATGATAAGCGTGGAAGAATTAAGACGGTATGTTGATGTTGTTAAGAAAAATATCGAAACTATGAAAGCTCCTGATTACGAAGGGAAAGAGAGGGATTTAGAAAACCAGCAAGAGGAACTAGAGCAGTATGAGCGATATCTCAAAGCAGAAAGTATCTCACCTGAAGGTTTTGATGGAATTGTGGATGCTGCTGTAGGTTATGCATCTAAAGATATCTCTTTTTCAGAACTAGAAGAAGTGTATAATCAATTAACTAAATAGTATTTTGATAATGGATGCCTGTTGAATTACGTGAAATACGTATAATTACGAATATAAAAAGATATATTAAAATTTAAAATAAAAAGAAGCCTTAGTCTTTATGTAACAAGGCTTCTTTTTGAGGTTATGTTCTGGATACGTTTTATATTAACTAAAGGCGTATATCATACACTACTTAAAAATAGATAAAGCTTTTGTTCCTAAACTAACCCTAAACTCCCCCCCATCAATAGACACAGACTAACAATTGGGGTCCAGTTCATTTTATCTCTATTTTTATTATCTTTTTTTGTTTCCTTTTATTTTACGTATATTTAATCTTTATCCTTAATTAAGGTTAATTCATTGGTTTGAGCTATTAAATCAATTTTCTTATTTCCTTTTTCATAATAAGTGAAGGCCCCTTCTCGGTCCCTCTCCTTCCATTAATTCAAGCTCTCTACTCCAGAATCCCAATTTCTATCTACACGGTTAGAGTAAGCGTGTTCAAGAATTTGCATATAATCAGTCTCCGTAATTAAACGGACGTTACTTGATGTTGAGTTGTTTTGCATGGCCAACCTTACAATGCTCGGAAAGTCTTCTTTCTTTACACCCTCTAAATCTTTCAATTTAGGAATGTTTAATGATTCTGTTAATTCTATAATCCCTTGAATTAATTTTTCAACAGCTATTTCATCTGAATCTGAATCCTTGGCAAAGTTCATATACCTTGCTAATGTAGCATGTAGTTGCTTATTCTCCATAGAATTAAATCTTAATACGTATGGTAAAAATATTGCATTGGCAACTCCATGTGGAGTATCATAAAGTCCTCCAAGCGCTTCTGCTAAGCAGTGTACTGAGGCAACATCTGCAGATCCAAAACAAAGGCCTGCTAAGAGACTTCCTTCCAGCATATCTTGACGAGCTGCTTCATTTTTACCATCGTAGAAAACGATAGGCAATGCCGAAACAATGGTTCTCATTGCTTGAGCCCCAAGTGCTTGTGAAATAGGATTTGTTACTTTACATGTATAACCTTCAATCGCATGAACTAATGCATCAATGCCAGTAGCGGCAGTAACAGAAGGAGGAAGACTTAATGTTAGTTCAGGATCAAGAATCGCCAAGACGGGTCTTAATGAAGCATGTTTGAGTGTCATCTTTCGATGTGTAGATGCTTCCGTAATAACAGCAGAACGAGTAACCTCTGAGCCCGTACCTGAAGTAGTTGGAATACAAATAACTGGTGCAATGTTTGTATATAGGAGTCGGCCGTCTGCATAGTCAGATGGTATCCCACCGTTTGGACCGCACAGTGCAATAACTTTTCCTGTATCCATTGCACTTCCACCACCAATGGCAACAACTGCATCTGCACCAAAGTCACAAAATAATTTTGCACCTTCCAAGCAATTCTTATCTCGAGGATTTTGTTCAATGGAGTCGAATAACAATACTCGATAACCAGAAGCCTCCAGGGCCGTTATAATTGGTGAAACTAGTCCTGTACGGACCACACCTGGATCACTCACAATTAAAATTGATGAACCAATATTTAAGAATTTTAACATTTCTGGTAATTCTTTAGCTTTCCCCATCCCTACCTCAATTTGAGTAGAACAAAAATAGTTATAGGACTTCATTTATACCCCTCCCATTGTCTGTTGTCTAAAATTAAATACCTATCTTAAGAAGCACTAGTTTTTTAATTTCATGATAGCAAGTGCATTTAGCTTTTTGTGTTAAAGAAGTAAGTTTACTTGTTCCATTCTGAGGCCAGTATACCCATAAAATATGTATCTACGTACTTCCCATCCACATAAGCATGATTTCTTAATTTTCCTTCGGTAACAAAACCAATTTTTTCATATAATGCAATCGCCTGTTCGTTTATTCCTCTTGTTGTTAAATAGATTTTATTTAGACGAAGCTGTTTAAACCCTAGATCAATCATTTGCTCCATAGCCATTCGACCGTACCCGTGACCCCTAGATTCTGAAGATAAAAGAATCCCTATACTAGCTCTTCCATGTGCGTAGTCTATATCTTTCAAAAATACCCATCCAACTAATTCTTTTTCATCGCTTTCAATTCCTAAAATTAAATCGTTGTTCATTCTTTTCTTTTCTACTTCTTGTACCACCTCTTCATAAGTTAAAGGTGTCCTGCCTATCATTCGTATTGCTCGTTCATCATTTAACCATTTATGTAAATATTGAATGTGAGTTGTTTCAAATGGCGTAAGGTATATTCTTTTTGTACTCATTTATTTATCTGCTCCTTCTAAAAAAGTTAACCATAAACTATAATCCATTCCATACTTGATTCAATAAATATCGCTGACAAAAGTAAATATGTATTTCTAATTACGATACACAACAGTCAAATTAAAATAAGTAGATGCATAATTGAATTAAACCATTAATCTGTTTTTAATTTTGAATATACATTATCTTTTCCTTTATAGATCATACTGCCTTGCCCGTTTTGAGTATTCTCTCCTTTATTTAAAAGATATAAAGCTTTCCAATGATCTCCTTCACCTTCGAAACGCACACTTTCTTCCTTGCTACCACAGCTACCCAATACTAACAAAAGAATAGATATAAGTCCTAAAAACAAAAACTTCCTTTTCAATTTAAATCCTCCTACACGGTAAAAAACACCCACCTATCCTATTAGGTGATTTTTTGTTATTATCTGTTCTTTTTTTCAAGTAATTTAATTAATCTATTATTTTGTTCGACTATCGTTCTTACCTTAGCTTCTAACGAACATAAAGTTACAAAGACGGCTATAATCCTATAATGATAAAAACATATTAGCTGATATCCCCTATACATCATTTTATTTGTGAATCCACAACTACATAATAACATTTTTTCCGTATTTTACATATTTATGTTGTATACATTCTTAGTTATCCTAATGTTCTTTACTAGAGCAAAAAGGCTCTTCTAGCCTATATAAGCTATGAAATAATACGTGAATTACCTAATGTATTTAACGTAGCAAAAAGCCACTTATGTAATAACAAGTGGCTTTTGTACTGTGCGTGTTTTAGTTATTGTATTGTTACGGCTAGGATATTTATATGGTACTAATTTCTATTTCTTCAATACTTGGCAGTGCCTCAATTGCGCCTATTTTTGTACACACAAGCGCTCCAATCCGATTTGCAAACGTGATAATGTCGAGTAACTGATCAAAATCTTTTTCAATGAATTTGATATCATGTATGTTCGATAATTTGAATAAAGTTGCACCTACAAAAGCATCCCCTGCTCCTGTAGAGTCAATTGACATAATAGGAATACTTTTTACTAGTTTCTTTTTGCTACTGTTAGATATTAATGTTCCTCTTTTCCCAAGCGTAACCGCTACAATTCTAGCTCCAATGCGATGAAGGATATCAACACCTAACTCATGATTCTTAGTGCCTGTGATAATCTCTAATTCCTCATCACTTACTTTTACAAAATCACTTAAAGAAATAGCTTTCTTAGCAATTGAGATGAAATCAATCAATCTTTCCTTCCATAAATCCCCTCGATAATTAGGATCAAAAGAAATAAATTTCTCTTTTTCTCTAGCACTAGATATAAGGCTTAAATAAGTTTCACGGAATGGAGAAGTTAACATAGCCGTGGCTGAACCAAAATGAAGGATTTCAGCTTTATTTATTTCATTTAGGTCAATGTCATCCATTGTCATTAAAGCGTCAGCTCCTCTATGAAACACAAAGTCTCGCTCACCATTTTCTTGTAGTGACACAAAGGCTAGAGTAGTTGCTGTTTTCTCATCCCAAGCAAGCATGGAAGTATCTACGTTTAATGAATTTAAGGTTTCTTCTAAAAAGTAACCGAATGGGTCCTTACCTACTTTACCACTAAATGATGCATTACCCCCTAGTTTGGCTATGGTCGCGCATACATTTGCTGGTGCTCCGCCGGCACTTTTTAAAAATTGGCGTCCCTCTATTAAATTGGAATTAATATTGCTACAAAAGAAATCAATTAATAATTCTCCTACACAAACAACTGGAGCATTTTCACTTATGCTATTTTGCACTTATATCACACTCATTTACTTAATTTTAAAATTGAATCAATTTTTACCTGGATTTTTTCTCTAAATCCAAAATTATTTTATTGTATGTTTTTTCAGTTAAAGGATAAAAGCATATTATTAATACAGAAAGTAAAATAAAAATTCCTGGCACTAAAGCATTCATATTTTTAATAGCATTTAGCGAAGCTGCGGTTTGTTCCGCATTAGCTACATAACCTGCTATGCCCAAATAGATGGCTGAGAATGATCCAGCAAGTGCAACCCCTAACTTATTAGTAAAACTCATTAAGGAAATAACAACGCCATCTGCTCGAACTCCAGTTTTCCATTCAGCATAATCTACACAATCGGCAACCATCCCCCAAGCTAGTGTGTTTAGTGGAGTGGTAAAGAATCCCGAAACAAACAGCCAAAATAAAATTAAAGAAACTGAATTAAAAGAAGTAAATTGGAGTCCTATATATGAAATAAGAGATATGGTAGCTGATACAATCATCACACTCTTTCTACCCCATTTATCAGAGAATAAAGGAATAAATAAGTTACTAATTAGTGCAGCTCCAAAAAATAAAACAGTGCCCCAAAATACTAATTCCTTTTGATGAACATTGTAAGTAAAATAGTAAACCATTGTACTAAGTTTAATATTAAAACCAATAGCAAATGCCAAGAAAGATGAAACTAATACTAGTAGTGGCTTGTTTTTAACCAAAACAGATAAAGTTACTTTAAGTCCATGCTTTTTAATCTTTTTAGGAGCAATACGCTCTCGTACTGTAAAGAAGCTAAATAAATTTAAAATTATACTTACAACAGCATAGACTAGCGCAGTCATCTGAAATCCAAATTCTTGATTTTCTCCTCCAATAGCTGTTACAAGAGGGGTTGCGCATGAAATGGAGAGAAGTATTCCTACATAAACCAATATCATACGAATAGTTGTTAAAACTGTACGCTCCTGAACATTGTTAGTAATTCGTCCTGTTAAGCTATTAACTGGAATCGTTTGCATACTAAACGTCATCCCTAGTAAGATGTAGGTAATATACATATATATAATATTTCCAGTTGACCCTAAGTGAGGGTTGGTAAAACATAGGATAGTGAATAACGCAAAAGGAAGTGAGACCCATAACAAATATGGTCTTGCTTTTCCCCAACGTGTATTAGTTTTATCTAAAATAACTCCCATTATAGGGTCGCAAATAGCATCCAGAACTCGTACTACTAAAAATAATGTCGCAACAACTGCAGGATGGATACCTCCAACATCAGTATAATAAAAAAGTAGATAGGCATTAACGAATTGAAAAACAATATTATATGCCATGTCTCCTGATCCATATCCAAACCGTTCTAACCAGGATAACCTAGTAATAGAATTAGATTTATCTTTATTTTCAGCCTCTAATATTTGTGATTGTTCTGCGTTTAACATAGGTAATACCCCCAGAATGCGTTTTCAAAAATATGCTAAGAAAAATAGTAGAAAGTCCGTATTATCAACATTAATCTTAAAGAAAAAACAGATGCGGTTTAGTTGCAATTGTTCTATTTTTAAATCCGCATCTGAAAATTAGAAGTTCAAGAATTTTGTTGTAAATACCAACTAGAACTTAGCTTTCAAGTATAATGTTTTTTATTGGTTTGGATACACTATAATTTTTAAACATTCGTTTTTAAAATTTAGTGCTCTCTCCATCGCTTCACGTGTGTCAGCTAATGGATATCTATCTGTTACAAGGTTCTTAGTATCAGTTACACCAGAAGCGAGAAATTTAATTCCTTTAGGATAAGTGTTGGCATAACGGAAAATACCATATATATCAATCTCATTATCAGCAATAAATGGTACATCGAGTGGAATTTCGCTTTGAGAAGGTAAACCTACGATTGCTAATTTTCCACCACGACGAACTGAAGCTAGTGAAGATTGTAATGCTTTTGGATTCCCTGCTGTCTCCCATGCAACGTCAACGCCTACGTTTTCAGTAATATTTTTAATTTCATTAAGAGGATCTTTCTCTCTAATATTAATAACATGAGTCGCTCCCATTCGTTTTGCTGCCTCAAGACGCAATGGTTCTAAGTCTGTTGCTATTATTGTACTTGCTCCAAATGCTTTTGCTGCTGCTACAGCCATTAGACCTACCGGTCCCATTCCCATAATAGCAATTGTTGACCCAGGCTGAAGTTTTGTTCTCGTCGCTGCATGAATGCCAACTGAAAAAGGCTCTATTAAGGCAGCATCTTCGTAGGAAAGGGTATCTGGGATTGAAAAGATAAAATCCTGACGCATTTTTATATATTGAACAAAGGCACCATCAACCGGTGGTGTTGCCAAGAATTGAACATCTGGACAAAGATTATATCGTCCCTCTTTGCATGCTTCACAATGTCCGCAGGTTACTCCTGGTTCAACGGCTACGCGGTCCCCTACTTTAAATCTTTCAACAGATGATCCGATAGCTACAACCTCACCTGAGCACTCATGTCCAAGGATAAATGGTTTCTCTACTTTGTATTTACCGATTCTACCATGGGTATAATAATGTAAGTCTGAGCCACAAATTCCTACAGCCATTACTTTAATTAAAACTTCATTATCATCAATTTGTGGTACAGGCAATGTTTCAATACTGATTTCTCTTGTGCCGTGCATGACAGCTGCTTTCATGGTTTTAGGTAAGTTGTTATTCATCAATAATTTTCCTTTCTTTAATAGAATTTCTATATAAACTCACAACGTAAAAATTAATATGAATTTATTTTTAACTCATAAATCTCTAATGTACTTAACTGTAACTTAAACATATTTCTGCCGTCATGTAAGTGCATACATTTTAGTTTTTTTTATTACATGAGCTAATTTTACCTGTTAACGTTACGTTACCAATAGCTTTTTGTACTGTATAAAAGTACAGTAGCACTGTACTTTTCTTTTTTATATACAATAAAAAAAGATATAGCGTTAAAATAAAGCTAATAGGAGGTGTAAAATTCTTATGGCTGAAATTGAAGATCAGAAGAAGTTTGCGGAACTGTTATCTTTGGGTGTTAAAGAACTAAAACTTCACCCTGATTATAAGATTAAAAGAAAAAAGGGCGAAGATAGCTCACTAGGACAATCTTATATAGCTAATATCGCAAATGAATTAGGTGTATCTTCTAATACAATTAAAAGTTGGATAGGTCAGATGGGAGTAAAATATATTCCTGGTCGTATTGACGATGGAAAGCTCTTCGGCATCATATGGATAATACTAAAAAAAACGAATTTAGATATAAGTTGGTTCTCAAAACTGATGGAAACAACTTCTATACCCACTCTTAAACCTGCTTTACCTGCTTGGGTGTCTTCGTGTCTAGAAAAGGCAAAAATATTAGGGGCAGACAACTCATTTGGTACACCTCTTGATAAAGATATTGAGGAAGTAGTTAAAAAAATATTTCATAGTAAACTTCAGACTGAGGATGCTACTCCAAAGGAACATTCTACAATACATAACCTACCAACACGCTGGTCAGGAGTTTTTATTGGAAGACACTTTGACTTAGAGGCAATTCGTCAGTGGGTAATTTCTCCTTCTCCATTATGTTTAATTTCTGGATGGGCTGGTATTGGAAAAACAACTATTGCTCTTGAGGTAGCATATGCATGTGTTCAGGAGCATCATAAGGAAGCAGAAAACCTTGAAATGGATTGGCCAAAATTCAACTCAATAATATGGTTTAGTGCCGATTGGAAAGGACTAACCTTTAGTGACTTTCTAAATACAATTGCTTACCAACTTGGACGGATAGAACAAATAAACCGATCAATTAATGAAAAACGTTTTGTGGTTCGTAATGCACTGGCTAATTATGCAAAAGAAGAATCCGTATTACTTGTTATAGATAGCATCGATACAGCTGAAAGTGAAATTTATGAATTTATTACTAATCTTCCACAAGGCGTTAAAGTATTACTCACATCTCGTGAGAACCTACAACAAAAATATAGAAACAACTTTAGAGATATGGTAACCATTCAACTAAAGGGTCTGGAAAAAGATGACGCTCTTAACTATCTTTCTTATGAAGTGCAACAACATATGAAAATGTCTAATTCTTCAACTAAACAAGAACAAATGGAACAGTTATTAAATAGCCCTCGCGAAATTCGCGAAGAGCTAATTTCGGCTACTGCTGGAAATCCTAAAGCTATCGCGCTTAGCATAGCTTACATTGCAGATGATGACATTCCTGCTCAGCAACTCATTGAGGAACTAGGTAAAGCAGGTTACTCTCTGTTAGAATTATTTGATTTTCTTTTCGGACGCACGTGGGAGCGATGTAATGAGGACACTTTACTTCTATGGAAAGTGTTATGTTTTTTCAGTAAACCTCCTGAAGAGGAAAGTTGGGCAACAGTGGCTGGACTAGACGCTCGAAGATTCCATTTTGCTGTTGATCAAATGAAACTGTTTGCACTTATTCAAGGAGAACGTATAGAAGGAAAAATTCATTATTTAGGGCATCAAACCGTAGTAACGTATGGTGAACAACGATTGTTAGAAGATAAACAATTTGAAAATATAGCACGTAAGCGTTGGAGCCAATACTATATCCAGTATTTAGACAACCATTTAAAACGAGATCTTCCTGATTCTATTTATTGGAGTTATTTACTTGGTCGTGATTTGGAGGAAATTAAGAAAGAATGGCTAAATATACTTAAGATTATAAAATGGGCAAACAAATCCGACCAAAAAGAGCTTTTGATTGAACTTGTAATTCGTATAAGCCATTTTCTAAGTCGAATTAATTTACCTTTAAGGATTAAATATGGGAAAATAGCAGCTGATTATGCAAAACAACTTAGAAAACATACCCATGAAGCATTTTTTCGAATCGACACATTGGGATGGGCACTGATGGAGGTCAATAACCTAGATGATTCCCTACTACAAATAGATTCCGGTCTAAAGACACTAGATCAGTTAAGCTCAGACAATTCTGATGTTTACGATTTGAAGGCTTGGGGACTTGCCTTAAAAGCAAGGCTTTTTTTAAAGAAGAATAATCCTAAGAAAGCAGAACGTATTCTTAAAGAAGTTAGGGAGATTTCTACTACACCAGTTATTCAGCATAGAATTTTGCTAGTGCGCGGTGATTTGTTTATGCTGTATAAAAATTATGAAGCAGCCATCCGGTTATATGAAGAAGCTAATGAAATCAGTTTAATCTATGGAGGAGAAAAGACCATTGAAGCTTACTTCAATTTAGGAGTAGCTTATGTCATTTGTGATAAGCGTGAGGAAGCAGAAAAATGCTTTAATAGCCTTCTTTATCAGAAAGATAAAGCCAACCAAATTGAGTTAATATATTACCACTATGGGATGGCCCAAGTGTTATTGCGAAAAGGAGAGCATATGGAGGCTTTACAATCAAGCCAAAAAGCTATCAGCCTTATTGATTCTTGGGGACCAACCATTAGTATTCGAAAAGAAGTAGAAGAATTTAATGACGTCATTAAACATAATATTTGAAAGAATTAAGTAGCAAAAAGCCACTTGAATGAAACAAGTGGCTTTTTGTTTGTATATATTGCTTCAATCAAGGTGAAATTAACCTGTTCCATTTACTCTTGTGTTAAGGGAGGTTGAGATACTTCTACTTGCTTATTTATCACTTTCTGTAATCCCATATTGCTCTGGCATAGAGGCGAATGGGCAAGACACAATTTGTTTATCAAATGGAAAGTCAACTAGTTTCATGAAGAAAAACACTCTCTAAAGAAATTACTTTTGATAACTGATCACTCGATGCAAATTTAAAATTCAGCGTTCTAGAAACTTTTGTTTTCTTGCTATACAATGATTAACAATGACGATTTCAATATTATTTTTTGTAGCACACTCTTGATAACTTTCATCTAGGAAATCATCTGTTATTAAGTAATCAATTTCTTCCAATCCGCAATAAGTGAAAATAGCATATTTTTCAAATTTAGTATGATCTACTAATAAAAAAACCTCTGCATTTCCTTTTACTATTGTTTCTTTAATTTCACTTTCAATGGGCGATGTGCATGTGACTCCTTTTGATACTGACACACCTGATGAAGCCATAAATACCTTATCAAAATTATATTTTCCAAATGAATTTCGTTTACTATAAGTAGAAAATGATTTCGTGTCACGTTCGAGTAAACCATCAGTTGAAATCACGTTTAAATTTTCAAAAGGCAAGGCTTGAACTATAATATCCAAGCTATTAGTAATGATAATTACGTGTTTGTTTTTTAGAAATGTAATCATTTCTAATGTGTCTGTTCCTGAATCTATAAATATTACCTCTCCATTTTCTACATAATTAGCTGCAGCTTTAGCAATTAAATGCTTTTGAAACTGTTTTTTTGTTTTTTCCTCGTTAAATGATTCAAGTTCTGCATGATTATTTATAGCTACCCCGCCATATACTTTTTTAATAGTCCCATCATTAATAAGCCTTTGAATATCACGTCTTACTGTGGTCTTAGAGACACCAAAAACGGTACCGAGATCATCTAACGAGACAAATTGGTGTTTGAAGACATATTCCTGCATTTGTTGAATTCGCTTTACTTTTAACATTCCTATCCTCATCCTTAACTTGTAAATTTCAAACCTTCTTCGGAATGAATCTCTCGTTAAATTTGCTGAAGGTCTTTAACTTTTATTATTTAACATGGTAATTTTTTAACTTCGGGAAAATGAGTGGTGAGGTTAATGCTCAGTTTTTCCAGAGAACAAAAGATTAAAAAGTGCTTTACCTCTTAGTTGAAGTAAAGCACAGTTAGATGTTGTTTCTTATCATTTGTTTAATTATCAAAAGAAATCCAAACTTGCTTTTTAAGCATAAATTCTGATTAATAGCCGACACTCTTTAAATAGTCAACGCTTTGTTTAATATCACGTAAACTCGTATCAGAGTTTCTAGGATCCCGCTCTTGCTCAATTGTGATGTATCCATGGTAATTAATGTCTTTCAATAATTTATGAATAGAGTGATAATCAATGATACCTTGTCCAATCGGGCACATAACCCCTTTACCGCAAGCATCGAAAAAGCGAATACGTTCTTCCATTACTTGTTTATATATATCGGGATTAATATCTTTAAAGTGAATATAATCTAGTCGATTTGCACACTTTTGAAGCCACTTTATTGGATCCATTTTTGAATAATATAAATGCCCTGTATCTAAGCAAAGTCCTGCTATTTCATAAGGTATATCTTCTAAAAGTTTTTCAATTTCGTCTTCAAATTCAATGTAACCGCCCGCATGCGGGTGAATAACCGAGCGTACTCCATATTTTTCCCATGCCCTTACTGCTAGAGCACGAATATGAGCCATCATATTGTCCCAGTCTCTTTCAGACAATCGTACCGCTTTTTCTGGATGCCCTGCATCATACTCTCTCTCATCGTGTCCCCAATCAATCATTACTAAATAAGGAGTTGGAAATTTTTGTCCTTTTTCTTGAAGAGTTGAAGGCAGCTTTGTTATTAATGAACAAATATCATCTACTTGAGGCAGTAAATTTTCTAAATTAGACTCTGATACTAAATCATCAAAAATTGTTCCTGCTATTATCGTTAAATCATTTTTAGAGAGCTCTGCTTGCACTTTTTCGATGTTCATGGGTATATATCCATAAGGACCCAGCTCAATCCCTTTATAACCAGCTTGCGAGGCTTCATGTAAAACCCTTTCCCAAGGTGGTAGATAGGGATTTTCGGGATTATCAACGCCCCAACAACAAGGCGCCCCTGAAATTTTTACACTCATCTATAACACTCCTAGCTCCTATAATAAAATAGATACTACTCAATGAATTGAAAAAACGCCATTGAAATAAATCGATGTTTTATTCCTTCTAATCCAACTGTAAGGAACATACTTTCCTTATGTAAAAACCAATATATAAGCGATGGAATTTGGAAAACACACTTTAATATATTTTCGTTTCGTTCAATTGATTGTTTAATGAGAAACCTTTAATTCCTCTGATGAAACGTCTACAAGAGCTCCTTTTTCAACAGATTTAAAGCAGGCATCAATAACTTTCATATTATAGCTCGTATTTTCTGCAAAATGGTTAGGTATTTTCCTTTCTAATATACAGCTAGAGAAATATTCAACTTGAAGTTTATACTGATCTCCAAAGACCTTTTCTTCTCTGTATCTTCCCTCCTCTGTATATGTCAAAATAAGCGCCTCGCCATTAAACAATTGCGGTGCAAAAGCTCTTGGCACTTGAATACTACCTTTTGTTCCAATAATTTTGTAATAATCTATTACTGTACGGTCCATGGCAGCATCAAATATAGCTTTCATACCATTATCAAGCTCCATTAACCCAGTTACGGAAATATCTACTTGACTATCGTGATCTTTCTGCATAGAAGCAAAAACTTTCTTAGGATTCGAGCTTAATAGAGTTTGAATGGCATGAATACAGTAGCAGCCCATATCATATAAGCTACCCCCACCTAATTCACCATTCATACGAATATTTCCATCCTGGTTTTCAAGATAGGATGAAAGACTTGCCTTCATCATTTTTAACTCTCCAATTTCTCCGGAATCTATAATTTCTCTTACTCTTTGATGCTGTGGATGAAACTGATACATAAATGCTTCCATAAACATAACGCCATTTTCTTTGCATATCTCAATCATTTCCTCAGCTTCTTTGAAAGTTAATGCTGCTGGCTTTTCACAAAGTACGTGCTTCCCTTTTTTTGCAGCTTTCTTTACCCAATGTGAATGAAGTGCATTTGGCAATGGAATATAAACAGCATCAATGTCTGGGTCTTCCAATAATTTATCGTAGGAGTCATACATTTTTGAAATCCTGAATTTTCCAGTAATTCCCTTAACTTTTATATTCGAACTAGCTATAGCTGTAGCTTCTGCATTCGTGGCCTTCATATAAGCAGGCAGTAATTCATTTTGTGCAATTTGCGCAGTACTTAAGATTCCCCACCGTACGTAAGTTTTCACTTATTCCAACTCCTTTGACTATTATTTCTTTATCTATATATAAGTCAAACTCCACTCACTGTAAGGGCAAGCTTTCACAGGATTAAGTGGAGTATATCTAACTAATTGAAACTGGATTCAAACTTTGTAAGCTCTATACATTTAGTAAATTAACTCTTTTTAAAGTTAGCCTCTATCTGCTCTAATGACAGCCCTCTAGTTTCTGGTAAGAATTTTGCCACATATATTATTCCTACAATACCAAACACAGCGAACAGGAAAAATGTTGATGATAAACCTACTACATCTAGTAGAAGAGGGAAGAATAATCCTACTAAAAAGTTGCAAAGCCACAAAAATAATACAGCTAACCCCATACCAATACCACGTAAACGAACAGGGAAGATTTCAGCAAGTATAAGCCATGACATTGGACCAATAGCTCCTTGAAAGAAGGCTAAGTATACTACCGTCATTGATAATACTACATATGGCAGCACCGGAGATCCTGTAAGTAGTAGAGCAGAAATACCAATCGTGAGAAGTGCAACCGTAACACCTGTTAAACCTGTAAGCAACATAGGTCTTCTATTCACTTTATTTAGTAGTGACATACCAACAATAACTGCTACAACGGCAATTAATCCGTTTGCTACGTTTGCAATTAACGCTGTTTTTGTACCAAAACCAGAGTTTTCAAGAATTTGTGTTCCATAATACATAATAGAGTTGATACCCACTAGTTGTGAGATTGAGCCAATAAAAATACCAAGAACCACAATCCGGCGAATCCAAGGAGTCCTTAAATCTTTGAAGCTCATTTTTTCTATTTTTTGCTCTTCTGAAATATGTGCTTTTATATCCTTTAATTCTTGTTGAGCAATACTTTCACTACGAATCTTTTGGAGGACTTTCAATGCGTCGGCCATTTTTCCTTTTGATGCTAACCATCGAGGACTTTCAGGTAAAATGAGTACTCCAATCCAAAGCGCCAAAGCTGGCAATGTCGCAATCACTAACATATAACGCCATGCATGTCCTGCATCTCCAAAAACATTACCAATAACTGCATTAAATATATAAGCAAGGAACTGTCCAGTAACAATCATCAATTCATTTTGTGTAACCAAAATGCCGCGCCTGTCTGTTGGTGCTATTTCAGCAAGATAAGAGGGGATGACCACAGAAGATCCGCCAACAGCAAGTCCCAACAGAAAGCGGAAAACAACCATTATAGTTGTATTTGGCGCTATAACACAACCAACTGCGGAAAAGAAAAATAATATCGCAAGGTACAAAATAACCTTCCTTCGTCCTTTGTTATCAGATAAGCGTCCACCAAATATCGAACCAAAAGCCGCACCTAATACTAAAGAACTTGCTACTAGACCTTCCGTAAAAGGATTTAAGTTTAATTGATCAGGACGAGCCATAAATGGAAGCGCACCATTAATAACCCCTGTATCATATCCAAATAATAGCCCTCCAAACGTTGACACAATGGTGATTAATTTCAAAAACTTTTTTGATTCCTTTTCCTTTACCTGTTCCGTTTGGGCTGAGTACTCACTAGGCAATTTGAGATTTTCCACGTTAAATTCCCCCTTTATTAATTGTATTTCTTCTAATAAAACCCTTATTCATCAAGCTTTTTACTAAATATAAGTACAAAAGAAATACCTCTCTTTTAACAAACATTGATAACAAATGTTCTTACATCTAAATAAAAACCACCAACTAGGATATATTGTAAATAAAATCCTTTTTCGATTTACCCGAACCTTTAAAACGCTTTCATTTTACTCTTCGGCTACACTTTAACCGAGTGTATATGTGTAGAACGAATGATTATCCCTTTATTATATTTTTAATATTCTGAATTTTAAAATCTAACTGTTGGTTGATTTTTAATACATCTGGATCAGAGAAACCTTTATTCTTTGCTAGTTCATGCATATCCACACGATAGTTTGCTATGCTTTTACTTAAATCTAGTATTTCCCTCAAAATCATCAGGACTCTTTCCCTTCTACTATTTTAAATTTTTTAATTCGCTCTTTTCTTTAAAACACTAAAAATTCATGATTCTTTTTCATATCCTTTTATTAAAAGCCGTGACATTAGCTTTCAAAACCAATTCCACGGCTTTAATTTACTATTTTGATGCTTTTAATTGCCTTCTCACCTAAATTTAAAGAGTTTTCCCTACCAATGCAGCTTCTTTGTTACTCTCGAAATCTACCCATACGGATCCTTGATCTGCTGAACGTACACAATTTTCAATCCAGCGAACGCCTTCGAGTCCTGCATTAATGTCTGGGTAAACAAGTGTATCTAACGTTTCTTGATCACCACGCATTTTTGCATCAATTGCAATCGCAAACTTCAGGTAAATATTTGACCATGACTCTGAAAGCCCTTCCTGATGTAAAGCACCTAAACGCTCATCCGCATTACAGCTTTCATCTAAGTAAGGCATTGATCGAATCAGCGTTTGGATTGGTTGCCCTTGCACTTCATATCGTAATTCATTCGGCTTGCTGTCCCACCATTCTAAGCTTGCTTTTGAACCCACAATGCGAATTCGATGACCATCCATACAACCCGCATCAATAGAAGATGTCCACAGTCTACCTACCGCTCCATTTTCATAGTGCATTAAAACGTAAGCATTGTCTTCTAGGGGCGCACGACTGCCGATAAAACTCTGGCGATCACATAATAACTTTTTAATTTTCATTTGAGGCATAATCAACTGTGACATATAATACGTGTGGGTAGAAAGATCGCCTAACACATAGCTTGGTCCTGCAATTTTAGGATCCACGCGCCACTTTTGCGCAGCATTTACTTTGTCACCGTCATCAGTGGCATTAAATCCATGCGTATACTGCAATTCAACTACTCGTACATCGCCGATTTCTCCTTTTTCAACCATTGCTCTCATTTGAAGCAGCAGCTGATTACCAGAGAATCCATACGTTACCCCAACGATTTTCCCTTTTTCTTCAGCTAATGCTTTAATCTCTAGCACCTCATCACTTGTGAAAAACAAAGGCTTTTCGCAAATTACATGTAAACCTGCGTGTAATGCCGCCTTACAAATTTCATAATGAGTACCATTAGGCGTAGCAATTGATACAACTTCAAGTCCATCTTTTCGCTTCGCTTCTTCTGCAAACATCATTTCATAATTTGGATAACAACGGCCCTCAGAGACTCCAATATTCACACCAAAGTCTTTTCCTCTAGCAGGATCAATATCGAATGCCCCAGCTACCAGTTGAAAAGCCGTGTTATCTCTAAGTGCCCCAATTCGATGCTTATAGCCAACCTGCCCTAGTCTTCCTCCACCAACCATACCCCATCGTAACGGTCTTGCAATTTTTTTCTCTCCATTTAACATAGTAAAATTCCTCTCTTTCACGTAGTATTTATTTTAGATAGCTCTGATAAAAATTCTAATATTCAGAAATATATAACCTCACGTACTCAAAGCAATTCAGCTCTTTTACTTAAAAGCTAAGTGTTTGTTTTAATGCATTAATTGAAGTTCGAACCCCGGCTTCAACCGACATTGTTAAATCTTCCATTTCTAAAGAAACTTCTTCATCATAGCCCATCATCTTAACAACAGAGAAAAACTCTTTCCACCACTGTAAATCCTGTCCACAACCTACTGCTACGTAATTCCAAGCTCTATTTGCTACATCCGTCACTTCTTTTGTTTCCATTACTCCGTTAACTCCTGATAGATGTCTCTCAAGGCGCACGTCTTTTCCATGAACATGGTGGATAGCTGCCCCTAATTCTCTAGCTGACAAAATTGGGTCTGCGCCCATCCAGATTAAGTGGCTTGGATCTAAATTTAGTCCTACAATAGGGCCTACCGCATTACGCAATTTAAATAATGTTTCAGGATTATAGACTAATTGAGAGCTAAAGTTTTCAAGAGCGATTTTTTCAATACCGCAGGATTCCGCTTTATCAACCAGTTTTTTCCAGTAGGGTATAGCTACTTCATTCCATTGATAGTCTAAAATATCTTTTAACACTGGAGGCCAGCTTACCGTATACGTAATCCAGTTTGGAATTTTATCTTCAGGACTTCCAGCTGGTAATCCACTCATCATAATTACTTTTTTTACACCTAACAATTTGGCTAATTCGAATGTTTTATCTGTCACTTCTCGATGCTCTTTACCCAACTCACCTGGATCCAATGGATTCCCAGAACAATTTAATGCACAAAGTTTAATATTGCGTTTTTCCAATTCATTTAAAAATTCAGCTCTTTTGTAATCGCTCTCCAAAAGTTCATGTAGTCTCAAGTGAGGCGCTGGTGACCAACCTCCTGTGGTCATTTCAATCGTATCGATTCCCATCTCTGCTATCACGTCTAACATTTCTTCAAAAGGTAAATGTCCTAAACTGTCTGTTACATAAGATAATTTCATGATTTTCTCCTCCTAAAAAATCTGTCTAAAATCACTCACCAAGATTATAATTATAGGACAAATATTTTCAACAATTTTTATCACTTAACAACTTTGTTTATAACTTAGCGATATCGTTGTTGGTTAACTAGACTTGTCCATTTTCATAAGATAATCTTAATACATTGAGAAACAAGTGATTGGAAACGCTTTTATTTAATTGAGTATTCAATAAATTTCGTTTCTATAGTAATTAGTATAAATTATGAAATCTTAATCGTCTTTGTTTTAAGAGGACTACTTTTTATCTTTTAAGGACAATTTTATAAAACATTACTAATTTTATTTAATAAAAATAACCCTTCTCTACTTTTTCATAAATGACCTTGAGTAGAGAAGGGTTGACTAATCTTTATATATAACCGTTTTTAACTTTGTATATAGGGCACGAAAACGCCCTGGTGAGCTGTGCATCGAAGCAGTAAAAACACGTGTAAAGTAATGAACGTCTGGAAAACCTGTTTCTTGAGCAATATCTCTAATAGATAAATCGGTTGTTTTAAGCAATGTAGCAGCTTTTTGAATTCTTTCATTTTGTACATACTCTGAGTAGCTGATCCCTAATTCAGCTTTAAATAGCCGAGAGAGGTGTCGACTAGATAGGTGTAAATAAGTGGCTGTATCCGTAAGTTTAATAGAATTTGATAAATTATCTTTAATATATAATTTCGCAAGGGTAAGAATCAAAGAAGACTTTTTTGGAACAGTCTTCTGACTATGGTAATTCGGAGACACAACAAAGGTTTGTATTAATGAAAGAATAAGAGAATGAGCTAAATTGGATAGTATCTCCTCAAAAAAAGCGCTTTCACTCTTTGCTGCTTGAATTAAAAGAGACTTCCACATTAACGGTGCAGCGGTATCGTCTTTTACATCTATCACTACTTCCGAACATTGTTTTGCCTCTTCAATTATTGTTACCCACTTTTCACTTGATTCTGATTCATTTAGTTCAAACCCCACATATAACAGAAAAAGTCCGGTGTCGCTTTTTATTTGATGTAAAACACCCGGTTTTGAAAGAAACATTGTATTTTCTTTTAATTGATATGTACATCCCTGGTCTATATAAGTTCCTTCTCCTTCGAGAACGTAACACGCCTCAAAGAATGAATGTTTATGAAGTAAATTATTGTAATGCTTTGGCATAACTCCCCAGTAGTGAATATAAAAAGATACTCCATTGCTTTCTGTACACTGAATATATTCATTTAAAGTGATTTTCCCCGAGACAAACTTATCCAACAAAACGCCCCTCCCTTTATAAAATTAGAAAATTTATTCATTAATTATAATTATTAATACACACTATAATTTAAATGAAAAAATTTGTCTATAAGGACTCTAAATGAAAGTAAAGAACAATAAATTGAAGAAGAATTAAATAAAAAGCTAAATAGAAACCTTTTAATTTGTGTAAGTTATTATATGGGATCTGAGGAAAGATTAATTTTTTATAATTCCCGAGAAATCCCCTTTTAAAACTTCTTTCTCATTTTGATTGTGACATATAAAAGAAGCAGTAATAAGAGTTCGTTCACCCTGCTTTTCGAATTGTTCGATTGTGACTTCACAACGAATAGTATCGCTCGTAAAGACGGGCCGCAAAAATTCAAAAGTCATTTTACGAGCAAGTACACTGTGATCACCGCCAATTTTTGTTGGCAATGTAGCAGTTAGTAATCCTTGGATGACAAGCCTTCCTTGTTCACCGGGCGTCACATGATGAGATCCTTGATCCCCTGAAACCTTTGTAAACAGTTCAACATCCTCTATTGTGAAAGTCCGTTCAAATGTAATGATATCTCCTACCTTTAAAGACAATTTTATTCCCCCTTTATTTGAAAACCATTTATCTTCTCTAAGTATAACTATAAACTTAGTAGTGAAAATTCCTACTTAATTTAAATGTGACATATATTCAAAAGCTGTTGTTCCATATACGCTTTTAAAGTGTTTGTTTAAATGAGTTAAATCAACAAAACCACACTCAGCCACTGCTGCATAAATATCTCTATTCTTCTCTATTAATTGTTTTGCACGTTCTATTTTGTAGTTAAGAAAATACTGATATGGTGAAATGCCAGTATGAGCTTTAAATATCCGTATAAACTGAAACTTTGATAAATTAAGCTCTCTACATATTTCTTCAAGTTTAAGCACATTTTCTAAATTATGATGAAGGATATCCTTTGCTTTTCTAATTAGAGCGTTATCTTTCTTAAAACCACTAGAAAGATCAGTTTGGATAAGGCTTTCTGTCAGCGATAACAGTAATTCATTGCACAAAGCCTCATCTTTTTGGTTTAATATTGCATCAGCAAGACTTAATACTCTTTGTTCAAGTCTATAATCATATACAATAGGGTTTGAAAAACGTACGATATCCTTTTTCTCAATAACTTCTAATAGCAATTCTGGATCAATATATAGCATTACGTAATCAAGGCCTGTCTTATCATGTGCCATTCCGTCATGTGCTTGTTCTGGATTAAAAAGCATAATACCATTTTGATGTGATAAGTGTAAGCTGCCATCTAAGTTATATTGTTGAATACCACGCAGTGTAACCCCTATTGCATACTCTTTGTGAGAATGTTTTTTATACGTAAAATCGGTCATACTTGCTGACAAAGCTGTAATCCCTGCTGATTTTTTATAAATAAATTTGTCCATTTCTTTCACCTCCTGAGTAGCTTACCTACACCCATATCATAATTGCGGCATAAACTAAAAACAATGCCATCAATACATTAACAACCTTTTTATGCTTCTGTAAAAACTCCTTGAAGATTGCACCGAAAAGTATCCAAGTAATAAATGCTAAAAATCCAATAACAGTTATAGCCACAACACCTATGGTAATCGCAGGCATTGAAACATAATAAGGCAGAATATAGGTAGGAATAACGGTCAGTGTAAATAATACGACCTTTGGATTTAAAAACTGTGTAAGGAAGCCAGATATAAAGGTACCCGTGTGGTTTAAAGTTGGCTTGGATGAATCCATTTTATAAACTTGATGAGCAAGATACAACATATAAAAGCTTCCAAGTATCTGCATAACAATTAAAATTTTGGGTATTACTGCTGCAAGTAATGTATTCAGCATGGAAGAAATAGCAAGTAAGAAACCAAAAGCAATCGTTGCTCCATACGTATATTCCATCGCCTTTTTGGCCCCAGAATTATGCACGGTAGATAATATGACGATATTAGTAGGGCCTGGTGTAAAGGTAACAATAAAACAATAAAAGATAAAAGATGTAATATTCATGAGGGAAACTCCTTTCAAGATATCCTCATATAATCGTACATCTGAACATTCATTGGTATATAGTATATTATTGCGGGATTATATAAAGCTGCAGTTTTATCTTTGCTACCTCTGTATCATATAACTATGAATTAGGAAAAAACTTATTTGATACTATTTTACTTAAGCTGTATTATGTACATAAAAAAGATGTTTTTCATCCAAGAATTGCATCCTCAAATGTAAACTAGCTCTGTATATAATATACAGAGCTTTTTATTCTTAACTATTGGAGTTGTTCCTTCTGATAACCCCCATTACGTTAATCCGATTTAATAGAAGAAGGATTTTTTTAAAAAAAGATAGAATAGTTCCTTAAAGAATCATAAAGGAGTTGATTTCATGTCTAAACAAATAAAAGATAGAAAAGAAATAAAGCTTTTGGATTCTCAAATTTATTTATGTGATGAAATTAGAAAGTTGTTGAGGAAAAAAGAAAAAAGAAGTCTAGCCTTTGAACAAGAGTATACAGAACATGATATATTACACATTGCTTTAAACAGATTAATGAGCGAGTTAATCTCTAGACATTAAAAATTTCACCTATCATATTTGATATTATTCGAAATAGATAAGTTTAATATAAAAAATAGACAGAATATTTCATCAATATCTTTACTTTGTAAACGCTTTCGTTTATACTAAGTATAGGTTGGATGGCATGAGTGGCTGTCATAGTATTTAGCGTAGGCGGGGCTGATACGAGGGAACAGGACATAGAAGAAATGTCCTTTTTTGTCTGGGCAATATTTCTTAGAAACTAGGAAATATTATAAAATGCTTTCAAACGCTTTTTTTTACTTAGTATGCCCTATCCAGTCTGGAAATTGAAAAAGACCACCTCTTCCCAGTCAAAAGAGGTAGCCATTTTTTAAAGTTGAATTAACAGTAGTCGTTAGATAATGCTTTATTGCATCTTGAGTAGTTTGCTTAATTTAATAAACTGTATTCGTAGACAACATATTCACCGCTTTTTCTAAAAGTAAAATATCTTCTTTAACCATTCTTTTCACATCGTCGAGATCAAGTTGAATATATTCTTCTTTTAAACGTTCTAATTCCCTGACGAACAGGGATCCCGTATAGTACCTATAATTTGTCACTAATATTTATCCCCTTTGTGTGCTCTTAGTATATGTAATTCCCCTATATTTAGATTAACAACCAATAAAAGCAAGATTTATAAAAAAATAATCCTTCCCTGATGTAGGCAAAGGATTTTTAACTTTATTAGAATAGGGAGAATACGTTATTAGTGTGGCCAGAATTGTAGTTTCATATACATACAACGTTTTATCGTTCTACTTTGATGTTAAATCAAATTTATCTTCTTTACCATTCCATTTTATTGTCACATGAAAAGGAGCGTTGCTGCTTTGGGTCGAACACCCACTGCAGCTCCCATTTAAATTAATTTTCCCTTCTGTCTCGTCATCCGTACCTGATAATTTACTTGTTCCCCCTTCCACAACATAAGAAACTTCTCCTACTTTCTCCTTGTCTTTTCCTTTATAGATGATACTGCCTTGCCCGTTTTGAGTATTCTCTCCTTTATTTAAAAGATATAAAGCTTTCCAATGATCTCCTTCACCTTCGAAACGCACACTTTCTTCCTTGCTACCACAGCTACCCAATACTAATAAAAAAATAGATATAAGTCCTAAAAACAAAAACTTCCTTTTCAATTTAAATCCTCCTACACGGTAAAAAAGCACCCAAATCCTATTAGCTGATATCCCCTATACATCATTTTATTTTTAAATCATTATCTATATAATAACATTTTTTCCATATTTTATATCTTAATTTTGTATATATTCTTAGCTAAGATACTGCAGGAATAAAAAGAGGTTGAGACATAACAAAATGAATTCCATCTAAAGACGAACAAATAAGATACATGAGCTGAACCGCTTGTGACATCGCAGTTGATTTCCGTGCAAGACTCCTGCGGGAAAAGCGGAGTCTTCGCCTTGCCCTCCAATCAACGGCTAGAAGGAAGGAAACAGATGAAACCTATGTTCACCATAACAAAAAAAACGAACCACTAATCAAAAATTTTGATCAGTGGTTCGTTTTTCACTTCAGCTAAAGTACTTTTGTCCCAGCCTCTTCTAAAGTATTGTTTTTATAGCTAGATACACTGCAGCAATTGATGCAAGAACGATAAGTACATTTAAAATACGATGTTGAGTAGCTAAGTGGCCTCGCTTCATTTCTGCACGAGTCAATGGTTTCTTTTCATCGTGATTTCCACTCACTATGTTACATCTCCCATCTTATTTGGTTATTGGTTCCACTAATTTAAGCAATAAGCTGATCTTTGTTAGCTGCTTCTTCCTTTTTTATTTTCCCTCTACATAAGATATAAAAAACACTAAAGGTAATAATCGACCAAATAAGGTTAGCTCCTGGTTCAGTGTTAGCTACCTTAAACAAACTTGGTATAGATCCGAAGACAGAATCGTCGGTTGTAAGGAACAGAGCCAGAAACATATTATTTGCTGCATGTGCTCCAATGGTAATTTCTAAACTTTTTGTTTGAATGGCGATATATGTAAGAGCAAAACCAGCTACAATGTACTCCAGTCCGACTAATATAATGGATTTATTCATTTCAGGATTAGCAAAATGTCCTATTGAAAACATTAATCCAACAATAATAGCAAGTAAAATAGGGCGTTTCACTCTCTTGCTCACCCATTGGAGAAGAAGCCCCCTAAAGAACAGTTCCTCCGTTGTTGTTTGAATAGGTACTAATAAAAGCGTAATAAGAATTAAGAAAACATACTCTTTCAGACTTACATGATTCCATGAATAATCCGAATGGTTAAACACGACATCAATTACTTGCCCGACCATTAATAACAGGCTGAAAGCTCCAAAGGACCATATTATTTTCTTCCAGTTCACACGTTTGTTAGAGGTTATTAATGATTTCATTTTTCTTTTATGAATAAAACGAATTCCGATCCACAAACCAAAAATCCAACATATGTACACAATATGAGATAACAGAAAATCAAGATTAGCATTGATTCCTACAGCAACTCCACTATCGAAATCAAAGTATGACTTTCCACTTTCATCTGCTGCAACCATAACCATGTCAGCTATAATATAAATAATCGACCCTAATAGCATGAACGCAGAAGCCAGTATCGCTGTGCTTAAATAACGCTTCCAGCCATTTTTTCCTTCTTCCACATCTAGATAGTTCTTCATTTTATTCTTACTCCCTCAGCGTTCTCTTCTCAATCAAATATTTCTTCTCTACTTCGTTTTCGTCCAGGCAATATATAAATTTATTAGGACGAGTAGCCCTGTATATATTTTAAATACCGCTGACGTAGCCCTTTTCAAATGACGCTGCCTTTAGAGATAAACCCAAAGAGACTGCCAAAGCCAGTAAAGCATCACCTTATTTATCCCTTGATTCTTCACACAGAATTTTTTCTTCTTCTCTTACTTAGCGTCATGGAAGCCGTTAAAAAACAGCTTTTTCTGAAAGAAGACTAGACAGCAAATCATCTTGAACAGTTATATGTTGCTCATATGTACCCGCATACACATAATTTTGAAGAAAGTACTTGCTACTCAAGAATATATATCCTAAAACAACTAAAATAAATATTTTTTTCAACATTTTCCTCACCTTTTTATTCAAACTTTTACCCTCATGGCTGTTACCACAACACCTAAGAGTTTATCCATAAACAACTTTTTTAGTTTTTAAATTAGCAACCAACTTATATAACACTATAAAAATGTATATAAGTTACAATAATATTACATTATTATTACAAATGTAACAACAATATTATAACTAAGAAAAATAGGATAATCAATAAGAAGTGTCTAGTAAAACTGATAAAATTGCTAGATTCGTATCATGCGGTAAATAAATCGAAAACTTTTGGAAAAAGGGTGTTAGTTGTCCCGCAGGAATATTTAAAGAAACAAAAAAGCAAACTCCCTATCATTAGGAGTTTGCTTCTTTTATTTAAATCTCAGATAGAGTTTTTATAACCTTTTTCATCTCATTTAGTATGGAGATAATACGTTTTAAGAAAATAATTAAGGTACAATATCCCCTTAATGAATGCGCCTCTTTAAGAAGTATCCACCCAAAGTATGGTTTCTCTTTTTCTTCTAAAGGGAACTAAACCCTAAAATTCAACCTTAAAAGGAGACAATCATGGTTACAATTGAATCAATTATAATAGGCATTGTATTTATCCTCATTCAACTATACGCATTAACAATTGTCGAACGTTCTCCAATCGGGGAGCAAAAGCTGCTCTCATTATCAGGTGGTGTCGCTATTGCTTATGTGTTTATTTATATCTTACCGACGCTTCATAAGAAACAAGAAGAGTTTGGAGGATCGCTGGCCCTTGATACTGAACTATATTTTCTTGGTCTTCTCGGCTTACTCGTCTATTTTTCCGTTTATTCATTCGCTCAGACGAAGGCAGCAGCCACACACCTAACGGAACTGACCGTTTATATGGTACAGGCGAGTTTCTTTATGGTTTATTCTTTTATCATTTCTTATGTTGTGTTCTCAATCGATGTCAAGCGAGTTGAATCACTATTCTATGGATTGGCTATCAGCCTTCACTTTATCGGGTGGTCCTACCATCTAGGAAAAAAACATCATCGCTTGCACAAAAACAGAGGTCGCTATATGCTTGCCGGGGCAACTTTTCTTGGATCAATCATGGGCGTCTTCGGGCCCTCATCCGGCCTGCTTATTGAGTCGATGATTGCATTTAGTTCAGGTGCAATGTTATTTAACGTTATCAGTAAAGAACTACCTTTTGAAAAACACGCGCACTTGCCAACCTTTTTAATCTCATCTCTTGTCTACGCTGCTACAATGATTGCGTTAAAAGCTTTTTTTGATTGGTAATTAAGTGGCGATAGAGCAATAGATTTTTCGTCTAATACATTAGGTTTTCCAATTTCCCAACAGTTGTGATATAAAAATGGCCACTTTACTGAATTCAAGAAAGAAGGCCTTTGAACATCTTGGTTGTATCTATGGGGACATACTAGACTGGGTCTCTGGCTCCCTAGAAATTTTTCTTCGTTAGAAGAAATAAAACAAGTTGATAACACTGACTTATGAAACTTACTTTTCTTTCTCCGAACTCCTCACTTAAACTTTACAGCCAAAAAGTTGTATGAACTCTATCACTTCGTAAATTATCTACGTTTAAAACAATAAGTAAAGATCTAAACAGTTTAAAAATAAAAAAGCTACTAATTAGGGACTTCCCCTCTAATTAGTGGCTTTTTCTTTCCTCCTAAGGAGTGGAGAGCTATTTTATGATGCCCTCACGGCGCCTTGGGTAGTTTGCTCAAGAGATAAATCTTTATTCATTTACATAAAAAGAAAAAAATTCATAATAGGTAGTAAAAACATATAAATATAGTAAGAGATAAATTGATTAAAAAGGTGATTATTATTTTCCAAAAAATACTGATTGTTTTTGTAGGAAGCTTATTATTAAGCATAGGAATTAATGGATTTTTAGTTCCTCATTATTTATTAGATGGAGGAACAATTGGAATTGCTCTCATCCTTCACTATTATTTTGAATTCCCTACAGGTGTAACGATGATTATTTTAGGTCTCCCATTATGTTGGTTTGCTTGGATTTATGAGCGTCATTATTTTTATAATAGTTTTTATGGGCTAATTATTTCTTCTTTATTGATTGATTGGCTAGAACCTATTAAAAACCAGTTCCAATTTTCTGTTTTTCCTAGTGTAATCTTTGGAGGGATATTTATTGGGACGGGGGTTGGTCTTATGCTTCGGTATGAGACAAGCACTGGAGGAACAGATTTACTAGCTCAACTAATATCAAAAGCTTTTTCTTTGAACATAGGGATAGTTATTTTAAGTATAGACGGTTTGATTATAACAGCAGGTCTTCCTTTATTAGGACCTAAAACGTTTCTTTTTTCATGTTCAACAATTTTTATAGGGGGAATGACGACTTCGTTAATTACTAAAAAAAAATGATTTGAATTATAAAATTAGTACCTTCTATCCCCTGTTTTTTTAAGATTTCTTTATTTTCACAAATAAAAAAAGACCATCTCTTCCCACTCCAAAGAGATAGTCTTTCTCTATAAGTTGAATTAACAATAGTCGTTAGTTGATGCTCTATTGCATCTTGAGTAGCTTGCTCTAATTATTGAACATTAGTCTTAGCATTTCCACCTATAGTTTTTCAAACTTTCTTCTAGAAGCTATGTAAGATGCAGCTAAGTAAATAACAATTAGAATAGCAAAGGAATAAATGTACCTCCAGTGCAGCGGTTTATAAATGCCAATCCAATTAAGTAGTGGAAGACCAATAAAAGCAGCTACTGCTGAATAAATCAGTGCTTTGATTACAGGGTTAATTTTAGGCTTTACTTGTATAAAAACCATCATGGAAATGGGTAATAAAAATAAGTCCCACGGCAAGTAGTTAGAAGTTAATGGAAATACTTCATATCGGTAATCCCACAGCCCTAAAAAGTCTCCAATCATATCAAGAAATGAAGAAAAGATCGCTACAAAAAGAACTGAGAAAAGTTTTGACTTAGCTGCGAAATTGCTTGATGAATGCTTCCCAGTTCTTGTCCTAATTCAGTATCAGTAATATTCCCTCCAAGCAGCTGAGCATCTTTTTGCTTATAACGTTGATTGTTTTTAGTCATTCTTAAAAACCTCCTTAAAGTAGATAGAACGTACTTGTTTATAATTGTCTGTTCCTTGAAGAAAAATGTTTGGGAAAAATGAACAATTTTTTGTTCACAAGCTATTTATTATAACTGGTAGAAAAATGTTTATTTTGTATGGTTTTCTGCTGATTGTGAGGAATAAGAACATATATTCGATGCAAGTTAAAAAATGGAAAACACACTGTCGTCTCTTATTGTTTGTTCGGGTCATTAGGAGTTAGATGCAGAATAGCGATTCCTCTATGGTGAGTGATTTGTTCTAGCTACAAATTTTTATTTATTACGTTTTATGAAGAATTATATAATTATTTCAAGATCTTCTATCATGTTAATTCAAACAGTATCCTTTACAAGTAAGAAAACCTTTATTTTTCTTTTCTACAAATCTTACATTTTCGATCGAACTTTTAATGTACGATTTTTTTTAAAAAGATATTATATTAACTAAATTTTATAGAGGATCCAAATAGAGCATGTGATATTTATTATAGAAGAAGTTAAATTATAGGAGATTTACATAAAAGAAATTGTAGTTCATCATTATCATGCCCTTAGTAAAACACTAAAAAAGAACCCTGCAGCATGAGTAAATAAGAATATAATCATGGGGGCAGTTTTTATCTCAGGAAATAGGATGGAGAAATTAGTGATATCATAAAACAGGTAAATAACTAATGATAAAGCAGTCTGGACATTACTAGATTGCTTTATCTTTTTCTAAAATCTGTTCTATGTTTACATCTAGAACATCAATCTACATTCACCTATCAAATTATAAATTAAGTTGAATAAAAATTCAAAAAAAATATGACGTTAATGTTCGTTTTTTTGTTTAATGATAAGCTTTTAACTTATTAAACTTGCATAAAAAAAGTTCCACTCATCAACGTTCAATGAGTGAAACCTTTTTAAAATTATTTTAGGCTAGCTATACCCTAGCTTTTTTTACTATAGTTTAAACAAAAATGCACGAATTATTTAACACACTTTTATGCTGGATGCGCTTTATGCTAGATAGCTAACAGGTTACTTTGTTACTGAAATACTGCCGTTATGAGTGGCTAGTTTAATCGTATTCTTTCCTTTTCCAATAACAGCGTTCCTATCATATTTATTTAAGATATCTACTTTCCCGTTGTCGACAGAAACGTTAAATTGAACGTCACTTGGTTCTTTTTTCGTTCTAATCTTAATCTTTCCATTGTGCGTTTGAAAGTCAATATTTCGATCAAGTTCTTCGGTTTCTAAAGCAATACTTCCGTTATGAGTTTCACCTTTTAAACTACCTTCCACGTTACTCAGCGTTATTTTTCCATTATTTCCTTTTGCTTGAACCGTTTTTGCTGCAACATTTTTTATGCTTGTAAGTCCATTGTGTACGCTGGTTTTCAGGTTTTGTGAATCGATGTCCTCTAATTCCACACGTCCATTGTTTGCACGAACAGACACATCTGCTGCGCGTAATTTTTTAACAGACACATACCCATTGTTACTGGAAATTCCCAATGAATTATATTGCTTTTCAGGCAGATAAACGTTGATGGATAGCGGTTTTAATACACTAACAATATCAAAATTGACCCAGCTTCGCTGCTGTTCACTATAAGAGATAAAAAGGGTTGAATTTCTAACGTCAGTAGTGAAGTCTCTTTTTATGTTAGGAGATGTTTCACCTTTTAATGTTACTTTGATATCATTGCCTTCGATAGGGTACATATGAACACGAGTATTATCCGTGTCGATGTTTATTTTTGATACTTGATTGCTGTTAATGACTTTTTCTTTTGAAATAGGTTGAGGATCAATAGCACGATAGGTAAGGAGGCCTCCTACCATCCCAACAAGGATGAGAATGCCTGCAAGAACAGAGAGTTTCTTTTTATTCAACACGTTTTAAACCGCCTTTCACCAGTGATACATTGTATTTTAGATAACGTACAAAGCCTTTTATAACTAGCTTCGTTACAACTAACATACCTAACATAATAAAATATCCAAGTCCGCAGAATGCTAAAGACATAAATAAATTAAAGAGAAAAAAGCCGCTTGAATGTACAATAGCCTCACCTAGAACTAGAATAGGAGATAGCAAGAAACATAGGCCTATGCCCCAAGCTGACAGAATGAAGCCAGCTAATGCAACGGCAGGCCCAAGAACAATCACTACATTGAAAAAAGCTAAACCAATTACGGCCCAAGTAGCTCTCAAAATATTTTGAGTTGTTGCCTTAGCTGTTGCTTGCTCAACGTGATAATCTGCCAGCAATTCTTTAGCTATTTGATTCGGAGAACCTAGCGACGTTACAATTTCTTCTTCTGTTTTTCCTTCCTCTAAACCAATGGAGAAATGTTCTTCATAATCTTGTAAAATATCTGCTCGTTCTTTTGCGGATAATGGTTTTAAGGATTCATTTAATTGTTGTAAAAATTTACTCTTCGACATTGTTCACACCTTCTTTAATTAATTGATTAACACCTCTTGAAAACTCGTTCCATTCATCGATAAGTTCGTATAAATAATCCCTGCCTTTAGCTGTAAGCTGATAATATTTCCTTGAAGGACCTTCTGTAGATTCTTTTAAGTAGGTTGTGAAGTATTCTTCTTTTGTTAATCGGCGCAGAAGAGGATATACTGATCCTTCTGATATTTCAATTTGATCGGAGATTTTTTGAACTAATTCATATCCATAGCGGTCTTTCTTATCAAGTAACACAAGGACACAAAGCTCCAAAACTCCTTTTTTAAATTGTACGTTCAACGTTCTTCACCCTTTTCTTTTCAAATTCGACTACTGTTTATTGTATAGTACTGATTCACAATAATCTTCCTAATAATTACAATATATCACCAGCTATTGTTTATTGCAAGGTACTGTTTAATGTTTTTTAAAATTTTAACCATTTTTACAGTCGTAATGAAGTTTTAAACCCAGATGGATAATAATTAAATAAGGTGTTTTTTATGAAGTAAGGTTCAACCTTCTTTTTCTAATTAGCTTATAGATGGAATTATTTTTAACGCGGTCAAAAAAAAGCAGCCTATAACTATAGACTACACAGCAGCGATCATTCTAGGCTATTTTTCTTTCGCTTGTTTAATAAATAAAAAGAAAACCGTTATTAAGATAAAATAATTTAGCGGGTTTTTGAAAACAATCCCGCCTAAAGCCAATTGTAATAAAATCCATAAAGCGAATATAACTAGTATGGCTGGTATTATAAATTTGTTCTTACATCACTCATCCTTCGTTTAAGAGTAATAAAGCAATCGTGGCTCTCCATATTTTTTATACTGTAAAATCAAATCCATAAATAGCTTTGAAAGCATACTGATTGAATGTTTATAAGAATATCACTTTTAAGATAAAATTTAACAGCTGTTATCACAATTGATAGAAATGTCTTAAGTAAATTTGATTTTTTTGTAATAAGTTGAAGAAAAAAGCAACCGTTATTTTACATTTGTTAATAATAAAAAACAGTCAATTTTATGACTGTTTTAAGTAGATTGCTATCAAAAATTTAATTTTCTGGGTGGTGCAAGTATTTCATTATTCATGAATTTTCCATCCATTTAAGGCTTTAGCCGTATCGGCGGTAAAATGATCAATAATTTCACTTTTCCCGCTGTCCATAGCAGTAATTGCTGCTATGTCTTCATCACTTAAAGTGAAATCCCAGATGTTAAAGTTTTCAGCAATGCGTTCTTTACGAACAGATTTTGGAATAGTAACAACCCCACGTTGAATGTGCCAGCGTAAAATAACTTGTGCTACTGTTTTTCCATATTTCGCTCTGATATCAGAAAGTAATTCATTTTGGAAGATATTATTCTGACCTTCTGCAAATGGTCCCCATGCTTGCATTTGCACACCGTATTCTTCCATAACTTTCTTTGGAGCTTCCTGTTGAAAGAACGGATGGTTTTCCACTTGGTTTACAGCCGGAACAACTTCACTATTTAGGATTAAATCAACTAAACGATCCGAATAAAAGTTGGATACACCGATAGCACGCATTTTCCCTTACCTATAAAGTTCCTCCATTGCGCGCCAAGAACCATAATAGTCATTAAATGGTTGGTGAATTAGGTATAAATCAAGATAGTCAAGCCCTAGTTTTTCCAAAGAAACATTAAAGGCTTTTTTAGCACTTTCATAACCTTGGTCCTGAATCCAAAGCTTTGTTGTGATAAAAAGCTCTTCTCTTGGAATGCCACTTTTTTTGATGGCTGCACCAACTGCCTCCTCATTCATATAGGCCGCCGCTGTATCAATTAGACGATATCCTGCTTCAAGCGCATTGGATACTGCTTGTTCACATTGAGCTGAATCAGGAACTTGAAATACACCGAAGCCTAAGATTGGCATTTCGACACCATTGTTTAAAGTAACTTTTCGCATATAAAATTCCTCCTGTTTTACATAGTAAGTTTCGTTAACCTTGCACAAGTATTATCCTAATACCTTCGTGTAACACGAGGTCAAGGCTTTTAAATAAATTACGTTAAATCTCTTAATGAAAAATTAAAGCGTATACGGTGAAGGAAGTGGATAAACTATACTTCAGCTTTATGTTCAGCTGGGTGTTTGTATAGATTACTTTGATGGTACGAACAAATTTATTAACTTGAACGATAATCATCCTATTGCCTTCGTGTTACATGAATGTGATAGGATTTTAAACAGTAATGAAGAAAAAATGTTTATGGGAGTGGCTAAAATGTATACGGTGAAAGATGTAGCTAAGCTACTTGATATAACAGAACATACCGTTCGTTTCTACACGGATAAAGGATTAGTTCCGAGTGTACAGCGTGATAAAAACAATATTCGCCTTTTTGATCAAGAGTCCATTAACTGGCTTACAGGCGTAAAATATTTAAAACAATGCGGAATGACAGTGGAAGACATTAAAACTTATGTAGATTTGTGTTTAGAAGGTGGCAGTACCATTCATGAGCGCTATCAAATCATTTTAAAGCAAAAAGAGATCGCTCAAGCTCAGTTAGAGGAAGCTAAAAAAACCGTAAAGTATATGGAGGAGAAAGCAAACCACTATCTTGATATTATTAACGGGTTATCTCCAGATGACACTAACCCTGGCGAATGGGAGTTAATACATGCTAATAAAACATCCAAAGAATCTTAACATCACCTCTATATCAGCATGTATTTATATCAGCAGTAAAAAGACTTATCTATCATACCGTATAGATAAGTCTTTTTACTGTCCTCGGTTTTCAACTTTAACTCTCTTTAAAATGTCCCGGGCGATTACAAATCAGATGGAAGCTGTTTTACTCCATTTGTTTGAGCTAGACCGATGCCCTGTCAGTTTAGAGTGTGTGAAAATTCCTCCTGCAGTTCTTTTAAAAACGCATCAGCCGCAGCTGAAAGAACATGATGCTTTTTCCATACAATATTTAAACCTGATTCAAGCCTTGGCTGTAAGGGCCTGAAACAAAAGTTACTATTAGTAGATGTATTGACTATTTTATCAAGTGTTATTGCATATCCAACGCCTTCTTCAACCATAATGGCAGCATTATATGCAAGATTGTATGTAATGACGATGTTTAATTTATGAAAATCTTCGCCAAACCAATCCGCAAATTCATTTTTTGAAAAAGTCTGTTTCATGGCCTGTCGTGAACAAATCAGTGGAACTTTTAATAAATCCGCAGCTTGAATGCTTTCTTTGACGGCAAGAGGGCTGTCTTCTCTCATAACAACGCCCCAAACATCTTTGGCAGGCATGTTAAGATAATTGTATTTTGAAATATCGGCTGGCTGAATTAAAATACCGAAATCAAGCAGACCCTTGTCAAGCCGTTCCGTTATATCTTCTTCGTTTCCGCTGTAGAGGTGATATCGTATATTGGGATAACGTAACTGTACATCTTTTGCTACTCGTGCAATGTGTTTCATCGCTTCAGTTTCCCCGCCGCCTATATAGACATCACCACCTATTGTTTCTTCCATAGAACTAAATTCTGCCTCTAATTTATCCACCATATTAACGATTTCCTCTGCCCTGTTTCGCAACAGCATTCCTTCATCTGTCAGAATGACACTGTGACTGCTGCGAATAAATAGTTTTTTACCTAACTCTTGTTCAAGATCTTTTAATTGTCTCGACAGAGTTGGCTGTGTCACATGCAAAAAATCAGCAGCTCTCGTGATGTTTCCTTCTCTTGCAACCGTAAGAAAATAGCGCAAAACTCGAAATTCCACATCCCCCTCCTCCTTTCACATTTCACAAGCTTTAGTATATACATTCCAGAAATGCTTATCAAACATATCAGGATATAAGATATAAGTATTTTTTATATCCTGAAGGAACCGTTAGAATAAATATCAATGAAGTTCATATCACAAAAGCAACACTTTAAATTATTCAAAATTGAAAGGAGCTTAAAATGAAAAAGCTGTTGGGCCTAGCTTCTATCTTAGTAATAAGCGCTGCCCTCGCTTCTTGTGGCAACAATAATTCATCTGCAGCGGACAAAGATCATAATGCAAGTAATCCTTTAAACCAAGCACCAGAACAACAAAAAGAAGATAGTATTTCAGATACAAGAATGAAATTGACGTTTAACAACAAAGAAGTATTCGTTAGGATGTACGATAACCCAGCAAGTATGGCTTTTCTAGCTCAACTGCCTTTAACAATAACTTTTGAAGATTATATAGGCAAAGAGAAAATTAGTATTTTACAAAAAAGATTATCAGCAGATGATGTACAAGCCGGAGATCTATCAAAAAAAGAGACTTTGCTTATTACGCTCCTTGGGGAAATGTAGCTATTTTTTATAAAGATTTTGAGGATGCCACAAATGACCTTATCATACTAGGTCAAATTGAATCAGGAAAAGAAAACGTGGAAAATATTCATGGTGATTTTACAGTTACCATCGAAAAAGTGACTAAGTAAAAACATGACAATTGCTCTTTAAACAGCCTGCTTTGAAGCAGCTAGAACATAACACTTTTTAGAAAGAGGGAAATTTATTTTATGGCTAAACAAAATAAGTTACTTATATTTATCTTAACCCTAGGAGCTTTCGGTATTATAAATACCGAAATGGGGGTTATAGGGATACTGCCCTACATTGCTGATCACTTCAATATCAGTGTATCGAAGGCCGGGTGGCTAGTGAGTCTCTTTGCGCTTACTGTATCAATATCCGGTCCAACTATGCCGTTATTATTTTCAGGAGTCAATCGTAAGAAGGCGATGTTGCTTGTACTTGGTATTTTCGTTTTAGGTAACATTATCTCTATATTTACCTCTAACTTTGCTATTGCCATAATTGCGCGTGTGATTCCAGCCATCTTTCATCCAATTTATTTTTCAGCAGCTTTTACAATGGCTGCGAACTCAGTTAGCAAGGAAGACGCTCCAAAAGCTGTCTCAAAAGTCTTTATTGGCGTATCTGCAGGTATGGTACTTGGTGTACCGATCGCAAGTTTTCTTGCAAGCACAGTTTCGTTTCAAATATCAATGACGTTTTTTGCTGTCATTAACGCTATAGTATTTATTGCTACGTGGGCATTCTTCCCTTCAATGCCTGTTAAAGAAAGACTTTCATACGGAGCACAGCTAAGCGTATTAAAAAAATCTGTTACTTGGCTTTCCATTATTGCTGTCCTTTTACTGAATTCAGCAGTATTTGGGGTATACAGTTATCTTGCTGAGTATCTTAAAACCGTTACAAATATCTCTGGAAAATTAATTAGCTTCATGTTGATTCTATTCGGTGTGGCAAATATTATTGGAAACATTATCGCAGGGAGGTTGCTTACAAAAAACGCCATCAGAACTGTAGTAGTATTCCCTTTCGCATTGGGAGTCGTTTACATCATTTTATTCTTCACCGGACAGTTTACTTGGCCTATGGCTATCATGACTTTAGTTTGGGGAATATTCGCTGGTATAGGAACGAATATTAATCAATATTGGATTTCATCAGCAGCTCCAGAAGCTCCTGATTTCGCGAACGGATTGTTTTTATCATCCGTTAACTTAGGAACAACGATTGGTACAGCTGTAGGTGGACTGTTTATATCAGAAATGGGTACACAATACGTTGTACTAGTGGGGATCTTGTCATTAGTATTGAGCGTAGTATTTATTTTACCAAGAAGCTACATGCATCGTCCTGTAAGTCAACTTTTAAAATAAGACATCAATGCAACTTTTCTTGGGGGACCCTATGTAGGGTCCCTTTGTTTTCTTTTATTACATGATGAGAGTGCTTACTAATCTGCCTATAAATTAAAGTGATTAATTGCACCGTAAAAATTATTGGTCATTATAAAGTTATAAATACGATTAATGACTTCTTGATAGGCATCTGGTTCCTAATTGGCAGTATTTTATTCTTCTATGATTCCTTAAAAAATATAGGGGTTTGGTTATTTATTCTTTGGAGCGTGCAATTGCTCATTCGTTCAACGATTAAATTAGTGCATGATTTTCACTTACGAAAATATTTAAAGGCAGGTTATCGTAATAAATAATCTTCTTTGTGAAAAATTTTTCTTATGAATTCTATATATCAAAAGGGGGTGTAGGCGTTAGCCTACACCCCCTTTTGATTTCATTTTTAAATCAAATATATCACTCTATGTCTAACCCTTTTTCATTCAATTTATGAGAAGTCACAGCAATTACAAACTTTCCATCATCTAAATCTTTTTTATGAGAGGTTAGCTCCTCTGTGGGAATACCTAAATTTGCTGCACGGTCTTCTTCATTTGAGTAATTTTGCACCACAAAAAATTTCTTTAATTTATCTAAGAAAGAATCCGGCTGGGCCCCTCCAGTCATATCTTCATGAGTGACTTCATCTTGGTCAACAGCAGATAGCTTATCCACGTTTACATTCGTTCTATAAGCTAGATTGCCCGCTGCGGTCTCTTGATTAGTTAGAACTGTAATTTCATTATCCTCATACCCTATCATTCTTAATTTCTCAATTCTAGTTAATGTTTCTTCTGGCGACTCATATACACCTATAATACTTTTACTCATAGAGCTTTCCTCCTTCATTAAGATCTTTTCTCCTTACTTTTTATGTACCCGCTATTCTACCCTTATTAACAATAGACCCGTAGTTAAAAGAGTGAATAAAATGATTTTCCCTTTTTAAGGAATTCGATTAAATAAATGCTAGCTTGCTTAAAGCAAAACGTTTATCTAAAAAAGATTGCCTCCCCTTGGACTGGGTATATATTCATTAAAAGATAATAAAAGGGAGATGAGAAAAAAGATGAAACATGTAAAGGCTCTTATTATAAAGTTTGTAATGAGCGCTGTGGTCTTAGGTACAGTATTTACAGGCATTTATAATTACGATTTTAGTGACAGCATACTAATCGGTTTAGTCCTCACAGTTGTCGCTTATGCCCTTGGCGATTTGTTAGTATACCGCAATGCTGCTGATGACTCAGACTACAAAAAAAGAAACATTGTTGCTACAATTTCTGATCTTATTTTATCTTTTTTAGTCATCTGGATAATGGGGGCATCCTTTTTTGGAAATACCATAACTGTTATTCAGGCTTCTGTAGTATCAGCTATTGTTATAGCCGTCGGTGAATGGTTCTTCCATAAGTATCTAGATAAACATGTTCTTAACACTGATAACTATAAACATACCGATGCGACATATAATAAATAACTTATTAACAGGAAGAGCAAACATCAAAAATAGACAGATTAGTAAAAAGAGCCGTATATATAATAAACGGCTCTTTTGTAATTCTGAGAGATGCAATTATGGTAGAGAATTCATATATCATATAAGAAAAAGCCCACTCCTTTTCAGCTGAAAGAGATGGGCTCTTCTTAACATTGGATGTATCTGTTTATATCAACTCACGAAAGGAATAACCTTAAAAAAACTTACTGGGAGATCAATTCGCTTCTGCCTTACTTATTGGTCGGATAGTCTTATATTCTGGTTTCCACATAGCTTTTTCTATTAATTTTTCTACATCCTGTTCTTGAACTCTAGATACACCATCTTTAATAGCAGCTTTTGCAACAGCTATAGCCACTGTTTTGGATACGCTTTGAAGATCTTTAATATGAGGAAGTAACGTATCACCTTTGGTTTGAGTTTCGGCCATATGGGCGACTGCATTTGCAGCTTCAGCGAACATCGTCTCTGTAAATTTTTCAGCTTTTACAGCAATTGCGCCTAGACCAAGACCGGGAAATACAAATGCATTATTAGCTTGGCCAATTTCATATGCTTTTCCTCTATACTCCACTGAATCAAA
Source organism: Priestia megaterium (assembly GCF_023824195.1). NCBI lineage: Bacteria > Bacillati > Bacillota > Bacilli > Caryophanales > Bacillaceae > Priestia > Priestia megaterium. The sequence goes on from NZ_CP085442.1 coordinate 3,704,389, forward strand.
TGGACTTCCTGTTGCAATTAATGCTTTGCCATCTGTCCAATTTATAATATCTTTCGGGATAGCTTCAGCTAACTTAGTAGGATTAGATAAAGGCATAATCACAGGTCTTTCTACATGGCGAGCCATTTCTCTAATAATTTCTTCCTTAAATGCCCCTGTTATCCCCGATGTTCCAATTAGGATAGTAGGTTTTACTTGTTTGATTACTTCTAACAAAGGTACTTTATTTTCCTTATCTTTTTTCCAATTCTTTATTTCTTCTAATTTACGGGCATAAGGCTGCTGGAATGAAGCTAAATCATTTATCTCCTCCGTTAACAGTCCTCTATAATCATAGGCCCAAAACCTATCATATGCTTCCTCTTCCGAAAGACCTTCAAGAACCATTGCACTGTGGATTCGATCAGCGTTTCCAATACCTGCAGAACCTGGTCCAAAGACAACAATACGATGATCTTTTAGGGAGGTCTTTGTAATTTTTAAAGCAGTCAATACAGCACCTAATGTAATCACACCCGTACCTTGGATATCATCGTTAAATGTTAAAAGATAATCCCCATACTCTTCTATAATGCGTCTGGCATTTTTATTCCCTAAGTCCTCCCAATGTAACAATGCTTTTGGGAACTTATTTATTATTTTATTTACAAATTGATCGATAAATTGATTGTAAGCTTCGCCTGTCACACGCTCATGGCGATTACCTAAATAAAGCGGATCTTTAAGTAATTCTTTATTATTGGTTCCTACGTCTAACACAATGGGAAGAACACGGCTCGGATCAATACCAGCAGCAGCTGTATATACTGCTAATTTACCCACTGCAATGTTAATTCCGCCTACTCCCCAGTCACCTATCCCAAGAATACTTTCAGAGTCTGTAACCACGATTAAATCAATATCCTCTGAGCTTAATTCTACATTTCCTATCGCTTTGTCCATTTTATCCGCTTCATCAATAGACAAATACAGACCATCAGGACGGTGATATTGATGGCTATATTCTTGAATAGCTTCTCCGACGGTTGGTGTGTAAATAATCGGTAGCATTTCACTTAAATGATCTTTTAATAATCGATAAAACAATACCACATTTCGATTATGCAGATCGTTTAATAAATTATTTTTTTGCAGATCATTTGATGCATTCTTAAACTGTTGATAAGCACGTTGTACCTGTTCTTCTAATGTCAGTACGGTGGGCGGTAATAATCCATCTAAATTGAGTTCTTCTCTTTCTGTTTTTGTAAATGCAGACCCTTTGTTTAGATAAGGTCTCGATAAAATATTTTTCCCTTTTAATGGTGTTTGAACGAAACTCTTTTGTGCTTCAGCAGAAGATCTCATATATTATCCCCTTTCCGTTCTTAAAAGAATGTAAAAAACCAATGTTTTTCTTATACCATAGATATCATTATGGTTAACCAAGATGTTTTCTTGTTGCATACAATACTTTTAAACGGAGAAGCTCTTCCTTAAACATATAATTAAGGCGGCAATTTAGTTTGTATTCAGATAGATCAAGTGGAAAGAAGCTTTATATGTTATGCTCTTGGGACGTTAACATAGTTAACTAAAGAAAAATTAGTTTTACTATAGTGCTCTTCAGCAATCTAAAGCTTCAGTGGTTAAAAATCTTTCTCTCGTATCATAATAATTTCGAGGTGAAAGATATGTATAAACTGTTATCGCATACGGATTTAGATGGAGTTGGATGCGGAATTTTAGCAAAGTTAGCTTTTGGAGACAGAATAAAAATTCGTTATAACTCTATTGCATCGCTTAACCGTGAAGTAGAATGGTTTTTAGAAAATGAAGAAAGAAATACACATTTATTTATTACGGATTTATCAGTAAACGAAGAGAATGAAAAAAGACTTGAAGAGTTTTATCAAACAGGAGGAAAAGTCCAGCTGCTTGATCATCATAAAACAGCTCTTCATTTCAACGAATATGAATGGGGACACGTTGTCGTGGAAGATAACGAAGGGAACTTAGCCTCAGGAACGTCCTTATTTTATGAATACCTTATAGAAAATGAACTTATACAGACTTCCAATGCGGTTGATGAATTTGTAGAACTAGTAAGGCAGTATGATACTTGGGAATGGGAAAAGAACAACAACCAAGAGGCACACAGGCTAAATGCTCTCTTCTTTTTAATATCTATTGACGAGTTTGAAGAAAAAATGGTTAATAGGCTTCAAAACAGTGACCACTTCTTTTTTGACGAGTTTGAACAGAAGATATTAGATATGGAAGAAGATAAAGTAGAACGTTATATTCGTCGAAAAAGACGAGAATTGGTGCAAACCTCTATAGGTGACTATTTAGCAGGAATCGTGTACGCTGAATCGTATCATTCAGAACTTGGAAACGAATTAGGAAAAGAATATCCTCACCTTGATTACATTGCCATGTTGAATATGGGAGGAAAGAGAATTAGCCTTCGGACTATTCATGATCATGTGGATGTATCAGAAGTTGCTGGTCACTATGGAGGCGGAGGTCACGCAAAAGCTGCTGGATGTTCGTTAACTAATGAGGCTTATAACCAGTTTGTAACAGATACATTTCATCTGGATCCTGTGCGAGAGGATGCAAAGAGAAACCGATATAATTTGAAAGAATCTTCATCTGGTTCTCTCTACGAAACTCAAAATGATGATATGTTCCTTGTTTCTCTTCAGGATGAAGATGAATGGATAATTGAAAATAGCAAAGGGCTATCGGTTCATACATTTAAAAGCTTTAAGGAAGCAGAAATTTTTCTAAAAAGGAATTATGCCGCTTGGTTAGTAAGAGATGATATCTTTGTAAAGTACTTAATAAGGTATATAAAAAAACTAAAGCACGGAGAATAAGCACCGAAACATATTTTGTTTAATCTAATGAATGAAAGACGTAGAAAAGCTATTAAACGAAAATGAAGCAGCTTTCCCCCCAGCTCCGCCTGAACGTTCAGAAGCAGGTTTGGATGATATTCCATGCGGGGCACGTTTTCAAAATCCAGAAGTCGCAGCGGCTATCTCCATGGAGATAGCCGCTGGTATAGTTTTATAGCTAATTAATTGGCTCGTCTATTCGGAAAGATATTGCAGCGATGTTTGGTCAAATTCACATGCAAAAAGCACAGATTACAAACAATGAGCTTTCTATAAATACAAAAAATGTTTCTTAGCAAATAGGGACATTACGATAACTAACTTTATCTATGATATACATATTATTTAATTGATTTAATCCCATATTCTAGGTCGATCAACCTCCATGATTCTCAAATACTGTAAGAGTTGTCCAGCGTGTACCGATTCATGATAGCCTATCCGCATCAACATATCCCCTAAAGAACGAATATAACCAACATCTGAACGGTCTATTTGAATGTTAGTTAAATCTTCTTCAGAAAAAGTAGTAATCATGTCTAAAAATTGTTGGTGGTATGATGCTGCAAACTCCAATTCATCCTTTATAGATTGTAATGGTCTTTTTTCAAAAGGAGAATCAAATTCCTTTAAGCTGCCCAAATTTTTGATAGCTAGATGATAATAGTATTCTGACTCCAAGACATGACGAACCATTTCTACGCATGTCATAGCTTCTTTATCTGGCTTCCAATCGAGTTTATCATCAGGAATTGCTTGCCAAACCTTTATACTTCTTCTTCTAATCTCTTTTATATTTAATACTATTGTGTCTGTTCCATTCATTTCCATTCCTCCTCTTATCATTATTTTACATGATTTCTCCAAAACAAAGAGGTGAATTTTCAACTAAACTTATTTCAAATATTCATGGTTCTTATGCTGAGTATAATAACTTTCATACTTTAGGAATCGTATATTCAATTCTTTTATGTAAAAAACTCCATAAACGCTTAGTAACAAGCTGTAAACCATTGGTTAACACAGAAGGTATTAGTACTAATCACTATACATGTCCCCATTTAACAAATAAAAAAAGCTAGCATAAAGCTAACTTTTTTAAGTTAGAGATAAAGGCAGGCTAATAATTAGCAACCGCCAAATCCTCCCCAACAAGCACAGCCAATAATGATTAATAAGATAAACAGCACGATAATTAAAGCAAAACCACTGCCACCGCCGTAACCGCAGCCGCCGCCATAACCATAGCCACAACCTCCGCCATAACCGCCAAAGAACATAAACTTCACCTCCTTCTCGTTCATACATTTAGCATATGATGAAAAACGAAATTTGCTCCACGAAGTGGATAGACTACGTTTTATATCACTATAAATAAAAAAATAATAACCTTTTAGTTTCTTTTACATACAATGAAGCATCCTCAGATCCCATATATGAGTTTTACTCCCTCTGCAATAGATTGTTTGAATTCCGCCCAATCAGTTCTATTGCGTATAAAAGCACTCCCTGCACAACCTAGAATAAAAAAGTCTTTCTCAAATTAGAGAAAGACTTTTTTATTGTTATTAATAGCCAAATCCGCGGCCGTAACAGCTGCATCCAATAATGACAAGAAGAATAAACAGGACAACTAATAAAGCAAAACCAGAACCAGCTCCACCATAACTAGACATATAAACACCTCTTTTCGTGGTATTTAACTAAAGGAAAAAACTTTAAATATACATGGGTTAAGGTATTATATGTAGACATAGCTCATATCGATTGGATTTTGGTCTAAAATAGGCTACTTTGTTTAACGATAGCTAGATAACATCATAAATTTCACATAGTAAAAACCCTTCATTGTTAAAATGAAGGGGCTTTTTTGGCTATCAGCACCAAGGACGTGGTCTAGGAGGACAGCTTGGAGCACAAAAATGTTGATGCGTTTCCTGACATACAACGGATTCTATGTGCGGGAATGAGTGCATATATTTATAATTTTTTTGATAAACATTTGTGGTATGACTAGGATGAACCACTGGCACAAACACATGTTGACCAGTAAAAGATGTATTTTGTTTAACTGGGTCATACTGAGCAGGCATGGTTTGAGGAGGCAATTGACCACAAGGTTTAGATTGAGGATAACCGCAGTTACCTTGCTGAGGATACATAGCCCCTTGATAACCACCGTAATTAGAGTGCTGATAAGGATAGTTGTTTCTCATATTAAAAATCTTCTCCTTGCTGTTAGTAGACTCCTATTACTGTATCTGAAACAACCATAGAATGTTTGGGGAAATACCTAAAAAAGACCCTAATTATTTAAGGTCTTCTTTACTAAGAGAAAAAGAAATGTGTATCCTTAATAACATAGCTATGATATTAAGAAATAGAAGGTTTTTTTATGTCCATTATTCCTCAAGATTCACATCCATCGCTGCGTTATCAATATTATTTAAAATGGTTTTGTTTTTATCGTCTAATTCATTGCGTAAAAGTGAATTACGGGTCGCTTCGTATAAATCGTAGCTTCTTTCATCAACTGGAGAATTATGATCTTCACATATCATTTTTTCTGATTCTTTGGATTGATCTGCCATATCAGTCACCTCCTTTGTATATTATGTGAGTTGATTAAGAAAAACATAAGAACTTTATCTGCTTATTGTTGAGTAAGGTTTAGATTTATATCAACGGTTAGCTGCTTCTGTGCATTGTGTTTACATATGACCTAATATTAGGTGGACACAACCGTTTCTTGAGCATGCTTTTGAATGATTTCTGGAACTTCCAGCAATGAATTAACGGTTATCAATTTACCTTTTGGCGCAATATCAATTTTAACTTGGTTGTAGCTCCACTCCAGTTCAGAAGGTACGTGAATCGCATGTATTCCAACTTCTACTGCCGGTCTTATATCGGTTTTTAATGAATTGCCAATCATCCAAGTCTTTTTTGGATCGTACTTAATTTGGTTTAGTATTTCTTTTAATGCAGGTGTATCTTTTTGTTCAGAAATGAACACCCTTTTTTCAAAGTATTTAGCTAGCTCTAGCTGAACAATTTTTCTACCTTGATTTTCCTCGTCTCCACCTGTGTGTAAATAGAGATTATGTCCTTGTTCTTTAAGCTTATCTAATACTTCATACATATTTGGCAGAGGCTCTATCGGTACTTCAAATACACTTTGACCAATTTTCTTGACTCTTTCGACTCTATCTTCATGGATATCTTGATGATTTTGTTCACTAAAAAATAAATAAGTAGCTGCTAATGATTCTGGAAAACGAGAAGAGTGAAGGCCATACTTTTCGATACTTTTTAAATCTATCTCTAACTGCTTTTGTTTTATTTCTTCCTTAGTCAGATTCTCAAACCATTCCTGCAATTGAGCCACAAAAGCATTTATGGTGTCTCTAAAATATTTATTACAGTGAACAAGCGTATCGTCTAAATTAAAAATTAAGGTTTGCTTCTGCATTTCGTTAAATCCTTTCTACAATGGATGTACAGACAGTATATAAAAAAATACTAACCACTTTTATTACCTATCCACACCTAAAACCAAGATGAAATCTCCAATACGTTAGGAATAAGCAGTTGATTTACTATACTGAAATGAGAATATTTAGTGGAAAGATCCTTCTAGCGTATAAAATAGAAGGATCTTTTTATAAGATAAAAAGCTGCAGGATATCCCTGCTAATAAATATAACGTTCAAAATGTTTTCTATTCATGTTTGTTTTGAACGTAGAGGTACTCAGTCCTGAACGATTTATTAGCGGTTGGCTGCCTTCTTCTTTAGGTATATTCATTTCAAGACCTTGTATAGTGAAAGGATCATACATATACGTTGTTCGTTCAGTTTCTGTATGCGACATTAACTTCACCTCTATTAATAGCCCTCATTTTTTTAAATCATGTTAACTCGTTTACAGCAGGTTCTTTAATGAAAATATCTACGTTTCATAGGTCTTTTCGCTAAAAAAGATCCGCCGTTTTCTACTTTTTTTATTAAGTTGTAATTTCTTGTGTCTCTTCACCTTCAAGGTCAGTAAAGAAATTTTCTAAGGTTTCCCTTGGGTCAAGAGCACGCCCATCCTCTTCGACGACACGGTTAAGCGTAGGATCATTATTGCTATCCTTATTTTTATAGTTGTTATAATCGACTCTTTCTGCAATTCCTGAATTATCAACGCCTTTAAAGTCTTTCTTTGGCATAAAAACACCTCCTAGCCCTATTGTTTGAAAATTTGAAGAGAAAATAAGTGGAAGGTTAAGTTATATTTTTATTTCCCGAGAATTAAATAGATACTTGTTGCTAAGAGACATGTACAACATGCTTAATTGTTTTACGAAATGGGGAAACTAAAACGTCAAAATTTAATTTACTGAGGAGGAATATAAGTGGAAAGAAATCCAAGCACAAGACAGTTTCAGGATGATTTAAAGCAGTATCAAATGCCAGAGTCAGTAAAGCAACAAAAATCAGGAACTTATCGAGTCGGATTTGAATCAAACACTGGAATTGAAAAAGTACAAAATCAGCAAGAAGGAAGAGAAAATAAATAAGTTTGATCACTCTATACTTTTACATGACGAGGAGGGCATCCCATGGATCAACAAAAAATGTTAGCAAATGAATTAAGTAACATGCTTACAGAAAATAAGCTGCCGATTACAATTGAAGAAGATATCCATGAAATTTGCAGAGGTTTACAATCAGGTGAAATTAGCGTGAATGATTTGAAAGAAAAAGACCCTTTTGTTGTAAATGCAGTTCAAGAAGCAATGGGTAGAATAACTAAACACAATTCTTAAAATAGCTATAAAAAGCAATCATTTTTATTAAGCCAAAGACTAACTCTTTAAAGAGTTAGTCTTTTATCATTCAAATGGTATACACATGAACATGAAAAAAGAATGACAAACGAAATGTCATTCTCTCTCTTACACATGGCAAGCGTTTAGTTTTTAGTCACAAGGAAATGAAACATCTAATCCCACTTTTTACAGTGTCGGTTGTTTCTAAAAATTAGTATGTCATTCTAATAAGGAAATATACATCCATTATTTACCACGAATGCATTTCTTCCACAATAGGAAACTTAAGAAAAACAAGGAGGTGACACAACATGGCAAACAACAAAAGCAGCAACAACAATGAATTATTAGTATACGGTGCTGAACAAGCAATCGATCAAATGAAATATGAAATCGCTAGCGAATTTGGTGTAAACCTTGGTGCTGATACAACTGCACGTGCAAACGGATCAGTAGGTGGCGAAATCACAAAACGTCTTGTACAAATGGCTGAGCAACAACTTGGCGGCGGACGTTTCTAAGACAACTTTATAATTGATGGCTGAAGGAAGAATGGGTCTCCATTCTTCCTTTTTGTTCGAATAAAAAAGGAAGGAGAGATTATATGCAGCAAAATCAATCAGCTAAAGAAAATGCGGGTTTTACTGAGAAACCAGCAGCTTCTGCAACAAATGCACAAAAAGTAAAACAAGAAATCCAAAGAGACGTAAGTGAAGGACAAGGTGCAATGACTTCTCGAGAAGCAGGTGCAATGCGCGATTAAAAATCAATTTGAGCGGTTTTTAATCACGGACTCTTTGTACAAAAACCTAAAAAAGTACCTCGATTAACCGAGGTACTTTTAGCAGTCTACTCTATTTCGATGCGGAAGATGCTGTGATTTCGGCTGTGTTTCATCGGGTCCATACTGTTGAAAAACAAAGGAAAACAGTCTAATCCCTAATATATATAAGTCGAGCCTGCCTTGTCCACCTGAAAAATGATTAGTTTGTATTTTGTCCCCCGCCATTCAGCCCTTCTTTTATGTACGCGTTAACCTTACTATTTGAAAGCAATCCAATATGTCCAATGCCATAAAGCTGAATATTTCTTGCTCCTTGCAGCCTAGAGAGACTATTAACAACAATTTGATCATTTATGCTGTAGATCGACGTATAAAGAATTTTTTGATTGAGATCTGTACCTGGGAGTGCTGTCGAAGAAACTAAACCATTCGCTCCTCCTAACGTCACGACATTTTCAATCTTATCCCCTCCCCCTAGATATTTAATATAGTACAGCGTGTTTGCTCCCCCCATACTATGAGCAACAATATCTACCTTCTTAGCTCCCGTCTCCCGTCTCTTTCAACACTTGATCAACGTATCGAGCAAGCTGAGGTCCATTATTCAAATTGTTGCCTGTCTTATCTATAAAATCAATAGCATAAAGATCATTGCGATCCCACCCTTGAGCAATTAAATAGTTTTTGATAGCAATAAAGTTATAGGACGCACCGCTGATTCCATGAACAAGAACAACCGGATTGTGATGTGCTTCAGCCTTAACATTCGAAGGCTGAATTCCTAATGCAGATACAACCAGGGATAAAGCAAAAATTAATGCGACAAACTTTTTCTTCATTTCTTTTCTCCTCCTCAAAATATGTAAATAACAACATCTATAGATTATATATAAAAATCCTAATATGGTAAACTTATACTTATGAGGTATTTAAAGTTATATCCATTTGTTATCTATGAGTATTTTTATAATTTATATGACAAAAATCCTCACCTAAGCTTTTCTGTAAAAAATAAGGAGGCGAAGAAAGTTGCATTGGATTTATCTATGTTTAGCTATTCTTTTTGAAGTTGCTGGAACTACGACCATGAAGTTATCAGACGGCTTTACTAAAGTTATGCCAAGTGTATTGCTTATACTTTTTTATATTTGTAGTTTATGCTTTTTGACATTAACGTTAAAAAGTTTAGAGGTTTCAATTGCTTACGCTATTTGGTCAGGTATGGGGATTATAATTATTACGCTAATTGGATTTATGTACTTTAATGAAAGTGTAAGTCTGCTAAAGATCGTTGCTATAGCTCTAATTATTATCGGCGTAGTGACATTAAATATAACCGGGGAAAAAGAAGCTGATACTAGTAAATCCACTTTGGAAGAACACATTAGATAAAAAGATGAAATATTTAAAACCTTTTTTTCTTGTCACCGATATAGGATTTATTATCTATTGGATTGTTACTTATTTTCAGCTTATACCTCAAAGTGCAGCTTTTAAAGATTATAATAATCCCATAATCATAGCTTGGAACTGGTCGTTCTTCCCTCTAGATATTCTTATTTCATTCACTGGCTTATTTAGTCTATATTTATACAAGCTAAATAAGGAATCATGGAAGGGATACGCTTTAATTTCTCTGGTTTTAACATTTTGCTCAGGGCTACAAGCTATTGCGTATTGGGCATTTATTAAAGATTTCGATTTCACATGGTGGGCTTTTAATTTGTACTTGATGATTTATCCTCTATTCTTTATAAAACTATTTATAAAAGATAACAGTAATCAAAAAAAGCACCTTTCCAGGTAATAAAGATATTAATGTATATATAAAAAGAACAGATCCCCTTAAGGCGATCTGTTCTTCAAGTTAATTTAGTTGCATAAATTGTTGTAATTTCTTTCTTGTACGTTGCTTGGCTACTATCTTTATATAGTTCCTATTAGCCTTTAAAAATCAGTGGGGAAACGGCTTTTCCTAAGTTCCATTTATTTAAGGTAATCAATTCAATTTCTTGATCTGCAAAGAAACAAATACCTTTTGCATTGTCTCCAGGATAGATTCTGCCTGTCATCACTTTCTCGCCTTCATTAATAAAAACTTCAATGGACGATTTATCAACAAACAGATGAAGATGCAAGTGATTATCATTCAATTGAACAGATACTTTTCTTACTCCCCCATCACCTTCACCTGATTTATCACGATTAAAGATAAACAAACTTTCTAGCCTATCATAAGTTAAGAGAGTTTCCTGGTGAGTTTCATTATCTGTTCTCAATTTTATTCCGAATTGTGAAGCAGCTTTTACGTTAATTTTCACTTCAAGTTCGTAACAATCACCTGAAATACCTGCAAGTTCTTGTTCTCCGTTAACCGTGATATTTTTATACTGTACGTGATGTTGACGAAGCTGCTTAAGCTCTGAAATTGGTTTACTAATTATATCCCCGTGTTTAGTAGAAAGCTCACGCGGAATAGTCATTGCTCCTGCCCAATTGTGTTTTTGTTCAGGCATGCTGCTTTCCCACATAGCCATCCACGCTATCATAATTCGTCTACCATGTTCATCTTCTGTTGTTTGAGGAGCATAAAAGTCAAACCCGTAGTCCAAAAGCTGAAAGTCTTCGTGTTGAAGCAGCCCTGTTTTATAGTCTAATTTCCTTTTTACATATCCAGCCTGATGTAAGTTATGATAGAGATTCCCTTCTGGTTTTACCCCTTGAGGCGACATGACAAGCACGTCCCGTCCATCGAGACTAAAAAGATCCGGACACTCCCACATAAAACCAAGATCTCCTTGACTTTTGGCCATTATATTTATAAACTCCCATTTCATCAGATCCTTTGAACGATACAAAAGAACTTGGCCCTCATGATCCTTTGTGCGTGATCCAAGAACGCAATAATAATATTCACCCTTTTTCCATACTTTTGGATCCCTAAAATGATAAGGGTGAATATCCCCTTCAGGCACTGAATCAATAACTGGATTTTGAGGCACTTTATTAAAATGAACGCCGTCTTCGCTTACAGCAAGACACTGAACCTGTCTCAAATCTGTATCATAGTTATCCCCTGTCCACACATTCCCTGTGTACATTGCATAAAGCTTTCCGTCTTTTTCAATTGCACTTCCTGAAAAACATCCATCCTGATCGTATTCTTCACTCGGAGCAAGAGCGATAGGAAGGTGTTCCCAGTAAGTAAGATCCTTACTTTTTATATGCCCCCAATACATTGGCCCCCACTTGGGAGAGTAAGGATGATGTTGATAAAACAAATGATACTCACCTTTATAAAAGCTGAATCCGTTTGGGTCATTCATCCAGTATGCTGGTGTAGACACATGATATTGTAGTCGCCAATGATTCTGATTAACAGACTCCTGCTCGTTTAGCACAGATTCCATTGCCTTTAAGATTTTTTCTTGATGTTGATTTCTTAATGTTTTCAAAAGATTTCACCCTGCCTTTCTATACGTGAATAAGTTAATTGTGATAAAAAGAGATTAAAATGATAAATCGATTTCACAAACAATGGACTCGTAAGGTCGTAATTTTATCTGATTTAGGTGTAATTCTAAATGATCATAGTTCGATAAAATAACCTTTTTAATATTAAAATCTAAGTTTAGAGTTAACTCTTTATTATCAAAGTTAGCAATCACCGCTATTTTTTTATCGTTAAACTCTCTCGTGTAGGCCATGATTTGTAGGCTATCTTTAAACATGTCTTCGTATTTACCAAAAGCAATAACATCTGAATATGGACTGCTTTTTCTTAAACTAATTAAATTTTTATAGAAATAAAATAAAGAATTACGATCTTTTAAAGCATTCTCGACGTTAATAGAAGAGTAATTAGGATTTATCTCTAACCACGGTGTGCCTTGGCTAAACCCTGCATATTCAGAATGATTCCACTGCATAGGTGTTCGAGAATTATCACGACTGCGTCTCCAAATCGCTGCTAATGCTTCCTCTTTTGAGAATCCTTCTTTCAGCGCAGAGTAATATTGATCGATTGAAGCTAAGTCATTGTAATGCTCAATTGATGGATACTCTACATTTGTCATTCCAATTTCTTGCCCTTGATAGATAAATGGCGTCCCTTTTAATAAGAAATAGACGGTAGCTAACATTTTAGCTGGAATAGGCCCTATATCTTCTGGTTTAATAAATTTGTTTAAAGAACGAGGCTGGTCATGGTTTTCTAAATAAAGCGCTCCCCACCCTGTGTTGTTATAGAACGTTTGACTGTCAGAAATGGCTTTTTTGAAATCAAGTAGATTCCAATTATACGGTTCATACCATTTTCCTCCTTTTCCTACATCTAGATCGACATGATCGAACTCAAAAAGCATACTAAAATGCCCGTCTTCTCCCGCATAAATAGGCAGTTCTTTGTGTGATACCCCAGGTGCTTCTGCCACGGTTAAGATATCATGTGAAGTAAAAGCTTCTTTACTTAGTTCACTTAAAAATTCATGAATGCCTTGTTGATTTGTTTCAATTACATTCATTCCATCATGCGAATCAGCAAATATATCCTCAAAGTCTTGTCGTTTTTTTATAAATGTAATGGCATCTACTCTAAAGCCGCTAATTCCTTTATCTAACCACCATGTGACCATTTTATGGACGGCATTTCGAAGATCAGGGTTTTCCCAATTAAGATCAGGCTGTTTTTTAGAAAATGCATGAAGATAATACTGTCCGGTTTGCTCATCATACTCCCAGCACGAACCGCCAAAAATAAATTTCCAATTGTTAGGCGGAGTCCCGTCTTCTCTTCCGTTTCTCCAAATATACCAATCTCTTTTAGGATGATTTACATCACTTTTTGATTCTATGAACCATTCATGTTCATCCGTGGTTGCTGATAAAGTTGTTTTGAAACAAGAAGGTCCTTAGATTTTTTATAAATCTCCATCGCATCAAGGTTGCATTGATAATAAAAATCTACAATGTCTGGGCGTAAGGAAGTCGTAAAAGATAGGCTCATTTCATTATGTCCGTGTGTGCTCATCATATAAAGGGATTTCAGACACAAAACGTCCGTAAATAGAGGAGGAGCTTCTAAGTTCACGTCTTCTTCTGTAAATCCTTTAGGAATAGGAAACTTCTCTTTCTTAAATAATGCTTTTAAAGCATCTATGTGTTTAAGTGAATAGTGAAGAGCTGTTTGAAAAAGGCTATGTATCTCAGGATCTTGGATCGTGTGAAGCATATATTTATTTACACATACAGATAATGTTTCACGGATATAGTGTGTCCATAAATTTGCCATTTCAGGAGATGTTAATCGATTCTTTTTTTGCAATTTTCTGTTCCTCCGTATCAAAGCTCATTTTTCTTAGCTTCCCTTCCTTTTAAGCTTTCATACAAGAAGTCAGCTTTTCACCTAATATTTCCGCTAAAAAAGAAAAAGCTACTCAAATGAGCAGCTTTTAAAAAAACACATACTTAGGGAAAGATGAGGAATTGGGGTTCCTATATCCTTAGTGTGCTCACAAACTTGAATTTTATTCTTCTTTCTATTCATGCTTACGATGTTCTCCGTATAATGATTTATCATAAACGGAGTCACCCCTTGCAAAAGGAGAATCTTCTCTATTTCCTAAGAACTGATTTGTTTTTGTCTCTCTATTAGCTCTTACTAGCAATAATACTTTTCCTTTTTGCAGATCATCTGCATAAGGTCCCGCTTCTGTAAGAGGGACACCTAAGTTAATTAAACGCTTTTCTACTCTTGCTTTATCCCTATGAGTCTCTTTAGGGTGATCTGGTGAAAACATATGTTTAATTTTATCCATAATCGACTCATCGTGATGATTTTGTGCTGTGGTTTCAACTTTCTTTACGTCAATGCCCTCTCTGCTTTCTACGCCCGAATAGTCCTCTTTATCGATATCTTTGCTGGTTACAAGAGAAAGATCCTTCTCTTGAAAACCTTGTGTTTTTAAGTTTTGAATAGCCGTTACAATAGCTTCTTCATTATCATACGTGCCTATCACATTTTTTGTCATGAGTAGTTCCTCCTTCTAGTAAAAAATGGTTTATATCAATTAATTCGTTTATGGTACTTGTAATACCCTGGCATCTTTTTCTAAAACATTCAAAAAGTTAGACGATCATTGTTTAGATAGTCCTTATGGAAACGGCAACACCAAAAGTTCGCAAAGTATTAAAAAGCAAGTAGACGAAGCTATTGAGCTTCATAAAAAGATCGCTCATTATATGATTGATAATGAAATGTATCCTGCCTATGATATTGAAGAGTAAGTATGGATCGCTTGTGACGCCGCTATCGATTTCCGTGCAAGACTTCGCTTTCCGCGGGCGGCCGCTAGAAGCAACAAAACACATGAAACCTACGTTTACCATCACAATAAAAAAATCCGAACGATTCATCGTTCGGATCTTTCTTCAACTAAAATACGTTTGTCCCAGCCTCTTTTTAACAGAAGATTTAATTGAATAAATCAAGATTAATTATTGTTTTGTTTATATTCTGCATCAAAAGAGTTTTCACCGGCATGAACAGACAGCAAGGTGTCAGCATAGCCAACCAGCCTGTTGACCAGCTCATCTGCAATTGCATAAACAAGAGGATGGATTTCTGCTCTAAATAGTGCTGGATCATCTAAGATGACTGTGGTGTTAATAAACATATCTCTATTTCCATAAAGGTTATAATGAATCATTGCTTTTCCTGCAGCTCCACCTGTTCTTGGATCTTTATAACCTGGAAGAAACACGTACCATTCTTCTGCTGTAGCAGACCGGAAATTTTTCGTAAAGGTCATTCCGTTGATCACTTTTTCAATCTGCGTTTTTTGCTCCAAATGAGCTGCATCTACAATTTTCTTCTTCATAACGCACTCCTCATAACATTAGCGAAATTCTTCGTCAGCAGGCGTAGCTTCTACAGCGATTTGATAAGCATCTAAAATGGAGTCACGTTCCTCAGGATCGGTCAATCCAACAAGATATTGTTCACCCTTTTCATCTTCAACGCGCATCAACAGCGCTTCCCCGTTTGATTGCAGCAAAGCATAAGTCTGA
Organism: Priestia megaterium; assembly: GCF_023824195.1. NCBI lineage: Bacteria > Bacillati > Bacillota > Bacilli > Caryophanales > Bacillaceae > Priestia > Priestia megaterium. The sequence goes on from NZ_CP085442.1 coordinate 3,719,942, forward strand.
TTTCTCATATCAAATAAAGCCTCAACTGCATATTGTTTTTCAATACCTTTTTCATCTTCAATGGTTATAAGATCTCTTTCCCTACTGCTCACTTTTCGTTCACCTCCACTAAAAATCTTCCCGGTTACTTTACCCGTTCTTCTCTGCTTCTATAATCGTACAAAATGAAATTCAATAGCGAAGGCGAATAGGGAGTTTGGTTATGGATATATCTAAAAAAATAGTTATTTATTCGTCTATTGGAGAATGAAACTTTAAGAAATGATTAAAAAAATGTTTTTACGATATCGTGTTGTGAATGACATTCATGGCAATAACAATTAATTTCTAAAGCATCTTCTGTGAGGGTATGTATAGTTTCTTTTTTGCACTTTTTACAGTATTCTTTTTTCTGACGTGTCTTTGACAATATAACCTCTTCCTCTCTTACATTTTTATTTTATGCTTAGTAGAAGAATAACCATTGATACGGTGCCTAAAGAGGATTGCAATAGCAATTGCAATCCTCTTCTCACATGGAAACTTTTAGATAACAAGGAAATGAAGGAGGTATTTCGATTATTTACGGAGAGAAATATATCCATCACTTTCTTTATTATCACAGTTCAAACACCTTTTATTCAGTCAATACTTTCCGTGTATCTATTTTCGCTTAACACAGATGATAAAAGCATACACATAAGGGAGGTGAAAGAATATGTCAAACAACAGTGGTAATAACAATGATTTATTAGTACGTGGTGCTGAACAAGCAATCGATCAAATGAAATATGAAATCGCTAGCGAGTTTGGTGTAAACCTAGGTGCTGAAGCGACTGCACGCGCAAATGGATCAGTAGGTGGCGAAATCACAAAACGTCTTGTAGCAACAGCTCAGCAACAATTAGCTGGTGGCGTTTCAGGACAATCAGGTACTTCTCGTTAATTTTGAGACTTACAATTAAACTTAATACCCTTTATGGCTTTAGCTGCCTGCTCTATAAGCAGGTAGCTTTTTCTGCATGTGAACCTCTCCTTCAATTACCAGATATTTTTATACTAAATTTGCTGGTGAAGTTAAAGGCTATCTTCTTCTTTACTTTCGTAGCAGTGCACCATTCTACATACACTAAACGAAATAAAAAAAGAATGACAAACGAGTTGCCATTCTTTTTCCTACACATGGCAAGGATATAGTTTTCTTCACAAGGAAATGAAACATGTAATTCCACTTTTTACAGTGTCGGTTGTTTCTAAAAATTAGTATGTCACCCTGATAAGGAAATAAACATCCATCATTTACCATGTATATTCTTCTTGACCCCTAGGAAACTTAAGAAAAACAAGGAGGTGATACAACATGGCAAACAACAAAAGCAGCAACAACAATGAATTATTAGTATACGGTGCTGAACAAGCAATCGATCAAATGAAATATGAAATCGCTAGCGAATTTGGTGTAAACCTTGGTGCTGATACAACTGCACGTGCAAACGGATCAGTAGGTGGCGAAATCACAAAGCGTCTTGTACAATTAGCTGAGCAACAACTTGGCGGCGGACGTTTCTAAGACAACTTTATAATTGATGGCTGAAGGAAGAGTGGGTATCCACTCTTCCTTTTATTATGGACATTTTCTATTTATCATCACAAGCAGAAATCCACATAAAGCATGACAAAACAAAAAACTGCCAAAGAAGGCAGCTCTCTGTATAACAAGGGTATTGTGACTAATGCCCTTATAGGCATCTTGAATAGTATACGTAAAATAGTAGATTGTATTCACTGATAAAATTCCTTTTTTATATCTAGAAGAATAATAAAACATGATATGGAGACGTTAAGTGTGTGCATAGTAAGAAAGGTGGCACATTATTATGAATATGTTAAGGAGGATAACAATGGGTATTTTAAGTGGAAATCCTACAGATGAACCGATGCATTACGGTGAAGTGTTTGGAACATGGTCGTTTCTTTCTGCTTCAAAAGGATTAGTAGCTGGTTATCAAACGTTTCTAAATCATGTAGGAGACAAGGATCTACATAAGTTGGTACAAGAAACGATTGAACAATGTCAGCAGGAAATGAAAGGTGTAGAAAAGCTATTAAAAGAAAATGGAGTAGCTTTACCTCCAACTCCGCCTGAACGTCCAGAAGCTTGTTTAGATGATATTCCAGTAGGTGCACGTGTTCAAGATCCCGAAGTTGCTGCGGCTATTTCACTGGATATAGCTGCTGGTCTAGTTGCTTGTAGTCAACTGATTGGCCAATCTATTCGTGAAGATATTGCAGCAATGTTTGGTCAAATTCACATGCAAAAAGTAGCTCTTGGTGGAAAGTTTTTGCGACTTAACAAAGAAAAAGGCTGGTTAGTTCCACCACCTCTTCACAAGTCAAAAAACACGGATTGTTGATAATGAAATTACTATAAAACGTGAAGATTTCACTTTAAGTGAACCATACCACATGCTACGAAACATTGCTTGGAAATCCTCATTTAAGGTGTATTTTTCTTTTTAGTACATGAGTTATTGATAACTTGAGCAAACTACTCAAGATGCAATAGAGAATTATCAACACAACATCTATATTTCAACGACTAGGAAAACTACTGCACAGGAGCAGTAGTTTTTTCCGTTTTTATGTTGTATAGAATATAAAAACATAGTGAACATAATGCTAGATCATGAACAAACGAGTCAAGACGCTGTGAAGCATCTAACTACTTCTTTATTAACATAATACCAATTTTCAAAAATAACATGTAAAGAAGCTCTCTATGGAAAAATAAAGAGCTTTTTCTTGTCAACGAATTCTCCATTTTGATAAAGATTAAGTGTATATCAATGGATTGCATAAAATAAGTAAACAAGACCATATTAAATATGAATGATAGGTATAAAAAGTATAGTCCCTTCCAAACTATAGGAGATCGTATATGAATAATTATAAAAATGACAATACTGCAAGACGCTATATTGCTCATGTTAGTACCTTTGGAACGACTCAAATTCATTTAAGAAACCCCTATATTGTTGCTTGGTGGTCAGCAGCTTTTCCAGGGTTTGGGCACTTACTACTGTCTAAATACCTTCGCGGCTTTGTATTATTTATATGGGAGGTCGTTATAAACCTTAAATCTCATGTGAATTTAGCCATGATTTATTCTTTTCATGGAAACATTGATATGGCCAAAGACGTGCTTGATACAAGATGGCTTCTTATTTATATTCCCGTTTATATTTTTGCTATATGGGATAGTTACCGAACAACCGTTGATTTAAATAAAATATACGTGTTAGCTGAAAGAGAAAATCATCAGTTCAACTCCTTTAGTATAGGATCCATGGAAATAAACTATTTAGATAAACGGAATCCCATCTTATCCGTTATCTGGTCCTTGTTGATGCCAGGTCTAGGACAACTCTATATTCATCGGATCATTGGTGCTTTCTTTGTTATCATTTGGGCAGTCGTTTTCTTTTATTATTCTCATCTACTTGAGGGTATTTCTCTTCTATTTTTAGGAGAAATAAAACAGGCTACTTCCGTTTTAAATAAAGAATGGTTGTTATTTTTCCCTTCTCTATATGGTTTTGCTACCTTTGATTCCTATATGAATACCGTTGAGAATAATAAACTTGTTGAAAGAGTGCAGAAAAACTTCTTCGAGAAAATGTATCAACACCCAAGCTTTGGTATTGTGAAAGGAAAAAAGGTGGAGTGAAAATATGCAAATCTTTTCTACATTTGAATACTCCAGTTACATAGAATTAGCTATTTCCGAGCTAGAAAAAAAGGAATAAAGAAAGAGGACATATTTATCGTTCCTCTTAATAATCGAACGGAAGACCGCCGGATTTTTGATAGCCTTCATCGAGCAGATGGTGTTTCTCTTATTGATTTAGGAATGGCTCTAGCCACAGCCTTTTCAGTCATTGGTGCAAGTATTGGTTTTAAACTAAGCTGGGGACCTATTTATTGGGGGATTATTAGTGCTTTTAGCGGATTTATCTTAGGATTAGGAATTAAACTATTTATGTTTAAAGTAATCAGGAAAAATCAACGGCTTCTACGTGGCAAACATTCCGAAGTCATACTCATTGTTGATTGTCATGCTGCGGACGCCGAAGCGGTTGAACAAACTTTGTGGAAAAATCTTGCCTTAGGTGTTTCAAAAGTTGGATCTGATGGCTTATAAAAATAAGTCATCACCGTACAATATAATGGCCAGATACAGGATGAATGAATTACTATTCAGGATTAGAGATAACTTCCTTAACACATTGAGGGAGTTTTTCTGTTTTTAAGCTGTATACTCTTTAGTTAGCATAATGTCATTTATTAGAACCAAAAAAGCTGCATGAAGAATCTTATTCAGGCAGTCTTCTGTTTAAAATTTTATTGATTGCGACTCTCTAACTTCTGCATATTTTCCCATATCATTTGAATTTATTAAATGTCATTACAATTTCCTTTTATTTCTTAATAAAATAACAATCGATATCAAAGCAACAGTATTAATTAATTCTAAAAGAGGACTTATTCTGTCTAAAAATAAACTAATCATGTTCTATAACATTTGATTCTCACAACCTTCTAATTAAAATCAAAAGATTAAAAACAAATTATAAAACTACTTTTAGGCAACCTATTGAAATATTTCAAGAAAAAACACTGTTAATCGGGAAGTTCTAAAAAATCATCTAAGTGTGTTTCAAGCTCAACTTTTATATTGCTAAGTGAATCATCAACTAATTCTCCTATTACTTTGCTTCCAAAGATTTTTTTCGAGAGTGGTATACCTAAAAACGTACGGCTACATTTCCAAACTACTACGTTATAAAAATCAAGCATATCTCCTTCTATATCATCATTGATAAATATAATGACTACAGATTCATACCCTTCATCAAAATGATCACCGTTCGTAACCTCAAACTTCACAAAAAGGTCTAAGTTTTGTTTCTGAAATAAAGGCGTATATATTTGCTCGAGTTTCATCGTGACATCTCTTAATTCTTGTTCGATTTTATTGATTCTGTTTCTTAGCTGTAACGTAAATTCTCTCTCACCGTATTTCATTTATAATCACCATTTTCCAAAATTAAGGTTGAGTAACAATTCTACGCATAAAAACAAAATTTCTGTATTGTATACTTCATACATCCTTAGTTAGCATACTCACCGCTATTGGTACTAATAAAAAAAGAGATTGAGACATAGCTAAATCAATCGAATCTACAGACGAACAAATGGGATAAATGAAACCTACGTTCACCCAATCAATAAAAAATCAGAACAATTAATCGATACTATTGATTAATTGTTCTGATTTTCCTTCAACTAAAATACTTTTGTCCCAGCCTCTTTTCAGAAGTCACATATATTAAATGTTATTCTACCATCCTTTTTGATTGCTTAATGTGGTAATATGAGCAATATGATGCTTTCCATGCCAAGCGTAAGTGGCTATTAATTGCTCAATCGTCACTTCCCCGTTTTCAGGATGGTGGATCGTTCTCTTTAAATTTATTTCATCAAGTGAGTTTAACACTTTATGAAGCCGCTTATGTAAAGCTGAAAAAAGTTGGAGAGAAATTTCTATCGGTAACTCATTATCAGGAAGATTCGACCAAGCCACTTCATCATATGCCTTAATAGTAGGCTCTTGCTCTGTTAACCCTAATTTAAAACGGGTATAAGCATTCATATGGGAGTCAGCTAAATGATGGACAACTTGACTTAATGTCCAACCGCCTTCTCGATAAGGCGTAGCTAACTGCTCACTCGTTAGTCCTTTTACAGCATCAGCTAATTGCTTTGGTGCATCTTCAATGTCATGAATCCAATTTTGAATATCCTCTTTTTGAATATCTTCTTTCACCGTAAATTTCCCAATCGGATATTGATTAAACATACACCCTCATCCCTTTCTATTGCTATCAATATCTATTATAGCAACTTTAGGTGCATATGAGTTTAAATATTCAGAATCCAAACTTCCCGATAAAGTATTCCAAATTATGAATACAGTGTACACTTTCAGTTAGCATATTGCCGTTTATCCGCAATAAAAAATAATGTAGTCTCCCTTTACTATGGTTCATGATAAGTATTCCTCTAAATTAAGGCCACTTTCAACTAAAATAATAACCGTATAGATAAACATTCCGTAAGATTAAGGTGAGGTGATTAAAATGAGCAATAATTATAAAAGCTATTTCTACAGTAAGTTCTTTTTAGTATATTTTATTACACTTTCATTATTTATTATCGTTGATATCGTAGACTCAGGAAGAATTACACTTTTTTCTTTTGGAGACAGCTGGAATTTCATTTTATATCAAATTGGTTTTTGTTTAATTTCTATTGGCTTTTTTAGTGCATTCATTGCAAACTTATTATGGAAAATGAAAAAAAGATAAGTAATTAATTAAAGATTGAAAATAGAAAATACATACTATATATGTTTTTAGTTAACATAAAATCTCCTATTATATATTAAACTTTATTATTTAAATACTGAGTAAGTAAATGAACTACACTGTCTTGTTTTTTCTCTATTGCAACCTCTAAAGGTGTTTTACCATCATCTTTTTGTATCTCGATATCTGCACCTTTTTCTATGAGAAGTTTAATCATATTTTCATCTCCTAGCAACGAGGCCTCATGAAGACTCGTCCATCCACCGCTTTGTTTTGCATTTACATCTGCACCTTTTGTAAGTAACAAGTCTACAGCTTGAATTTGTTTATTTGCTACTGCTGCATGAAGAGGCATGTTTTCATTCGAATTTTTAGCCTTAATATGAATATCTGCCCCTAACGATAACAATAACTTGGCGCTATCCACTTGCCCAAAATAACAAGCTAAGTGTAAAGGCGTCCATCCATCTAAATTAAGAGCGTTAAGTAAAGACGGCTTTTTATTTAATAGAGCTCTTATCTCTTCACTCTTTCCATTAACTGCAGCATTTGTTATTTGATCAATATATTCCATTTCACATCCTCCTAATATATAGAAATAACTTGATTATATTTCCATTTTATCATAGATTAGCGGATGAACACGATATACAAACTTAGTTGTATAAGTAAGAAGGACGATAAGGAATACGATGATAAAATTAAGTATTATAGTTCCTTTAGTTAAGAGTGGAGAGTTGATATGAAAACAAATAGTAGCGAAGAGTTAGACGTCCCATGGTATGGCGTAAAGGTTCTTTATAAGTACTTAGTAGTGGGTAAACCTAATATAGAAAAGATTGACGAAAATTATGAAGAACATCAGATATTTGAAGAAAGTATTTTATTAATTAAAGCCCAATCATTTGATCAAGCCTATGAAGTTGCAGAAAAGAAAGCAAAAGAATGTGAAGACAGCTATACCAACGTTTATGATCAGACTGTGAATTTCCAATTGATTAAGAGTTTAGATGCCTTCCTCTTATGTGAAGAAGATGAGTTACCAAGTGGTACGGAAGTATATTCACGTTTTTTACATATACCTAAAGAAGAAAGTTTAGCTAATGTCTTATCTAGGCACTATCCAGAAGTTATGGAAAATGAAACAGAGCGGATACGAAAAAACTTCATTTTAAGGAATAGAGATTTTAATTGAAGATTCACACTAGATATAACGATATTATGGTATACATACTCTGTAGAAACAACAAATAAGGAGCCTTAAATAAGGCTCCTTATTTGTTCTCTATTTACCTTTTTCTTTTTAAAAATAATGCCCAAGTACATTATTAATTACACTGCATCTGTCATTACATATAAATTGGATGGAGTAATTTTGTTTTCTAAAATTAAGTATGGATGACATTTCATTAAAGCAAGTTTAAGAACTTCTGGTACTCTCTCTTCATCATACGCGCATACTAGATATAATCCGCCTTTATTTACTAATTTATCTGCCTCATTTTCAAACTCTTCTAAAATAGGTATGATTCCTTCTTGCTGCCCCCATTCTACATGAGCCCATATTTGAAAAGACCTATTGTTTTTATAGAAAGGATCTAAGTATTTAGAAAGATGTTCAAAAATTATAGCAGGCTGAAAACTTCCACTTGAACAGTAATAATCAAAATTATTAATGGTATGTATATATGTTAATTGGTCTTTAGTTAGAATTCCCTCTAATCTTTTGAAAATCAGCGGAATTAGTCTTTCACTTTCTATAACTAAGGTATGTCTCTCCTGTTCAATCCCCGAAACAATATAAGACACAAGATTGTCTAAGTACCTTCTCATATCGTCAATATTATAGTAAATATGAACGCTTTCATTATTCTCTATCAATTGAGCAAACTGATTTTTCAAGTGTGTACGCTCCCTTATATAAAATCAACCTAAATTTTAAGACTCTTAAAATCGTAAATTGTCTATTCGTTAGAACAATTCTACGCTTTGCATTCTTGTCTGTCAAAACTAGATGTTTTCCCCTTTGTTTTAGGGTGTACGGCTGTTTTTTAGAATAGTATGCCTATGTTGTAAATGAGATAACGTTTACGCTAGTTATTTTGGCGCTTTGACTAAAGAATACTTTACCCTTCTCAAATACGATTAAAACTTAATAAGAAATAATGAAAGAATTAAGTTCATTTATCCTTTTATTCGATAAATTCTCATGTAGCATTGATAGGAGCATTAGTCATCTATTTTTTAGTTTGTATAACCTATGGAAAACTAGTTACTACAAAATACAAAGAAAAAACACCACTTGCTTTAGTAAGTGGCGCCTTTTCTTTTAAAATATTTGAGTAAAAGCTACAATTAAAATCGTAATCCCACTTATTAACGTTCCAAATTGCCCTAATGTAAATTTCCCAATTTGAACATTTGCTGCTTTTTTCCCCACCATTACTCCTAGCCATACTGTTATAAAACTGCCAAATGCTGATGTAAGCGAAATAGCTAAAGGTGATAAACCAAGTAAACCCGCTCCTAGACCGTTTGTAAGTGCATTTGCTGAAAGTGCAACACCTAGGACACTGCTTTCGATCCACCCAACATATCGTACGTTTTCTTGACCACTACTATCTAATTCATCACTTCCGTTATTTCTTTGGGATACAACTAATAAAATAATGCGAATCCCAATTAGCGTTAATAATACGACGGCTACAACAACATGGAACACTCCTGGCAAGATTGTTGAAATCCACCTGCCAAACATAATCCCCACCATGCTAAAGAGGAAACAAATAGCTGCTATCAGTAAATTAGAAAGCCATTTTATCCTTATCTTTCGAACTCCATATGATATTCCTACACCAAAGTTATCTATACTTGATGATAGTGCAAAACCTAATATGAATAACCATTCCATTTTGTATTCTCCTTTTGTTGATAATGTTGAGGAAATTTGCTTACTTGTTGCATATATTGTTGATAAACCTTCAATAAAATGATTACTGCGCGTTGAAAAATATAAAGAGGTGAATCGCGATGTCTAACACCCAAAACGATCAAAGCCTTGGTTTGTTATTAAGGTCTTTATTAAAGGAAAATACTCTATCTATGCGGAAACTTAGCTCACTTACGGGGATTGATACGGCAACTATTTCACGGATTATAAATGGAAAACAGCAAGCAAACCTACATCATTTGAAACAATTTGCGCACTATTTAAATACTCCTCTTGAAGCATTAATTGACCCTGCTGGATCTGCTTCAAACAATCAAGAAAATGAATTAGAAACAGGCATTCATTACTCCATTGATAAAATTCAAGAAATACTTAAATCTTTTAATGTAGTAGATACAAACTTTACGATTGAACGTGTCGAACAAGAACTAACAAAATATAAGCAATATGCACAGACAGACGAAGGACACAGGATGATTTGTAATAATTTTCAAACCAAAATAGAGCAAGTCGGCAGCGTCGGAACCTTTATTGATCAATTAAAGCAAATGTATCTTGAATATTGTGATGAAAAAACCTCAGCTGCCAAGCGCTCGATATTGGGAAGTGCGCTATTGTATTTTATTTTGCCTACCGATATTATCCCAGACTATGTCTTTCCAATCGGCTATTTAGACGATGCAATAGCTGTACAACTGGTAATGAATCAACTTACGGAATAAAAACGGCTTTCTATTAAGTGAAATGAATGCGGCATACCGTTCTCTATTTATTGTGAAAATGGAACTTTTTCTTGATCATGACGATGGGCAGGTAAATATTCTATTGCTTTCTTTAATTTAAATAATTCCTTTGGCGCAATCTTTTCAATTATGTTTTCTTTTTTGCATGGCTCATGGTTACATTTATGTGCACACACACATACCTAAAGGGATTTTTTCTCCTAAAGATGGATCTATATAGACTTCATTTTCAAACAGCTTACTCTTAATAACATTTTCATTTTGCAATCTGCAGCAAGTAACGCAATAGTACATTCGTTTTCCACTCTCTTTCTTATATTTGATTTTGAAACATCTTATGAGAACTCATCAACAGAAGTGCTTGTTCCTACATTAAAAGTTGAAAAAAACTCAACAGGCGTTGAAGAATACTCAACACACATCAGTTACAAACATGTAGTTTAATAATGACATCATGAAGAGTGTCATACTTTGAGGAGAGATAAGGATGAAAACAAGAGGTGTTGTGAACGCTGTAATTGGAATTTGGTTTGTTATTGCCCCTTGGATGCTTGGTTTTTCATACAATGCAGGAGCTACTTCATCGAGTAATGTATTTGGAACCCTTCAAGTTATCATGTCTTTTTGGGGAACTAACAAACTAGGGTGGAAGCCACGACAAAACTGGGTTTCGCTCATTACCGGATTATGGTTTGTTCTTTTTCCCTTTATTTATTAACAGATGGGGTACTTTGGTCTAGCATTATACTTGGGTTAATGACCGTACTGCTTAGCTTATGGAGCTTGAGCTCTACATCAAAACTAAAAGCTGTAAATTAAAAAGTGAATAATATTCCATTATTTACTTAAACTATTGAAGATGCCGCAACGTATCGACCTATGTGAGAAACAATTCTTGTAGCAGAAAAGCTCCCTACGGAAATAGGGAGCTTTTTCTGCGTTAAAAAAAGTGATGATTAATTTTATCTTCAACTTTTTTTAACATATCTTTATACGCGTCATCCTCAAGATATCCAATACTTCTAAATAGTAAATGATCTACCGTCTCAATTCCCGTAAAATCAAATATTCTATAAAGTCAGTTCCTCATATATTATTCAGCTAGCTGTTTTAAATAGTTACGAAGACGAATTTTCGGATTTAATTCTGTATTTGTAATATGCTTTACATAGCGAATTGAACTTTGAATGATATCATAGTCACTGATTTTATTTGCACGATACTCGACAAAAGGAGGAAGATAGCTCATCCCAACTAAACTAGCAGATGCCTGGAACGGCTTTGTTAATTCGCTTACTGAAAATAAATTATATCCCCCCGCTTGATAAGAATGTTCAGGCGAACCGATAGAAATAGCCAATACCCACTCCTTTCCTGTCAGCTTCGTTCCGCCAGGACCATGAGCCCAGCCAAAGGTAAACACTTCATCAAACCACTGTTTTAAAAGTGGCGGACTGCTATACCAGTACATTGGAAACTGAAAAACAATACGATCATGGGCAAGGAGCAGCTGTTGTTCAAATTCCACATTAATGGGCCGATCACAATATGTTTCATAAAGGTCATGAACCGTTAGATCCGTTTCACTCAAAACTGATTCCTTCCACTTTTTATTTACTCGGGAAGATTCAATATTTGGATGTGCAATGAGCACTAATGTTTTCATATCTAGACCTCCTTGTTATTTTTGGTATGATTATATTGTATATTTTGTAATAAATTAGAGGAAGTACGCACATTAATTAAACATAGTATAAAACTGTATACTACAGGGAGTGAAAATGGATGAGAAACCAAAAAGTAGGATTTAATTATCCCCCCACTAAAATCGGGTGCCCGGTCGAAACCACATTAGACGTAATAGGAGGAAAATGGAAAGGGATTATACTTTATCATCTTATTGATGGAAAGAAACGTTTTAATGAGTTCCGAAAACTGTATCCTGCCATTACACAGCGGATGCTGACCTTACAATTAAGAGAATTAGAAAAAGACGGGATTGTCCATCGTGAAATCTATAAAGAAATCCCTCCAAAAGTAGAGTACTCCCTAACCGAATTTGGAAGATCTCTCGAACCAATCATTTTACTTATGAAAGATTGGGGAGAAACGCATAAGAACAGAATCATTAGTGCGAGAACAATAGAAAAAGAAGAAATTTAAATATGAAATCTATTAATTAATAGATTAGTGTATTTTAGGTATGGCCTATACCCGAGTAGTTACCGTAATAGAATTTCTAGGAACATAGTCATTTATACTTGGATACGTATAAATGAACACTTACAAAAAAGCAGCCTCGCTTGCCAATGCCGAGGCTGCTTCTTCTTATTTTTCAAGGACTTTTGTCTTAAAAATGGACGTATGCCCTGCGAACAAATACTTAGAAATTACATATTATAATATATCTTCTAAGTGAAGGAGGTATGCTATTATAGAAAACTTAGTTAGCTATATTAAAGATTTAGGCTTTCCAATTGCCCTATCTTTTTACTTACTTGTTCGCATTGAAAGCAAATTAGATCGAATTACAGAGCTGCTTCAAGTTCTTATTGAAAAAAAGGACAAGCAATAAGCAGACTGCTATTTTTATACCCAAAGCGAACTCGTGCCTTCGTTTTCAAGATGCAGCACGTTCACTTCTGTTCCTTTATCATATTCATGCTCTCCACCTGGGAGAACAATCAGCGCGTTTGCTGCAGCTAATGACGAAATAGCGCCTGACTTGTCCATGCCAACAGGCGTCACGACAAGCTTTCCACCTTCATCTGAAATCTCTCCTCGCACCATTCTCGTAAAAGCATTCGGTTCTTTGAAGCGGCCGTTTAACACCGCTATTGTTTTATGTAAATGGGGCCGTGGTGAATGTAAAAAGCTGCGAACAATCGGACGAACAAAAAGCTCAAACCCAACATAGCAAGCAGATGGGTTTCCAGATAATCCAAACAGCAGCTGCCCGTTTCGTTCTGCGACTGTTGTGACGCTTCCTGGCCGCATCGCAATTTTGTTAAATAGCACATTCGCACCAAGCTTTTCATAAATAGCCGGCAGGTAATCATAGTCGCCAACGGATACGCCGCCGGTCGTTAGTAGAATGTCCACTTTTTCAAGCGCTTTTTCTACCGCTTCATAGCAGCGGTCAAAATCATCTTCAAGCTTCCCTAAATATTTCGGAATCCCGCCGCTTCTTACGATTTGTGCAAGTGCCATATAGGAGTTACTATTGCGGATTTTTCCTGGCTCTAACGGCTCGTTCACATCAAGCAGTTCACTTCCTGTTGTTAACACGCCAACCACCGGCTGCTTCAACACAGCTACATCCGCATAGCCAAACGTAGCTAAAAAAGCTGTGACGCCTGGATTGATGCGCGTTCCTTTTGAAACAAGCACGTCTCCTTTTTTCGTTTCTTCTCCTTTTAACGCAATGTGCTCCCACTTTGAAGCCGGCCTGCTTAACGCCATACACGTTTTCCCTTCTTTTTCATACGAAGTTGTGACTTCAAGCATTACAACCGCATCACACGAATGAGGCACTTGCGCTCCTGTCATAATACGCACCGCTTGAAAAGGCTTTACTTCTCCTTCAAAAACAGAGCCTGCACCGATTTCACCTACTACTTCGAACTCAACAGGATGTTCACTCGATACTTCTACGCAGTCTTGCGCTCGAACCGCAAAGCCGTCGTAAAGCGATTTATTAAAATGAGGCACGTTTTGATCAGCGATAATATCTTCTCCTAAATAGCGTCCGTAGCTTTCGGTGATCGATACGCGTTCGATACTGCCTTTTCTTTTATATGTCATAACTTTTTCAATTGCTTCAGGAATTGAAATAGGTGTTCTGCTTTCTAACATACATTCTTCACTTCCTTTTTGTCTGTTCACTTTTTGCGCTATGGTGTAAAATCATAGCATATCTCACTATTTCTATCATACAACAAAATTTACTGAAAAAGGATGAAAACACGGATGTCTTCTTTTACACATTTTAATGACCAAGGCCGGGCCAATATGGTCGATATTAGCGAAAAATCTATCACTCGCCGCGTTGCAACAGCTCGTTCAAGTATACTTGTCAACAAAGAAATTCACGAAGCCATTGTAGAACATAAAATCGGAAAAGGCGACGTCCTTGCTGTCGCACAAGTAGCGGGAATCATGGCGGCAAAACGCACGTCTGACATTATTCCGATGTGTCACCCTCTTTTATTAAAAGGCGTAAACCTTTCATTTGACTGGGATACAAGCAATAACCAGTACCGTTTATTAATAGAAGCAACTGTTAAAACCGAAGGCTCAACGGGTGTTGAAATGGAAGCTTTAACCGCCGCTTCTGCCTGTGCATTAACCGTTTACGATATGTGCAAAGCCATTGATAAAGGAATGATTATCGGCGAAACGTATTTACTTGAAAAATCAGGCGGTAAAAACGGTGACTACAAACGCACGGAAGCGTAGTAAAGGAGGTACACAATGAGCGTACACGAACATAAATCTAAAGCAACGCAGCCCGTTCGCTGCAAAGTCATTACGGTATCAGACACACGCACAAAAGAAACCGATAAAAGCGGCGCGCTGATGATCCAACTTCTGAAAGAACACGACATGCAGGTCGCTTCCTATGAAATTGTAAAAGACGACCAAACGTCGATTCAACAAGCGATACTTGCCGGATGCAGTGATGAGGGCATTGACGTTGTTCTCACAAACGGCGGGACTGGCATCACAAAACGAGACGTCACGATTGAAGCCGTTCAAGCGCTGATTCATAAAGAAATCGTTGGGTTTGGCGAGCTGTTTCGCATGCTGAGCTACACCGAAGACATTGGCAGCGCAGCGATTATGAGCCGGGCAATTGCCGGGACAATTAACGAAAAAGCCGTTTTTTCTACACCGGGATCAAGCGGTGCTGTTCGTCTAGCTATGACCAAGCTGATTTTGCCTGAACTTCGCCACGCTGTGTGGGAATTAAACCGCCAGCGCTGACAAAATGCCTATGCATACGCATAGGCATTTTCATTAATCATAGTCTTTATGTACCCACTCATCTTCTGGAATGCCTAAATCTTCTCCAGAAAAACGCTCTTCTTTAAACGGATCTCCTCTAAGATGAAAGCCGTTTTGCTCCCAAAAGCCAGGATGATTTTCATCAATGGCTTCAAAGCCTCGAAGCCATTTGACACTTTTCCAAAAGTACAAATGAGGCACAATCAATCGCAGCGGATATCCATGCTTAGGTGTAAGCGGCTCTCCGTTAAAGGAATGAGCGAGAAGAATATCGTCTCTCAGTAAATCTTTCACTTCAATGTTTGACGTATAGTCATTATCTCCGTGCAGCATGATGTATTTACTTTTTAACTCCACGCCAACTGCTTTTAAAAAGTCTGTAAATAGCACGCCCGTAAATTCATTATCAAGTCTTGTCCATCTCGTTACGCAGTGAATATCGCATTTCACCGTCGTTTGCGGCATGTCCAATATATCTTGATAGGAAAGCGTCACTTCCCTGTCTACCAATCCAAACACCCGAAGCGTCCACTCTTCTAAGTTATACTTCGGCACGTCGCCTTCATGTAAAATCGGAAAGCGCTCTGTCACTACTTGCCCCGGAGGCACTCGTCCTTCATACTTTGGGTCAATTTCCGGTGTTTTCATTCGTTTAATACGGTCTGCTTTGTTCATAGGTACCACCTCTTTATTTTTTTATCAGCGTGCACTTTGCTGACTTGTTTGATTCGTTTCGACTCCTTTATCTCGTAAGAAAAACATCGCTGCTAATGTCAGCACGTAAGGGACCATCATCGTAAACTCGGTCGGTATTGAAAAACCTTGTAGCCGTGTACTCACAGCATCCATTAAGCCGAAAAGTATACTTGACGCTAAAATACCGAGCGGATGAGACTGACCGAGCATCATCGCAACAAGTGCAATAAATCCACGTCCTGAAGTCATACCTTCTGAGAACATCGTGACTTGTCCTAATGAAAGCTGTGCTCCTGCAATCCCACACAGGATTCCGCATGCTGCAATCGCAAACAGCTGATATCTTATTGCTTTTAAACCAAGGGTACTTGCTGCTACTTTATTGTAGCCTACTGCTAAAAGACGGAAACCGAAAATCGTTCGATAAAAGAAGATATAAAAAGCAATAGCTGCTAAAAAAGCAAAATAGACAAGCGGCGACTGTCCGGAAATAATGTCGCCGATTACAGGTATGTCTTTGATCAAAGGAATATCCCATGTGCCTATCCCCTGCATATTTTTATCGTAATAGGCACCTTTTGTATGAAAAATAGTCCGGAGTAAAAATGTCGTTAAGCCCAGCGCTAAAAAATTGATGGACACCCCAACAACAATTTCATTCGCTTTAAACACCACGACCATCATTCCAAAAAGCAAAGCAAAAAGTAAACTTGCTCCAGCAGCAATCACGATAGCAAAAAAGACATTATGAGTATAATAGTTGCCGGCAATCCCGCTAAAAGCCCCAATCAAAATCAGACCTTCTAGTCCTACATTAAATATGCCCACACGCGCGCAAAGCATTCCGCCCAGCGCCGCTAATAAAATAGGCGCAACCATTCGTAACGTTGCATTTAACAGTGACCAATCAAGCAGCTCCACGAATATCAGCTCCTTTCTTTTTTGCTTTCCACCACTGCTTTGTGAATTTTGCTGAGATAAATAGAATGAGTACAGCTTGCATAATACTCGCAATTTCTAACGGAATTTCTGTATTACGCTCTAGCCCCATCGCTCCTGTTTGCAAAGCGGCAAGTAAAAGAGACGTAAAAACAATTCCAATTGGATTCGAGTTGGCTAACAGGGCTGCCATCACTCCAGTCCACGCATATCCGGGAACGGTGAGCGCACCGTCTACAAAACGGTACTGTGAACCAAGCACTTCAAACCCTCCGGCTAATCCAGCCAAGCTCCCGCTAATAAACATACTGAACAGCATGACTTTTACTTGATGAATACCACCATACGCCCCGAACAACGGATTTTTTCCGGATGCGTTCACTTCGTACCCAAACACAGAGTAGCGAAGCACGGTCCACAGCAGAAGCGCACCGATTAGGGCAATGATAAATCCGATATGAAGAGGCATTCCTTGAAACACTTTTCCAAGCCACGCCGATTGCTCAATCATAGGCGTTTGCGCGAGAGCTGCTGAACCTGTTTTGTCTTGAAAAGGATGACCTGCTAAATAGCTTGCAAATAAAACAGCGATATAATTTAATAAAAGTGTCGAAATGACGAGCTGAATTTTAAACGCGGCTTCCATCCAGCCTGCTAAAACAGAAAGCAAACCTCCTGCCACAACAGCAGCTGCAATAGCCGCTATAAGCTTGACTATCCCTGGAGCTGGTAGGTAATAAGCGACAATTGCTGCGCTAATCGCTCCAACGACCATCTGTCCTTCTCCCCCTAAATTAAACACACCTGCTCTAAAAGCAAACCCGACACCTAACGCAATTAAAAGAATAGGCGTAGCGCGAGCCAGCGTAGTGGTGAAGAAATAAAAATTACCAAACGCTCCATTCCAGAGCTCTGTATATGTTTGGAAAACCGAACCACCTGTTAAGGAGATAATAATGCCTCCTATTGCTAAGCCGAAAATGACCGCAATAACCGGCTGGATTAATGATTTAAGAAGTTTCTGCAACTGTATCACCTTCTACCGTTCCTCCTGCCATTAATATGCTTAGTTTCTCTTCCGTTGCTTCTTCCCTTGTAAGCTCTCCGACAATACTGCCTTCGTACATAACTAAAATTCGATCTGATAGTGAGATAATCTCCGACAGTTCCGAAGACACAAGTAAAATAGCGGAGCCATTATTCCGTTTTTGAATCAAGGCATCATGAATACGTTCCATTGCCCCAATATCCACTCCTCGCGTTGGTTCAGCAGCAAGTAGAAAAGAAGTGTTTTGCCCAAGCTCTCTGGCAACAATCAATTTTTGCAGATTTCCCCCTGACAGTTCTCCAGCTTTTTGCTTAGATGAAGTGGCTTTAATCGAAAATTCATTTATCCATTCCTCCACGCTCGACTTGAATATCTTTCTTTTAAGCCAGCCCATCTTCGAGTAAGAAGCTTTATACTGATAGCCCATCAGTGCATTTTCTTCGATCGTATCGTCCTTAGAGGCTCCCCACATATAGCGGTCTTCTGGAATATGAGCGATTCCTGCCTCTCTTCTTTCACGCACAGATCGCCCTGTAAGATCTTCATCTCCAAGTTTGATACTCCCGCTGTCTGTTTCTACTAATCCAGCAATTGCTTGAAGCAGCTCCGATTGTCCATTTCCCGAAACGCCTGCAATACCGACAATTTCACCTGTAGAAACGTGAAGAGACACATTTTGCAATACGTTTTTTTGTCCTTTTCCTTTTAAAAAGAGATTTTGTACGTTTAAATGAGAGGTACCTTGTGATGGCATTCTTGCAGGACGCTCTTTTAATTCTCGCCCTACCATCAGCCTGGCTAAGTGGTGAGCATTGGTATCTTCTTTACTTATGACGCCGGCTACTTTACCATTTCGAAGAACCGTAATGCGGTCCGCTACTTCCATCACTTCTTGCAGCTTATGTGTAATAATAATGATACTTTTACCTTGAGAAGCTAAAAAACGGATTGTTTTTAATAGTTCCTTCACTTCATGAGGAGTAAGAACGGCGGTAGGCTCGTCTAAAATAATAATTTCTGCTCCTTGATACAGCACTTTTAAAATTTCAATTTTTTGCTGTTCTCCAATTGAGCAATGTTTTACTTTCTTATGAACATCTACTGAAATTTGATAGGTTTGGGTTAATTGCTGTACATCTGCTTTCGCCTGCCTTCTATTAAAAAAGAGGCCTTTCTTTGGCTCATGCCCCAAGACAATGTTTTCAGCCACTGTAAAATGAGGAAAAACCATAAAATGCTGATGCACCATGCCTATTCCATTTTTGATCGCATCTGCAGGAGATGAAAACGAGACGGTTTTCCCATGTAGCTGAATACTTCCTGAACTCGGCTTTTCCATTCCGTAAAGTATCCTCATCAATGTCGTTTTCCCAGCGCCATTTTCTCCAACCAGCGCGTGGACCTCGCCTTTTTTCAGTTTAAAGGACACGTTATCATTTGCTAAAAATGAACCGTATTTTTTCGTCAAATTCGTTAACTGCAGCAGCTCACTCATTCCATTCATTGCTCCTTTCCCCATTAGGATTTTTTCAAAAATAAGAAAGAGAAGCCAGCCTTACTCGACTTCTCTTTTCAACTCACTTTGCTAACGGATCTTTTACCACTGTTTTTCCATCAATAATCGAATCTTTAATTTCTTTTAATTGATCAATTACATCTTGCCCTACAAAGTCATTAAGAGGCGTCTTGCTGTCTTGAGTCACATACGTTAACCCAACACCTTTTTCTTTTAAGCCGTATGTCACTACGCCCGATTTAAATTTGTCATTTGCAAGTGCTTCTACCGTTTCATAAGCAGCCGCATCAGATCCTTTCAACTGCGATAAAACGATATGCTCAGGATCTACTTCCGTACGGTCAATATCTTGGCCTGCCGTATAAAAACCTTTTTCTTTTGCTGCTTCAAATACACCCAAGTCGCCTACCGCTGAAGCTCCGGCGATAAAGTCAGCTCCTTTTGAAGCCTGTAAAATAGCAAGTTCTTTTGCCTTAGCTGGGTCAGAGAAGCTTCCAACATAGTTTACTAGAAACTCTGCTTTTGGATTTGTTGATTGTATTCCTTCTTTAAAACTTACCGTCCATTTTTTTAATAATGGAATATCATCAGCTGCAACCATTCCTACTTTATTCGTTTTTGTAACCAATCCTGCCGCTGCTCCTAATAAATATGAAGCTTCTTGTTCACGGAATACAACGCTTCTTACATTTGGTAAATCGACCACTGTATCAATAATCGCAAATTGACGCTGCGGGTTTTCTTGAGCTACTTTTTTCAACGCATCTTCGGATTCAAAAGAAGATGTAATAATCAAGTCATAGTTTTCTGCTACGGCAGCACGCAAATTACTTTCAATGGCTGCTTGGTCCGTAGATTCAATTGTCTTTACATCAATGTTATACTTCTTCCCAGCGCGTTTTGCTCCATCATCCATTTGTTGAAAAAACGGGTTAACTCCAATCTTTTCAGGTAAAACAAGAGCAATTCGCTTCTTTCCTTTCTCTTCGCTTCCACTGCTTTTTGTGCTTTTTGACTGACAGCCAGTTACGAGTAGTACAAGCGCAACTGCTAAAATAAGAAACCTCTTCATTTAACTTACTCCCCCTATAATATAAAAAAAGCTCTTCCTTTATATAAAGGAAGAGCTCGTTAACCAAACGTCTCTTCCTCATCTTCAAGAACATACTGTTCTTAAGGATTTGGCACCATTCTGTCATAGACAGCGGTTGCCGGGTTTCACAGGGCCAGTCCCTCCACCTCTCTTGATAAGGAAAACAATAGCTATTTGTTTTATGTAATATAGTCAATATTAATAGTTTTTTAACAATTGTCAATATTATTTTTCTTTTTCGCATAAAAAACTTTAAAAACAGATAGGATTATAGGGTTTTATTCTACTAAAATACAATCTAAGGCCTTTACCCTTCTCCATCAATCATCGTATATTTCCTAGCAAAACGTTTATAGTAAATTGCTGATTTTCTTATTAATAAAAGAATGTTTATTTGTAGCAGATTACTTTTATTACACCTCTTCAGTTAATGGGCTATGGATTGAAATCACTTTACCAAGAATGTTGGAATGGTAGTTATTTTTATTACTAGTATTGTAGTAACAGGTATAACAAGAGCGAAACTAAGATAAGATAAAGAAAACACCACCTTTTATTAGTAAAGCGGTGTTTTCTTTTGGCTGCTTTAGTATATAGTAATCTCGGTTAATATCTAATGCTTTATAATGAATTATGATCCTCCCTATATTACGTTTTTTTACATAATAAAGGAATATAAACCAATCTTTCCACCTATGATAAATGAATCGTTTTTTGCTTTTCACTTTAGCTGACGTTTACATTCTGCAAGGCATGTTAAAGTATATATAACAGTTACTAACTCAACTAAGACTCCTTGACTATTCCCACAAGGGTTTAGGGTTTACCTATGCGAATGCTACCTACCCCGCAAGGGGGGTGGCAGACGCTTAGGTCTAGCACCCCGGACCCACCTGCTCTTTAGGTGGGTCCGGGGTGCTAAATCGATGTATATAAATAAAAGGAGGAAAAAATCATGAAAATGAAACAGCGACTATCAAAAGCAGCAGCTGCTGCAACGATTACAGGAATTGCTGCGTTTGGATTTGCTCCTGTCGCTCAGTTTGATACACCAGCACACGCAGCTACATCTCAAGAAGCAAGCAGTCAAAGTCAAACAGCTGTAAAAAATATCAACGAAATTTATAACGCCGCAGTAAAAGGTGAAGTGCCGCGATTAACAGCAGACTTTAAAATTGGCAAAACCCTGCGTCAAGACGTTCGCGATCAGTTCGGTCCGCCGCCTGAAGGTTCATCAAATAGCTTTGACTACTATCACGCGGAAATGGGCCATCCTGGGTATGCATTTGGCTATGACCAAAATAACGTCATCAACGAAATTCGCTATTTTGGTACGAATGTAGAGCGTCAAACAAACTTAGGGTCCATCACGCAAGCTAACTTAAAGAAAGAATTAGGTCAGCCGAACTTTACAAGTAAGGTAAAAGGTGACGGTACGACTCAAACGAAGTACACGTATCATGCCGGCGCCTATGATCTTGAATTTATTTTTGATGATAGCAAAACATTAAATCACGTAAACTTAGTTACGAAACCTTAATTCATAGAAAAAGTAGCAGACAGCCTGCTACTTTTTTTCATGAAATAAAACTAATGCTGAATCAGCTACGTGTTCATAGCCAATCTCCATATAAATCTTGTTAGACGTAGGGTTTGTCATGTCTGTGTATAGGCTTGTTGTTTGAAAACCGCTGTCTAGCATGAGCTGAGAAAGCGTGGACACACAGCTTGAGGCATAGCCTTTTTTACGTTCTTCACGAGGCGTGTACACATAGTTAATCGTGACATTATGTACCGTTGGACGCGCGGCATTTGCCATGGATACGTACTTGCCATTCACTTCCCATAAAAATAACCGTCCTGCTTTAATAAAAGCTTCTCCTGTTTTGACAGCTTGTTCTTTCGATATAGGCTCCCAAATGATATACATAAACTCTCGAACCCACTCCGTTACGAGCGAAAGGTGCTCCACCCTTGCTTTTACCAGCATTCCTTCAGCATCCGCAGCTTTTTTTACTTTGTCTAACCGGTAAATGCGCTGATCCATTTTCAAAGAAGCTTCTTGATTCTTTAAATCTGCTAGTTTTTGAGAAAGATATAAAACTGTTTGTCTTTCTCCAACTAAGCCGGGTACTTCAGTTTCTTGTAATAGCTCCGCTGCTTCGCTTAGTTCACGCTCCGTTAGCTGCTGTATTTGAGACAGGATGATTTGCTGAGGATGCGTTTGCAGTAAAACAAGCACAGCACGATTATTTTTTAAAATAACACCCATAAAATTTGGTTTGCTGTTTTCATTTAAGCTGTATAAAATGCCAAGCGCTAAGTTATGAAGAATTTCATTCTTTGATAAAAGCGGCTCTACTTGATTTTTAAACTCCTGCACTTCTCTGTATCTATGTAGCTGTATCATTTTCTTTCTACCTCCGCAAATGCTCTTACCGGAAACGTTCCGGCTCCTTTTATTTTAGGAGGCACGGCGTAAAATAAAAAGGACTCCGTTAGTTGATCTAAGTGACATAAGTGTTCAGCAATCACAATATCCGATCCTAACAGCAGCGTATGAGCTGGTCTTGCTTTTCCTTTTGTATCGTCAATGTTCATCGAATCAATTCCAACAAGAGCGGGCTGTTGAGACACTAAATAAGCTGCTGCGCTTTCCGTTAAGTATGGATGATTTTCTAAATAATCGTCTGTATTCCAGTAGCGATCCCATCCCGTATGAATTAATACCGCTTTCCCTTTTACGTCTACATGTTGAAAATGAGATTCATCAATAGCCGTTAAAGTCGGGTCAACCGAAACAACTATTCCTTCTAACCCGGCTGTTTTATCAATAGCCGTTTGAGCTAAATCAGTTCCGTCTTTGTATCGGTGAAACGGCACGTCAATATACGTACCGGTATTCGTGATCATTTCAATTTTACCGATTTGAAATTCAGTCCCTGGTTCATAAAGCTTCTTAGACGCTTCTCGGCTCAAGTAATCACAAATGATTGGTGCCGGCAAGCCTTTGTGTGTGATAACTCCGTCTTCAATAACGTGACTTAAATCAATATACGTTCTTTTTTTCATACTCCCACCCACTTTTTCAATATTCAGTAAAAATAGTCTAACATAAAAAAGCTCTTTCTAGTTTCCTAGAAAGAGCTTTTTTTAGAGAGCGTTATTAACTTGATAAACACACATCGTACGCATGCTTTGTATAAACAAAACCTTCGAAAATTAGGCGGGCTGTACGCACTACTTTGATTCCGTTAACCTGTCCATTCTTTAAATCCACGCTGGTTTCCATAATTCCCATTGGATGAGCAAGTCGAACGGTATCGCCTTTTACCTTAACCATTTCCGACACCAGCGTGCCTTTTGTATAGATAGCCGCCGTTGTACAAATTGCTCCTGTAATCGCAAGCGTTTGATGCGGTTTTTGCATTGACATCATGCGAATTAATACGTCCATTTGAGAAGCATTTTTCTCTCTTCCGGTCCCGTCGCAGTGGTTCCTAGGAGGCGCAATAATCGTCATTTTCGGAACGGCTGGTGATAGTTTTGTTGCTTTGTCTCGAGGTGCGAGCCCCGCTTTTTCCGCTGCAATGGAACGAATTTCTTCAAATATCTGGAGCTGTTTTTCCGTGTATTCATGCGGAAGTTCTGTTCCCTTTAGGCCAATATCCGCTGCTTCAACAAATACAAGCGGATTTCCTACGTCAACAATCGATGCTTTTACTGTCCCGATGGATGTTTGCAGGAGGTCAATTGTATTTCCCGTTGGAAGCAGCTTTCCAGTAACGGCTCCTTCTCCGTTTTCAAACGAAAGATAAATAGGTGAACCCGTACCTGGCACTCCAGGAATCATACACGATCCTTCTGTTTTCACTTTTCCGTTTTCTACTTCTACTTCCGCTACGATTACTTTTTTGGTATTCGTATTATAAATCCGCACTTTGGTCACCGGTTCCACAGGTTGTACAAGTCCTTGTTCAATGGCATAAGGCCCCACCGCTGAAGAGATATTGCCGCAGTTTCCTTTAAAATCAACGAGGGATTCGCTGATGCTGACCTGCGCAAACGTGTAATCTACGTCAGCTTTCTCTAAATCTGATTTTTTTATAATCGCAATTTTACTCGTCAGCGAATTGGCTCCGCCTAACCCGTCAATTTGACGTTGATCCGGACTTCCCATTATATCTAGCAAAAACGGTTCCCAATCAGATTTGTTCACAGGCATTTCTTCATGATTGATAAAAACCCCTTTACTCGTTCCACCTCTCATAACCGTTACAGGAATGCGCGTCATATTAATCACCTTTCTCCCCTACTAACAAACGCCGAGGCGTTCATCAAACCATTTTATTTTTTTACTATTTAGAACCGGTTCATTTGCCATTTATCGTATAATAGAGGTGGTCATAAGTAAAATACATAAAATTTATTGTCTTTTTAAAAATTTTTTTATAATCTACATACAAGGGGGAATTGGGATGGATCAAAAAGATTGGATATTAATTAAAACGCTTCACGAAGAAAAGAACATTACGCGAACGGCTGAAAGGCTCTACGTATCGCAGCCTTCTTTAAGCTACCGCCTTAAAAATCTTGAAGAAGAATTTGGCGTGACGCTGTTTTTTAAAACGAAAAAAGGAATTGAATTTACATCTGAAGGTGAGCACCTCGTTCGCTATGCGGAAAATATGTGGAAGCAGCTGCAAGAAACAAAAGACAGCATGCGAAATATGAGCGAAACCGTTACGGGAACACTTCGCTTAGGGGTATCGAGTAACTTTGCACAGCATAAGCTTCCTAAAATTTTAAAACAGTTTTCTCTTCACTATCCAAACGTGCAGTTCAGTGTGAATACGGGCTGGAGTACGCAAGTTATGAATCTATTAGACTCTTCGCGTGTTCACGTTGGTATTTTACGAGGCAATTACCCGTGGAACGGAGAAAAATCACTGCTGACGAAAGAGCGACTTTGCTTAATTTCGAAAAAAGAAATTGCGATCGATGACTTGCCGAACCTGCCTTATATTAATTATAAAACTGATACGTCGCTAAAAGATCTCATTCAAGACTGGTGGCATGACAAGTTTTCAGAGCCTCCGTTTGTGGCGATGGAAGTTGACCGGCAAGAAACGGCCAAAGAAATGGTTAAAAATGATTTAGGCTTTGCGATTTTACCTGAAATTTGCCTTCACTCCAGCGACAATTTATATACATACGGACTTTCATACCGAGATGAATCACCTTTGCTTCGAAACACCTGGCTCATGTATGATCCTTCTTACTTGAATCTATCGGTCGTGAAAGCATTTATTGACTTTTTAAAGCTAAGTGAAAAATAAAGCAAAAGCTAAAAAGTTTGCGTCTTGGGAGAGTCTCTCTTTTGGACCAAGCTTTTTTCTAGACTACCATTATAAAAATTTTTTATGAACTTTCTAAAAAAACCTATATTTCCTTTATTTTTCAAAATGTACTAACATGAAAACAAGAAACATCAGCGGGGGTAAAGAGCGGCTTTAAAAATTCTTAATAATCAAACTACTGCTCATACTTGGGGATGAGAGCTGTTAGGCACGTTTTTTTACTCTAAAAGAAAACGCTTTCAGAGAAAAGAGGGAAAATAAAGGAGGTTGTTTACATGCTAGCACTACTAGGTTTTACAATGATTATTGTCTTTACGTATCTGATTATGTCAAAAAGGATGTCTCCTATCGTAGCTTTAATGGTCATTCCACTTCTTTTTGCCGTGATTGGAGGGTTTGGCAAAGGCGTCGGAGACATGATGCTAGAAGGGTTAAAACAAGTAGCTCCGTCAGCTGCGATGCTGCTGTTCGCCATCTTATATTTCGGGGTTATGATTGATGCCGGACTGTTTGATCCATTAATTAAGCAGCTGTTAAAAATCGTAAAAGGCGATCCGCTTAAAATCGTCATCGGAACGGCTCTTCTATCGCTTTTAGTTGCACTAGACGGAGACGGTACAACCACTTATATGATTACGGTTTCTGCTCTTCTTCCACTTTATAAACGCCTGAATATGAGTCCGTTAGTGTTAACGACAGTTGCGATGCTTTCTCTTAGTATCATGAGCAGTATGACGCCTTGGGGAGGCCCAGCTACTCGTGCGATTGTCGCCCTTCACCTCGATGCATCAGAGTTCTTTATTCCACTTCTTCCAACGTTAATTGGCGGAGCTTTGTGGGTAATCTTTACAGGTTATATTCTTGGAAAAAAAGAGCGCAGACGACTTGGTGCTATTGACATCGAGCAGTTTGAATTAAAAAGCTCGCTTGCTTTTGCTGAAGACGCGTCCTTAACTTCTCAAGAAGATATTACACAGCCTAAAAAAATCTGGATTAACTTAGCTTTGACCATTGCATTAATGGTTGTATTAGTTTCTGGTATTTGGTCTGTTTCTGTTTTATTTATGATTGGCTTTGCGCTTGCTCTTATGATTAACTATCCAAAACTTGAGGATCAAAAAGAACGTTTAATGGCTCATGCAGGCAACGCACTAACCGTTGCAGCACTTGTTTTTGCAGCCGGTATTTTTACAGGAATACTATCCGGCACTAAAATGGTGGATGAAATGGCCAGTTTGTTAATTCATTTAGTTCCTGATTCACTCGGTTCCTTTTTACCGACGATTGTCGCTTTAACAAGCATGCCGTTTACATTTGTGATGAGTAACGACGCCTATTACTTCGGTGTTTTACCAATATTTGCTGAAACGGCTGCTTCTTACGGAATTGATCCGTTGGAAATTGCGCGAGCTTCAGTACTCGGACAACCTGTTCATCTGTTAAGTCCACTCGTTGCCTCTACCTTTTTACTTGTAGGTATGGTAGGTGTTGATCTTGGTGAACATCAGCGCTTTGCATTTAAATGGGCAGTTTTAACGTCTCTTGTTCTGATTGTCCTTGCTATTGTGACAGGCGCACTTACGCTATTTTAATAGTGAATAAAAGCTGTTATAGCTTTTTATTAATAAATGATAGACGGAGGTACTTCTTAAATGTATGTGATTACGTGTTATGTCAGAAAAGGTGAAATGAAAATGTACGAGTTTGACAGTAAGGAAGAAGCGCTTAGTCAGCTTAAAAAGCTGAAAGGCTGCAGTATTCTTTCAGAAGTTGTTTACTTTAATGATTCATCGGTTATTCCGATAGCTATTTAATTGTGCACTCAACCCTATAGGTACAAACTTGATAAGCTTCCTTTCGCTCAAAAGGAAGCTTCTTTTTTATATTTTTTGCACGCCCCAGCCCAGCGGATTAAAAAGCTGCTGCCAGCACCTTTACTCTCATGAGCGTTTTGTTAAGTCTGGTTCATTTTGTTTTCTTGCTTCAATCATATGAATAATTCGATTGGTATGTGGAGTTAGCACTGCGCACTTTTGATAGAAGGCTCCGTCTACAACAAGCAGCTCTTCATCCATCCCGCAAAACTTACAGCGCAGCTCTTGTGGTCCTGCGTAAGAGGTATGATAAACACTATCGTTAAAGATGGTATAAAAAGTATTTCGTTGCTGCGCATCGTAAAAGCCATATTCTTTATTACTGTCATCACGGTAATTAACTCCATAGTTCCGTTCAAATTCTTCTTGAGTAAATCCATCCTGCAAAAGTTCATTTTGTACTAGTTCCCTTAAACAATCCTCTATTTCCTCACCGTTAAATGAACAATCATGCACGTAAACTTCTGGTTCTTCGCTACTGTTCTCTTTTACCATCATTTCGCTGCCGCAAATCTTACAGGGGTGTTTAGGACGCTGTTGATCAAAATAAGAGAGAGTTCGGACCTTTTCAACTACTATTCCATCGTTAACCTTTTTAAATTTGATGATCACATTTTCCGTTTGACTGACGTTTTCGTTATATAACATCACTTCGTATTCATCTATATTCTTTCCGTTTTCTTGTCGACTACAATATTCAACTATTTCATATGAAGAAATAGCAAAAAACTCTTTAAAATTCACCACTAGCATGCATCCTTCCAAAAAAGTTTACGTTCTCTGTGTACCAAGCATGCTCTATACTACCATTTTTTCAAAGACTCGCACCACTAAACGAACTTCTTTTAGATTCGCATATCCTTTCTTTATCCGGCATACATAACACTAACCCTTTTATAAGGAGGATTTCATGAATACGTATGTAATGATCAGCATTGGCGTTGTTGCCAGCGCATTTTTATTTCGGAAATACCGCAAGCAAGTCGTTGAAATATATACAATCAGTGAATTTATTCACGCTAAAAACGGTGCAGTCGCTACAAGTTCCACGTGGCTTGGCAATTTTTTTAAAGAGACCTACGCTACCGGTCCACATTATGACAAAACAGAGAATGACGTTAGCGAGGATGGAGATGGAGACGGCGGCGAATAAATCAAACAAAAAAGAGACTGAGGCATAACTACATTAATCCAATCTAAAGACGAACAAATGGGATAAATGATCGAGTATGGAGGATCGCTTGGTATACCGCTAGAAGCAACGAAATAGATGAAACCTACGTTCACCCCACCAATAAAAAAATCCGAACGAAGTTGATTCTCCATCAAGAATCTTCACCGTTCGGATCTTCCTTCAACTAAAATACTTTTGTCCCAGCTTCTTTCGTATTAATCATCGCTTCCTAAAATACCGAAAAAGCGAAGCAAGTTGATGAATAGATTAATAAAATCTAAATACAAAGACAGTGCCAAAATCGGAACAAGCTCTTCTGTGATTTCACCGTGCTTCATTTTATTAAAATCATACAGCACATAAAGTGAGAAAACGATGGTACCAATCACTGAGAATGCCATGAGTCCAGGCGTTGTTAATGGACTAAACAGCGAGAAAATGCTGATACAGACCAGTGCTAACAGCGCTACTAATAAAAAGCTGCCTAAAAACCCTAAATCTTTTTTCGTTTTTGCGCCAATTACACCCATCACCGTAAAAATAACGAACGTGCTTCCAAACGCATAAAGAACGACCTGCGCTCCCGCTACTGACGCATAGTGGCTAACAATTGGAAAGAGCGTGATGCCTGATATAAATGAAAACGCATATGTAAAACCGTATCCTACGCTTTTTTTCTTTCTTAACATAAATGCCGCAACCAGCATCACAAGTTCAGCAATCGCTAACGGAATAAAATAAGCCGGCGGCACATATTGACCTACGTATAAGCCAACTGTTGAAATAAATAACGAAAAAATAAATGTTACTAATACTTTTTGAAACAGAGACCGCTGCTCTACTCCAATCACTTCTTGCATGTGTAAAACCTTCTTTCTAAAATCTGTTATATTTTATATAATACCTACCTTTTTAAGAAAAATAAAGATAATACTAAGGTCTTTTTTCTTATTTCTATAGAAAGCAAGCATAGACGCTGCCGTCTATGCTTAATTGTCATACCTTTATTTCGGCAAAAGAATACCGTCAATAATTCCGTACTCCTTTGCCTCTTCAGCACTCATAAAATAATCTCGTTCCGTATCGTTTGCCACTTTTTCAACCGGCTGTCCCGTTCGTGTTGATATGATTTCATTAATATGCTGCTTGAGCTTTAAAATTCGGCGAGCGCTAATTTCAATTTCAGTCGCTTGCCCTCTAGCCCCTCCTAGCGGCTGATGAATCATAATTTCGCTATTCGGCAGTGCATAGCGCTTTCCTTTTGTTCCTGCTAACAGAAGCAGTGCGCCAAAAGAAGCGGCCATGCCCGTGCAAATCGTTTGAACGTCCGGCTCGATGTACTGCATTGTATCATAAATCGCAAACCCTGCTGAAGTCGAACCTCCGGGGCTGTTAATGTAAAGTGAAATATCTTTTTTAGGATCATCTGCCGCAAGAAACAGCAGCTGCGCAACCACGCTGTTGGCAATATGATCATTGATTTCATCACCAATTAAAATAATTCGGTCTTTTAACAGCCTCGAATAAATATCATACGAACGTTCACCGCGGTTACTTTGTTCAATCACATATGGAATGGTGCTCATAGATATCCTCCTTATCACACGTAATATGGCTATGCAGCCATGCAGAGAGTGCACGTCGGAGTATACGCCGGTTTTTGGATGATGCTTTTTAAGGAAGGTAGAGCATGAATCAAAAGTGCTGGATCCTGCACTTCTAGCGTCTTATAAAAAAGCTCTGACAGCTCTTTTCGTTCTTTTTCATCCCAAAAAGAATCTGTGGAAAACGGTTCACTCCCTTTTTCTAACCGCTGCTTGGCACGATGCAAATTGCTTTTTACCGCTGTTTCTGACGTTTGTAAAATCGAAGCGATTTCTTTCAGCTGATAGCGGAATCCTTCTTTTAAGAAAAAGATAACCGCTTGCTTCGGCGTAAATTGACTAAGCAGCAGCTCGACCGAGTGTCCCTTACTATCAAACGTATGCTTTTCAGCTTGTTGTTCCAAAGCTTTTTCTTCGACTATTCCTTCACGCTTTCTTTTTCGCAGCAGGTCGATCCAGTGGTGATACGCTATTTTGTTTAACAGCGCGGAAGACAGTCTTTGCTCTTCACCTTTATATCGCTGAGCCTTTAAAAACGTTTCTTGGGCAATATCGTCTCCATCCCACACATTCTGCGCTAAAAAGCGGCAGTACTGCTGCAATTTTGGGTAATGCTCGTTCCAGCAGGCATCGTCAAAGCTTTCTGTTTGTATTTCGATTTTTTTTGAACGTGACATGATTTTCACTCCTTTTGCACTCTCTATTTAATAAACGATTAAAGGAAGTTCAAAAGATACGGGGGATCAAATTTTTTTACACATTATACGCTTAAGCAGCCATTTTTTTGTATTAATGAAGATACTTTTATCTGAGGAGTCTAAAATAATATGCGAAGAAGACGATTATATGGCAAGAAGAAAACGAACAAACTTCACTATAAAGACTTAACCTGTGAATACCCTCAGCCTGCTTTGCCTATGAGCTATACAAGTGAAGCTCCTTTTTACTATTATGACGCGTCAGACGACGAAAGACAAAACGACTTTGAACTATATTCAGAGATTTGTATCATGAATCAAGAACATTTTTTCATTAGAGGCTGTGTTGAAATTCCTGTTCTCAATGAAGAAAATCCTTTCATTTGGA
Organism: Priestia megaterium; assembly: GCF_023824195.1. NCBI lineage: Bacteria > Bacillati > Bacillota > Bacilli > Caryophanales > Bacillaceae > Priestia > Priestia megaterium. Next base: position 3,751,439 of record NZ_CP085442.1, read on the forward strand.
ACGTCTGGGTTTCTTTAAGTGAAGAAAATTTCCGCCGAATGATAGATTTATGGGAAAGTGACAAAAGAGAAAATGAACCGCCTTATTTCGGCTGGTTTTCAGTTTCAATTCCAGGCTATCCGGAAACGTTAAATTTAAAAACAAAAGTGCATACAAGATCTGTTGGAACACGGCCGCTCATTGAATTAGAGCCGACCGATCACCCTTTAGCCGTCGAGCAGCGGGAAGGGATAACTCTAGAGCGAATCAAATACATACAAAAACAATTGACTTCGTATTAAAAAAACAAGACAGCCCCAGACTGTCTTGTTTTTTACCTTTATGGCATGCGCTTTGCTCCGTAGTATTTAGGCGCCCAGTAGCTGTCTACTTTATAGTTTGTAATTTTCACGCCTTGGGATGTAGATACGTGAACGACGTAATCATTTCCAATATAGATAGATGGAATAAGCGAACTTCCTTCAAAAAAGACGAGATCTCCCGGCTTCAAGTCAGATTGTGAAATGGTTTCTCCTGCTTCCCACTGCTGACTCGCATAGCGCGGAATGTCTTTTCCAGCTGCTTCTTTGTAAATGTATTGAACAAAACCAGCCGTATCAAAGCCTGCAGAAGGACTTGTCCCCCCTTGTGCGTAAGGTACTTCTCCTACATATTTAAGAGATTCCGTCACAAATGGATTGTCTTTTGACAGCGCTAAGTCATCGTAGCGCCTTGCTCCTGCGTACTTAGATGTCCAGTAGCTGCTTGTCAGGTAATCCACCGTCACATTTTCGCTGCGCTTGGCATGAATAAACTGATTACCGCCTGCATAGATGCCGACGTGTGAAATCCCTTCACGATACGTGTCTTTAAAAAAGATAACGTCTCCTGGCTTTAAATCTGCGCGAGCAACTTCTTCTCCAACTTGCCACTGCTGATCGGTTGATCTCGGAAGATAGACGTCCGATGCGTGTTGAAATACATACGCAACAAATGCGGAACAGTCAAAACCGTCCGTTGGCGACTCGCCTCCAAATACATATGGTGTACCAAGATGTTTTAATGCTTCTGCAATCACTTCATTATCTTTTGCAATTTCCGGTGCTTCTGTAATGCGCTTTGCTTTGGCGAAATGTGATGACCAATACGCGCTGCTTGAAATGTTTTTCACAACGACTTTTCCGTCTGAAGAAGATGCATAAATCATCTCATCGTCTCCGATATAAATAGCGGCTACGTTCACTTCACCGTTTTCATTGGTGTCAAAAAACAATACATCGCCTGCTTGCAGCTCGTTTTTATCGACGTCTGTTCCAAGCTCTGACTGTTCTTTCACGGAACGAGGAAGCGTTGTATCGAGCGCTTGCTTAAACACATATTGAACGAAGCCAGAGCTGTCAAACCCTTCGCTTAGCGTCTCTCCTCCAGACGTATAATCCGCTCCTTCATACGTTTTTGCTTTGTCAGCAATCACGTTTTCATCTGTGGCAGCCTGTACTTGCACAGCTTTTTCTGCAGGAAAAGCGCCTTCATAAAAAGTGGCAAGACTAAGTCCTAACGCTGTGACCATAAGAGGTTTCATTACTTTCATGTTTGTTCTCCTTTGTTTTTTATTTCATCCAAGAAGTTTTATATGTAAATGGTTCTCCTGTTAAAGTATGGTGCAGATGGATAGGAATTGGCTAGTACCTTTTGACTTAAATATGCTTCCCTTCCAAAGTCCTGTAAAAAATCCATAAAAAAACTCGGCGCATATTACGCCGAGCTTTTTTATTTCATGCCTACCTGGATATTCGCTGCTTTTTGTTTTTGACGTAAATTTGCAATCCACTTATAGTAAAGTGTAATCAAGAGAACAAAAATCCCAAGCGCAAAGTACAGTTTTGAATACCCTAAAGCACCTGCTGCAATTCCTAATACAAATGAACCAACCGCAATACCGCTATCATAAAACGTAAAGAATGTGGCAGTTGCATATGCGCTTCGGTGAGCAGGCGCCGCTTGAATCGCAAGCGTTTGGAAGCTAGGAAGCAGCGTTCCGTAGCCTAGACCTACTAACGCACCTGAAAACAGCAGCATCCAAGAAGAATGTGTAAGGCTTAAGCTAAATAGACCAATCGCAAAGACAATACATGATGGAATAATCACAATGTTTGGGCCAGATTTATCAAATAATCTTCCTGTAAACGGTCGTGAAATCAGCATTGCAGCTGCGAACACGACAAAGAAAAAGCTTGCTGTTTTAATCAATCCAAGCGACTGTGCATACACAGAAATAAAAGAAATAATACTTGCATACGAAAAAGAAACGAGAATACCTACAGATGAAATCGGCATGGATTTCTTTTCAAACAAATCGCTCAGTGAAAATGATTTCTTTACTGACGGAGCAGCGTTTTCTTGAAGATTTTTGACCATCATTCCGCACAGCCAGCCAACGAGCATAATCACGCCAAATACAAGGAAAATAATGTTGTATGCCATGTATTGATGAAGCGTTAATGCTAAAAACGGCCCTGCAACAACGGCTAAGTTCATCGACATTCCAAAGTAGCCAAGTCCTTCTCCTCGTCGTTTAGCGGGAACTAAATCCGCCGCAATCGCTCCGGTGACGGTTGTCGCTAAGCTGAATGAAATTCCTTGAAAGAAGCGCAGTAATAACAGCACGTTAAAATGGTGGATGAACATATATAAGAAGGAAGAAAGCGCAAAAATGAGGGTACTAAATACAAGCGTTTTTTTCTTTCCAATGTTTTCAATGACTTTTCCTGAAAATGGTCTCACAATAATCGCTGATAATAAAAAGATTGTAACAACAAGCCCTGCCTGCGTACTCGTGCCGTCTAAGGCGTCTAATACATAAATCGGCAGCAGCGTCAACAGTGCATAAAACACGACAAAAATAAAAAAGTTGGTAATTGCAATGCTGATAAAGCTTTTAGTCCAGATTGGCTCCTGCTGGTTCGTCATTCATTTCACCCTTTTCTGTAGATTTACAAATTTTCTTTAATAATGAAATAAGCTGATCTTGTTCGTTGTCGGATAAAGCAATCAGCAAATTTTCTTCCAAACGTTGAATTTCTTGCTGAATTTCCGGAAGCTTTTTCTTCGCTTGAGGAGATAAATAAACGATGCGCTCTCGTTTATCACTGCCTGCTTTTCGAACGATCCATCCGCTTTTTTCAAGCCTTGTTAACGTGCGGGTAACCGTTGGCGCTTCGACATTTAAATACTGCCAAATCTCAGTTTGCGTCATCGAACCGAATCGCTTTAAACAAAATAAAATTGAATACTGTGAACTGTATAGCCCGTACACTTTTAACACTTCATTTACTTCTTTAATAGACAATCTCGACTTTTGATGAAGCTCATGAAACACCAAGTTATTCACTTTTCCCACCTCACCTTTCATTTTATTTACCTAGGTAACTAATTGTTCTTTTATTAGTATATGTGCTACTACTTAATGTGTAAAGGTAGCCAAAGAGAGCGAAAAACAGCTGTTTTCTCTCATTTTCGACTAATGATTTACGCTTTCACTTCTGTTTTCTTATTCTTTCGTATCACGAAACTTTTTGTATATATTTACATGCACCTGCAAACTCTGTTAAAGAAGACGAAACAATATGCGGGAGGCTGGTATATGTTTTCACTGCGCGGCGATGCTCATAAAGTCTACCTTAAACTGAAAAAAGCGGCTCATCAAAACCAAAACGCAGAAGAAATTGATGAATTAGCGGAAATGGAAGAAATTCGGCAGCTTTACCTTACGCTCGACAGCGCTATTTTGCGAAAAGTGTATTACCGAATGACTAAAGAAAAAAACGGCTCCGGCGTCATTCCCATCCTTGTTTCTGCCTTGCCTTGGCTCTTTTTTTTATTTTCGCAGCGACTGCAGCAATTTTTATTTAAAGACGGGAGCTGGCTTTGGATTATTTTTGTGCTGCTGTATGTTTTTATTCTCATTCCAAGCGTGTTTCTTCATTTCCGTGAACAATCGTGGGCTTCTGTTCATATTGAAATTATTCAAGACATTTTAAAAGACCGTGAAAAAGAGCCGAAACCCCTTTAAGGTCCGGCTGTTTTTTACCTATTATGAAATAGCTTGTCTGCTTTCTACGTCTCGACCTAACTTTCTTTTGATACGCTGCAGCGCGTTGTCAATTGACTTGACGTGCGTATTTAATTCTTTCGAAATTTCAGCGTATGAATGGCCGTCCATATACAGCGTCAATGCTTTTCTTTCCAATTCACTAAGTGTTTCCGCAATTTTTAACTCGCGGTCTTCCACTTTTTCTTGATGAATCAGCACCGCTTCCGGGTTAGCAATTTGATCGCCAGGAATCATATCCATCAGCGTATAGTTTGATTCTTCATCATACAGAGGCTTGTCCAATGAAATGTACGAATTTAACGGACCGTGCTTTTGACGAGTAGCCGTTTTAATCGCCGTAATGATTTGTCTTGTGATACATAACTCCGCAAACCCTTTAAAAGATGTTAGCTTGTCTTCGTTAAAGTCGCGAATTGCTTTGTATAGTCCAATCATTCCTTCTTGGACGATATCTTCTTTTTCAGCACCAATCAAAAAGTATTTTCTTGCTTTTCCCCTTACAAGATTTTGATACTTGTTGATTAAATACTCTAATGATTTTTCGTCTCCACTATGAACCATTTCAACCAAAACATGATCTTCTAACATAGCATAATTTTGAACTTTTTCAATTACGATGCCTACGCTCACTCATATCCCCCCGTTACACTTAGTTGAGTTTTGATGTGTTCTAAACTGATGCATGATCTACTTGTTACGACGCTACTGCAATACGGTCCAGAAACGTAAAAAGCGTACAGAGTAAACTGTCGCTTTCCTCTCTCACTTTATGCTCCCCTGCATCTTTCTATAATCTATTATAAAAGAGTATAACCGATAAAAATCAAAAAGGTTGTCGAAATATGAAAGTGTTTGCAAAAAAAATCAATTTTTATAGAAAATTCACACAAATCACTTTATTATTTCATATAGTGACAGCAATCTGTAAAAAAAGCAATAAAAAAACACTTCCATATGAAATAAACTTACTCAAGCAGAGTAAGTCGAAGTTGCAGATGATACTGCGCATATAGGATTAGTTGCCTTCCGGCTTATCAGCATTTTTTGTTCCCTTGCTTTTATAAGGCTTTGCATTTTTCTTCTTTTTTGCACTCGCCTGCCAGCGGTTCCACCCTTTTTTTCCGGTGCCTCGCCCCGTGCCGCCTTTACCTTTTGCTTTACTCATACGTATTCCTCCGTTACCTGCGTGTTTGCTACAATAAAAAAAGACCCCGTCCAAAGTCGGAGTCTTTTTTGGATTGCATAAAATTATGCTTTTACAACGTTAGCAGCTTGTGCACCGCGTTGACCTTGCTCGATGTCGAAAGTCACTTTTTGACCTTCATCTAAAGATTTGAATCCGTCGCCTTGAATTGCGCTGAAATGTACGAATACATCTTCTCCGCCTTCAATTTCGATGAAACCGAAACCTTTTTCTGCATTAAACCATTTTACTGTACCTTCAGTCATACTATTTCCTCCAGTGGTGGAATTACTCCACGCATATATTACTACCCTTGCTCAATCGTACTATTTCCAGATAAAAATTTCTATTGAAGAATATTTCTCTTCTTTCAATTTCATACCGAACAAAAATAATTAACCTTAGTGTAACATATCAATTTAGAAATAGCAAGTTTCTGTTCTAAGACAGGTTTTATATTAATTATACATCTGCTAAAAGCCTACGGGGCAGCCTTGAGGCTACCAATATTTCTGGATTGTGATGCGGCATAAGGTTTTTTCATTCAGCAATATGTATCATCTCCACAAAAATAAATATTTCATATCCTGCTTTCTAAGAACTATGCCACTTATAAATGGACATGCACATTTTTTATCAATTTATTTTCTACTCTCTTTCCTCCCACGCAATAAAATAACCATTAATTACAAAATAAGATAATAATAGTATATAATGATACGTGATTTATAGCTAAGAAGGAACAACATGATTCGTGAACGATCACTTTTGATAAAAGGACTCACCTTTTTACTAGCTGTTTTTATTTTAAACATCCCTTTCCCTAACTCAACGCCGCTCAGTCATTCTGTCTTTCCTTTTTTAGGTCTTCCCATCTATGGAGATAAAGAAACAATGACGGGAATTCAACACGCTAGCAATGCGTGGGGAATTATACTTTCACTTGGTCTTTTTGCCCTTTACAAAAGTTTAAATCGTCATCGTTTAAAATTAACGATTTTAGCTGCGTTTATTGTCATATCGGGTCCTGGTCATATGGTTGAAGCGATGCAAAAGACCGTATTACCAGGTATGTATGCCGTTTCTTACGATGCGGAAAACAGCATTTGTACATTTGAGAGAAATAAAAAAGAAACCGTATTAACGGGCACCTGTGACCTTTCATTTGAAAATCACAGCTCAAAACCTGTTACGTTTGAAGTAGCACTGGATGAGCGCTCCTATTTTAAAGAAGATACCCCTTTTTTACTTATGATGAATAAGCCTAGGCTTCATACTGTTACGTTGGAACCAAAGACGTATCAAACTGTCGAAATCACTTCATCTGTCAAAGTAGCAGACTTTCCTTCTAAAATCCCTATGAGTGAAGTAAACGGTTTTCATGTAAACATTTATCAAAAAGAGAAAAAGCGTTATTTATAAGCATAGAAAAAGCCCTTATAGGGCTTTTTAAATGAGTGAATTACCAGCCAAAGCCTCCGCCGTAGCAGCTGCAGCCGATGATCACTAATAAAATAAATAATACAACTAATAAAGCAAAACCAGATCCATGACCATATCCAGCGTTTCCAGACATACGAACACTTCCTTTTCTTTAGTTACTCTTTCCTCAAGAAAAATGCCGTTTGCATTTCGCTTGAGTTGAATTATCTTATGCCTGAACACACCGTTTTGACTCTGGTTTTTTCTTTTTTCTTTTTCCTTCTTGCCATGCACCTCATTAATAAAAGAAGAAAACAGCCTAAGAAAAGCCCTGACTTCGCTTCTTCTTCTCTGTCCAAAAGAGATTAAGACATAACGAAATCAATCCCAGCTAAAGACGAACAAATGAGATAAATAATCTGGACTGCTTGTTACACCGCTGTTGATTTCCGTGCAAGACTTCGCTTTCTGCGGGGTCTCACCTATTCCGCTTTTCCCGCAGGAGTCCTCGCCTTGCCTTCCAATCACCAGCTAGAAGCAGCTACATAGATGAAACCTACGTTCACCATACCAATAAAAAAATCCGAACGAGTTACATTCATCGTTCGGATCTTCCTCTTAAACTAAAATGCTTTTCAGCCTCTCTTACAAAATCATTTATTTTACTAACTTACGTCTTTCAGAAGAACGTACTTCCGTGCGCTTACCGATACCTAGTACGTAGTAGCTCAGCACGACAATAGCTAAAAAGATAATGCCGACAATCAGCGATATGCGCGTTTCATCATTAAACCACATGCCTACAAGCACCATAAATAAAAACGCGATTGTTACGTAGTTCGTCACAGGAGCAAAAGGCATTTTAAATGGATGTTGGTCCATCGCCGCTCCTTTTGCTTTTCGAAAACGAATTTGACTGATGAGAATCACAAACCATGGAATCATACCTGGAAGCACGCTCGCACTGTACACGTACACAAAAACGTTTGGCGGTGCAATATAATTTAAGACAACGCCCGCAGCTAAGCCAATCATCACCGCAACGGTACTATAAATAGGCACACCGTTTCGAGAAACCTTTGTAAAAAAGGCCGGAGCCTGACCGTTTACACCTAGCGTGTAAAGCATACGTCCTGCACTGAAAATTCCGCTGTTGCACCCAGACATTGCCGCTGTGATGACAACAAAGTTAATAATGCCCGCCGCTGCCGTAATCCCTACTTTAGCAAATGTAGAAACAAACGGACTGCCAAGCGAATCCAGCTCGTTCCACGGATACACCGTTACAATCACAAAGATGGCGCCGATATAAAAAATTAAAATACGCCAAATTAAGCTTTGAATCGCACTTGTTAACGTTTTTTTAGGATCTTTTGCTTCTCCTGCTGTAATTCCAATAAGCTCTACTCCTTGATAGGCAGCAATAACAAGCGATAGGGCAAAGAAAAAGCCTGACCATCCGCCTGTAAAGAAACCGCCGTTTGCCCACAAATTCGACAGACCAAGCGCTTCGCCGCCGTTTCCAAGACCGAAGAAAATAAGCCCAAGACCGGCAATAATCATAAGAACAATCGTAACAATTTTAATCATTGCAAACCAAAACTCAAACTCTCCAAACGATTTCACCGAAATTAAATTGGCCCCACCGAGAATGACCATGGCGACAATTCCCGGAACCCACGCCGGTAAATGCGGGAACCAGTACTGCATATAAGCTCCGACCGCAATAATCTCTGCCATGCCGACAATCACCCATTGAAACCAGTTGCTCCAAGCCGTGATATAACCCGCTAACGGATGAATATATTTATGACCAAATGTCGCAAACGAACCCGTACTTGGCTCTAAATAGAGCATCTCACCCATTGCACGCATAATAAAGAAAATAAAAACGCCGCAAATAGCATACGCAAGCAGGACGGATGGCCCCGTCCATTTAATGGTGCTTGCTGAACCCATGAATAACCCTACCCCAATCGTTCCTCCAAGAGCAATCATTTGGATATGACGAGATTCAAGCCCTCTTTTTAACTCTTTGTTTGCCAATTTACTTCCTCCTAGCCCTCGTGATGATTTTCTCTTCTATTAAGAAATTCTTTTATTCCCTTGTCCTGATAGGGAACTATCATCTTTTTTCTTTTTCATAAAGAAGTACGAACATACCACAAATACAGCAATCAGCAGCGTGAGATAAAACTGAGTGCGAAGTGAATCAATAAATGCCATCGCAATAAAGATACTTGTGATCGCCGCAATCGTTCCATACGTTAAATAAGGAAACAGCCACATTCTGATTTTTAATGCTTCCGGCTTTTCTTTTTCGTATTTCTTTCTCATGCGAAGCTGTGAAAAAGCAATAACAAGGTACACAAGAAGCGCTACGCCTCCCGATGCGTTTACTAAAAATAAAAAGATTTTATCAGGTGAAAGATAGTTAAAACCAACGCTGATGTAAGAAATCACGGTACATCCTACAATGGCATTAAACGGAATGCCTTTTTTATTCACTTTCAAAAACATGCGCGGCGCGTCTCCTTTTTGCGCCATTGAGTACAGCATACGAGAACTCGTGTATAGACCTGAATTTAAGCAAGACAAAACAGCAGTCAGTACGATAAAGTTCATGATTTGAGCCGCTGCCGGAACGTTTACTAGCTCTAATATCGAAACAAACGGACTTTTCATCAAGCTTGAAGAATCCCACGGAAGGATAGTTACTAAGATTAAAATGGACCCAAGATAAAAAATTAAAATACGATAAATAACGGTATTTGTTGCGATGGTGATCGCTCGCTCAGGCTGAGCCGATTCTCCAGCGGCTGTTGCGACAATTTCTGTCCCCATAAAAGAAAACATTACAATCGCCACTCCTAAAAAGACGGAGCTGATTCCATTTGGAAGAAATCCTCCTCTATGAAGAAGATTCGACGCTCCCGGAGACTCTACTCCTGGTATTAAACCGAGGATGATCGCCCCTCCTAAAAGTAAAAACAGCACTAAACTAACTACTTTAATGAGCGAAAACCAATATTCAAATTCACCAAATGATTTAACAGAGTATAAGTTCGTTAAAGTTAGTAAAAACGTCAGGATCAGACTCACACCCCAAGACGGTAAAGACGGAAACCAATATTGAATAATCGTTGAACCCGCAATCGCTTCAACTGCAATAACAATTACCCAGAAAAACCAGTACAGCCAGCCGATTGTGTAGCCGGCCCACGGCCCAAGCGCTTCTCTGGCATATGTGGCGAACGAGCCGCTTGAAGGATTAGCCGTAGACATTTCCCCCAGCATTCGCATAACTAAAATCACCAGCAAACCGGCAAACGCGTACGAAAAAATGGAACCAGGACCCGCTGCGTTAATGAGTGATCCGCTTCCAATGAACAAACCGGCACCAATGATTCCCCCTAAAGAAATCATGGTTATGTGTCGAATTTTTAATTCTTTTTTTAACTCAGGCGGTTGATGACTCATGTTAAAATCCTCCTTATAGGAACCGTCATTTAAAGAATTACACGTTCTTCGCATCGCGCGTTAAATATGTAAGCCCTTACAATATCATGAACAAATAACTGGTGTTTTTCTACCCTCCCTCTATCTGTACATTCAAATGAGGCCTTCACTTGACGAAAAAGATAGCTTCATTCGACAAAAATTACTTTTCGAATTATATGATAATTTATATTGAACAACTTTGTCTATTGTTTTTTGAAAGGAAGATCATTTTAATTTACTAACGATAAACTCTTTCTCCTATCGTAATTCTTTACTTCAAAACATCTTTTCTTATATTTTACCGCCCCCCTTTCTTTTCGTTTTGTTCAAAATCACTATAAAAACCATAGATTCATTGGAACTTTAAACAAAAGTGTTTATTTTTAAATTTTTTGAACATTTTTGTTAAAAAACTATGTACAAAACTAGAATAAGGTGATTATAATACAGGTATAGGGTGTTGGAATATTAATTATGTTGCAAATTTTCTAAAAAAGGGGTAATGAAAATGAACACAATGAATATCAACGAAATCAAACAATACAAACACGAACCTTTCACGGACTTTACGGTTGCAAAAAACAAAGATGCGTTTGAATCTGCATTAGAGCTTGTACAATCAGAGCTTGGAAAGGACTATCCTCTGGTAATTGGCGGAGAATTAATTACAACAGAAGATCAAATTCAGTCCATTAACCCGGCAAATAAAACAGAAGTTATCGGCCGCGTGTCAAAAGCAGATCAAGACTTGGCTGAAAAAGCAATGCAAGCAGCACTTTCTACCTTTAATACGTGGAAAAAAGAAGCGCCGGAAGCACGAGCAGATATTCTTTTCCGCGCAGCGGACATTATTCGCCGCCGCAAGCATGAATTTTCAGCTTACCTTGTAAAAGAAGCAGGAAAACCGTGGAAAGAAGCAGATGCTGATACAGCAGAAGCAATTGACTTCCTTGAATACTACGCTCGCCAAATGGTGCAGCTAAAAGACGGCGCGCCTGTTGAGAGCCGCGATGGTGAAGAAAATAAATTTAACTACATTCCGCTTGGTGTCGGCGTTATTATTTCACCGTTTAACTTCCCGTTAGCGATCATGGCTGGAACAGCTGCAGCAGCAATCGTAGCAGGAAATACGGTTCTATTAAAACCGGCAAACAACACACCGGTTATCGCAGCAAAATTTGTAGAAGTAATGAAAGAAGCCGGCCTTCCAGACGGCGTACTGAACTACGTACCGGGAAGCGGAAGCGAAATTGGCGACTATTTAGTAGATCATCCAAAAACGCGCTTTGTTTCATTTACAGGTTCTCGTGAAGTAGGCTGCCGCATCTATGAACGCGCGGCAAAAGTACAGCCTGGTCAAATCTGGCTAAAACGCGTTATTGCTGAAATGGGCGGTAAAGACACGGTCGTTGTAGATAAAGACGCTGATTTAGATTTAGCTGCTTCTTCTATTGTGTATTCAGCATTTGGCTTCTCTGGACAAAAGTGTTCAGCAGGGTCTCGTGCGGTTGTTCACCAAGACGTATACGATATCGTTCTTGAAAAAGCAGTTGCGCTGACAAAAACATTAACAATGGGCAGCCCTGAAGATGTGAACACTTATATGGGACCTGTTATTGATCAGGCTTCTTTCAACAAAATTACAAAATACATTGAAATCGGTAAAGAAGAAGGCCGTTTAATGACGGGCGGAGAAGCAGATGATTCAAAAGGCTACTTCATTCAGCCTACGATCATTGCAGATGTAGATGAAAAAGCACGTTTAATGCAAGAAGAAATCTTCGGCCCAGTCGTAGCATTCTGCAAAGCGCGCGACTTCGATCATATGATGGAAATTGCTAATAATACAGACTACGGCTTAACAGGTGCCCTTCTTTCAAATACGCCTGAGCACATCGAGCGTGCAAAAGAAGAGTTCCACGTCGGAAACCTTTACTTCAACCGCGGTTGTACAGGTGCCATCGTTGGGTACCAGCCGTTTGGCGGATTTAATATGTCAGGTACAGATTCAAAAGCTGGCGGTCCTGATTACTTGATTCTGCACCTGCAAGCAAAAACAACAAGCACAACGCTTTAATACTCAGTAGAGCAGCCCTAGGCTGCTCTATCTTAAAACAACAAGGGATTTTTTTCTATAGGGGGAGATATTTATGTTAGCAGAGGTATCTAAAAATGTGTTTCTTCACGCTTCCCAAAATAAAGCGCTAAACAAAGCGGCGAAAAAATGGGGTCTTCGCTTTGGTGCAGCTCAAGTGGTAGCTGGCGACACGATTGAACATGCGATCAAAAAAGTACGGGAACTGAATGAAAAAGGACTCGTTTGTACGCTTGATCATTTAGGGGAATTTGTTTCAAGCAGAGAAGAAGCTATCGAAGCAACTCAATATAATGTCAGAACGCTGGAAGCTATGGGGCAAGCCGGTGTAACGTGCAACTTATCTGTAAAAATGACGCAGCTTGGTTTGGATATTGACCGCAGTTTTTGCGTTGAGAACATGCGCCGCATTCTTGAAACGGCGAAAAAATACGATAACTTTGTTCGAATTGACATGGAAGACTATGCCCACTGTCAAATGACGCTAGATATTTTACGAGAGCTTCGCGAGACGTTTGATAATGTTGGAACGGTTATTCAAGCTTACCTGTTCCGCGCTGAACAAGACGTAAAAGAGTTAAAAGGCGTTCCTCTTCGATTGGTAAAAGGCGCGTATCAAGAATCACCAACCGTGGCATTTCAAGATAAAGCACAAATTGATGAGAACTATATGCGAATTATTGAAGAGCATTTGCTTAGCGGAACATACACGGCTATTGCATCTCACGACCACAATATTATTGCAAAAGTAAAAGAGTTCGCTCACAAAAACAACATTCCGCGCACGCAGTTTGAATTTCAAATGCTGTACGGATTCCGAACAGATATGCAGCTGAGCCTTGCAAAAGAAGGCTATACAATGCGCGTGTACGTTCCATTTGGAAACGACTGGTTTGGCTACTTTATGCGCCGCTTAGCGGAAAGACCGCAAAACGTCGCATTTGCTTTAAAAGGATTCTTTTCTAAATAAGCAATCTATTCAGTAAGTATCATAATGAAAACGCTATCATTTCTTTGTACCCTTTGCAGATGCTTCTGCAAAGGGATTTTTTATACTATTTCTCTTCCCTTTCAGTATGTATTACGATAAAATATAAATACGAACAAACGTTCTTTTTATTACAAACAAAAAGGAGAGTACATATGAATCCTCTATCAAAATTAGCACTGCCTCCTAAGCTAGAACCTTACCGAAAAGAAATCGAAAAAACATGTAAGCCTTATATCCACATCAATACGGTCATGAACAGTCCAAAATTATATGAAAGCAAGTTTGGCGGCAACCCCTACCTTCCTCTAGAAGCGAATCATCCTCTTGATTCTCAGGGCAAGCCGATGCTGCTGATGGCACAAATCAATTTTTCTGAAGTTCCTTCCTATGAAAATATGCCCATTCAAGGCATGCTTCAATTTTTTATTTGCGGAGCTGATAACGAAAACACCGGCGATGTGTACGGACTTGATTTTGACCATCCTACGACTCAAAAAGACTTTCGCGTCGTTTTTTACGAAGACATAACCACAGACGAAAAAAAGCTAACAACCGATTTTACGTATCTTGAAGACATTGACCGAGATATGTTCCCTATTCCTCAAGAAGTAGGCTTACAGTTTGAAATAAGAATCGAACCCGTTTCCCCTACTGACTATCGATATAACGATATAGAATCAGATTTATTTGAAGATGAAGAAACTGAAGAAATCTACTGGGATGAGCTTACGGGCGAGTATCATAAAATGGGTGGATACGCTTTTTTCACTCAAAGCGATCCTCGAGACTACGATGAAGCGCTGCGAGCATACAACGTTCTGCTTCTTCAATTCGCCATGGACGACGAAGCGGATATTATGTTTGGTGATGCGGGGGTGGCCAATTTTTTCATTAAAGAAGAAGATCTTCGCAACCGTAACTTTAGAGATGTTTTGTACAACTGGGACTGCTGTTAAAAAAACGCCCTCTTAGAAAAGTATCTAGGAGGGCGTTTTTTCACATTATTATTATTTACTACTCAGCCTGTTTTTTCGGCTCTTGCAGCATTCAGCGTTTCTTTAAACTGCTGTAGCGCTTTTACATCTGCAAATGTACTTGTAGGAATAACATATCCGCTCATTGCACTAACAAGGATAAAGATATGTTTATCTGTTTCTCTAATTTGAGTGATGCTTGACCAAGGAGTCTTCACTTCTCCTTTTGAGCTTTTCTCTACCAAGCCACCTTCCGTAACCATCATAGTATGCTCACCCGTCAGACTGCTGTTATCTCCTTCATTTATTACCTTTACAATGTTCTTTTTAATACTTCCGTAAAAATATTTCGGATAAAATAAAAACCACAGCACCGTAAGCAGCGCAAACGCTACGAACATACCAAGTAAAAATTCTCCTTCAACCCACGAAACAAGCAAAGGAATAAGAAGAAAAATAAGCGACATCCATCGCTGAACTCTCAGCACTTTTTGTACTCTTTCCGAATGTTGAGCGTGATGCATGTTAAAAGCTACGTAATCATCTTTTGTTAACGTATAGTGATATTCCATATTAATCTCCAATTTTCCTAAATAGCAATAAAATAAAATATACCTCATTTGGTGTTATATGTATATAAAATAATAAGCTTTTCTTATGAAAAACATCATCTTTTTGTCATTTATTTACACGGATACATCACGTAAACTTAACTAGTACTCTACTATTTAAGGAGGAATGTTTATGACTTTTACACTGACGCATATTGATCATATTCAGCTAACTGCACCACCGAATTCAGAAAGCGAAGCACGACACTTTTTCGGAACCGTTCTTGGCTTAACAGAGGTCGAAAAGCCAGAAAGTCTAAAAAAGCGCGGCGGCGTGTGGTTTGAATTCGGTTCTTATCAGCTGCATATTGGTGTTGAACCTACCTTTTCACCCGCAAAAAAAGCGCATCCAGGTTTTTTTGTCAAAAATCTCCCTGCGTTCAAAGATCATCTGACTAGCTTCGGTATTTCTTTTATAGAAGACAAAAACATTCCCGGCGTCGAAAGAATTTACGTAGCTGATCCTTTTGGCAACCGAATGGAATTCTTAGAAAGAAAAAACCTTCCTTTTTCCAGCTGACATTCTGACAAAGAGACTGTGACAAACGTATTTTAGTTGAAGGAAGATCCGAACGATTATTCGTTCGGATTTTTTCATTGGTAGGGTGAACGTAGGTTTCATGTATGTAGATGCTTCTAGCGGTTGATTGGAGGACAAGGCGAAGACTCCTGCGGGAAAAGCGGAAGGGATGAGACCCCGCAGGAGCGCAAGCGACGAGGAGGCTTAGCGGCCGTCCGCGGAAAGCGAAGTCTTGCACGGAAATCAACAGCGGTGTCACAAGCGCTCCATACTAGCTCCTTTATCCCATTTGTTCGTCTTTAGATTAGATGCCTCAATCTCATTGTTTTGGCCCTTCTTTTTGCTTTTCTTTCCACAGCATGTATAGCAACAGTCCTAGCACACAAAATGCCACTCCAAACATTGTTAAAGGAAATAAAAATGTATTAATAAAATGATGATAAACCCATGAATCGTTCATCTAACCAGCTCCAATACGCACCGTTTTTTTTACAGTATGCCCTAATATAAACTTTTTTATATTGTGTTAAATATCATGGTTTCTATCATATTTCTTTTCCTTTTTAATAGAGTAAATAGTAGATACATAACATTCTCCTCTTAGAGTTCTCATCCGCTGATTTCAAAATTTTATTAGAGGAGGTTTACTCTATGAAAAACAAGTTCACCGAAAAGCCTAAAAAGCTTTTTTGGATCCTTTCTTATAAATCATTAATTATCGCTATACTATTTGTTCTCTTAACATCTGCTGCTATTTTTACCGTCACGTATTCAACTCTTCAGCATACGCTGCGCTCAAACGTTGTCTATCAAGCACTATCAAATTATAAAGCCCAAAGCTTGTTCTACTTCATGCATACGGAAAACCATCATTTCTCTCATGCCTTTGAAGAAGACTTCTCTCCGCCTCCTCTCTCTTCTGTCGCCCTGCAGCTTGCGACGAATATTCGCGTGGCGGATACAAGAAGTCTATTTGGATCAGAACTGCCCGGCTTTTCTATTTTTGATTCTCATATTCTATTAGCCGGTGAAGGAACGGATTATACCACGATTCCTCATGAATCGGCTCCTCCTCTCGAAAGCATTTCCGGGGAGCGTGATTTGGATCCTGCTGAAAGCAAAACGTACGAAGAAAGTAAAAAACAGTCTCAAACACAGGCCAAGCAAAGTACGGGAGACAAAAAAGTTGTGTACATCTACCACACGCACAGCTGGGAATCTTATTTCCCTTTACTTGGTATACAAGGTGAAGCGAACGAAAATAAAGCCGTTGATAACAAAACCAACATCACGCTCGTTGGTCAGATGCTAGGAATGGAATTAAAAGCAGATGGAATCGGCTCGGAAGTAGATACAACTAACATGACACAAAAGCTTAATGAAAAAGGCTGGGGTACAGGACGAGCCTATGCGATGTCTCGCAGCGTGGTGGAAACGGCTCTTCAGCAAAACAAAGACGTCGATTATTTAATTGATATTCATCGTGATTCGCTGCGTCAAGAAAAAACAACGGCTGCTATCAACGGCAAATCGTACGCTAAAATGATGATTGTATTAGGTGAAGCGAACCCGAAATTTGATGAAAACGTTAAAATGGCCAAAGCGATTCATGAAAAGCTAGAGTAAAAATATCCAGGCCTTAGCCGCGGAGTGTTAAGCAAAAAGAAAACAAGCGGCAATAATGGGTTATATAATCAAGATTTATCCGACCGCTCCATTTTAATTGAAGTAGGCGGCGTCGATAACAATATGGAAGAACTCACAAACACCGTCAAAGCTTTTTCAGATGTGTTCAGCGAGTACTACTGGCAAGCTGAAAAAGTAAATGCGCAGTAAATAAAAAACTAGCTACCCAAGGTAGCTAGTTTTTGTTTTTATGAGAGTCACGCTTCTCCTCTTCTTCACAAGCAAAGCACACAAGCTTGCCTTCAACAACCACACCGTTCAAAAACCCTTCTAAGCAGTACACGTTCTTTTGACATACCGTGCAGATTCCAACGTACTCTTTCACGACTTTCTCACTCCTTCCATACTATTAAAAACCATAAAAAAAAGCTCTATTAAAGAGCTTCTTTCCGTACATAGGATTTTCCTTCATTTCAACAAACGGCCCATTTCCTCAGGAGAAAGCGGCTTATCAAATATATAGCCTTGACCGATATGACAGCCTTGTTCCGTCACAAACTGCAGCTGTTCTTCGTTTTCGATTCCTTCTGCAGTTAGATCAAAGTTAAGTTTCTTTCCCATTTGAATAATTGTTTCCACCAGCACTTTTCCAACTTCGTCTAAGTCGTCAATAAATGATTTATCAATTTTTAACGTATTAATCGGCAAGTGTTTAAGATAGCTAAGGGATGAATAGCACGTTCCGAAATCATCCATCGCCACTTTTACCCCTAGACTCCGCAGGCGGTTTAACACTTTTTTCGATTCTTGACTGTTTTGAATAACGCTTTCAGTGATTTCAAGTTCCAGAAAGTGCGGCTCAAGGCCCGTTTTTTTCAAAATCTGTTCAATATCCGCTACGAATCGTGAGGACTTCAGCTGAATAGGTGACACGTTCACCCCTATTTTACTCGCTTTTGAATTCAGTTTCGTCCATGTTTTCATTTGCTTACACGCTTCTTCTAATACCCATTTGCCAACCTGCACAATTAGACCTACTTCTTCTAAAATGGGCAAAAATTCATTTGGATAGACGGTACCAAATTCTGCGCTATTCCAGCGGATAAGCGCTTCTGCCCCTATGACATCAGACGTCTTTAAATCGATTAGCGGCTGATAAACGAGCTGAAACTCGTTTCTTTCTAGCGCATACTTTAACTCATTCTCCATGCTGATTGTTTTAATTATTCGTTCATTTGATGAAGACGAACTCATTTCATATGTGTTTCGTCCATTTCGTTTTGCCACATACATGGCAATATCTGCTTGCTTGACCAGTCGATCAATTAGTTCGTCTGCATCTTTTGGAACAATATGCTGCTGACATTCCTTTGAAAATAGGCTGATGCCAACGCTTGTAGAGGTTAGCACTTTATCTCCGTCTATATAAAAAGGAAGCGACATTTCTTTTACAATCTGCTCAGTCATTTCTTCAATTTCCTCAACATTTTTTAGTGAATGCAGCACTAAAATGAACTCATCGCCCCCGTGCCGCGAGATAAAATCAGAGGAAGGAATACATTTTTTTAATCTTTCTGCTACGCGCCTCAGCAGCACATCGCCGTGATGATGGCCAAGCGTATCATTTATTGATTTAAAGCGGTCTAAATCCAAAAATAAAATGGCTAGCAGTTCAGGAGATTCTCGATCTAAAAGCAGTTTTTTCAGCTGCTTGTTTAACCAGTAGCGATTAGGCAAATTGGTTAAAGGATCATAATAAGCCATTTGCTTAATTTTTTCTTCATATGCTTTTCGTTTTGTAATATCATTGCGAATCGATACGTATTGATACGGCTTGCCTCGTTCATCTAAAAAAGGAACAATGGTTGTATCCACCCAGTAATACGAACCGTCTTTTGCTTTATTTTTTATTTCTCCGTGCCATACCTTACCGGATCTGATCGTGCTCCATAACTCCTTAAAAAACAAGCTTGAATGATGTTTCGAATTAATAATACGATGATCCTGACCGTGAAGCTCATGTCTTTCGTACTTAGAAATTTCACAGAATTTATCGTTCACGTGATTGATGAATCCGCGACTATCCGTAATCGCTACAATCGATGATTCATTTAACGCAAGTTCAATATCATTTAGTTTTTTCAGCGCTTCTTTAAATTTATATTCAAAATGCCTGTTTTCCATAGCCTATACACCTTTATCAAAATATTAACGATAAAACAAAACCCATGACGAAATGATAGAGAGGAATCGTGAATAATGAATACAATTTAATCAGCAACGGATTAATCTGTCCGATTACCTTACATTATTAAAATAGTAAGCGTAGGATCGCTTCTTTTCCTCTTTTCACCTTCACAAACTTATTACAAGAAGTTCGTAAAAAAATTGATAGATTGTTTCGTTTATCCATGTCTTTTATCACAACTTTTCTATGGTACCATTAAAATGATTTTTATAGAAATGAAAGTGTACTTTCTTCACGTAATTGCCATACCTTTTGTATCGTAAATAGAAAAAGTGGTTGAAACATAATTAAATGAATCCAATCTAAAGACGAACAAATGGGATACATGAGCTAGACTGCTTGTGACACCGCAGTTGATTTCTGTGCAAGACTTCGCTTTTTGCGGGGTCTCACCTCTTCGGCTTTCCCCGCAGGAGTCTTCGCCTTACCCTCCAAACAACAGCTAGAAGGAACTAAACAGATGAAACCTACGTTCACCATAACAAAAAAAAAACGAACCACTAATCAAAAATTTTGATCCATGGTTCGTTTTTCACTTCGGCTAAAATACTTTTCTCCAAGAGGCTTTTTCCACTTTCTTCTTATTAGCCCGTATGCGTCAGCCACGGAAGAATGAGATTTTGAAAGATTTTGTTGTATACAACAATCCGGTTAAGATAATACGGATCGTTGTCTTTTGTAATAACGTGAGGGGCTAAAATAGCTGCTTGGTGAAAACCAGCATCTTTCACAATCTTAGCTACATCATCATTTGTATTGCCGTATGGATACGCAAAGTAAACCAGGGCTATTCCTAAATGGTTCTTAATCGTTTCTTTGCTTTTTCGTAAATCACGAGCAAACGCGCTGTATTTAGCAGGCGTCAGAAATAAAGGCTTGTCTTCTTCTAAACGGTGCATGTCATATGTATGAGAACCGATTGTCGCAAGGCCACTGTCTTTCATTTCTTTTAGCTGACTCCACGAAGCCATGTTTAAATTTTGAAAATCAGTTGCCCCCACTTGTCCTGCGATTACATATAGGGTAAACGGAATGTTTTCCTTTTTTAAAATTGGAAACGCGTTTTGATAAACAGTACGGTCAATATCATCAAATGAAATCCATACGCAGCGTTTTGGAAACGTGCCTTTTTGCTGATACGTTTCAATATCTTTTGGCGTAACAAACGTAGCGTCAAGTTCCTTCAGCTTTTTTAACTGATGTTCAAAATCATTGCTGTAGACGCTGTACTCTGTCAGTTCGTCAGACTTTGTAACTGAGCTGACAATTCGATTAAACCAATTATGCTTGCGCACGCGATGATAATTTAAGCCTAAGCATCCGTTCGTCTCAAGCGCTGGCTCCACGGTCGTTGTTGCTTTCGCCTTGTCTTCCCAGTTCACTACTTTAAAGAAAATAAAGCCAACTACCGCTGCCGCAATCAAAAGAAAGAATACATATTTCTTCATGCGTGCTTCCTCTCCTCAGTATGTTTTAACGGATTAACATCACACTCGATGTACTGTGCACGCTGAAGCTCTTGAATTTGATCCTTGGATAAAAGCTCAAGACGCTCTAAATCTTTGATACTCGTATACGCCGGCTCTTTTTTTATTCCTATATTATACAACCCTTATATGTAAGTAAGAAGCACCAATAAAGGATGGGCAAGTTACCTACTTAAAGAAGTGACATATAGTATCTTTGTAGATTAAAAGCGTGATGGTTGCAGGTAGTATACTAAAGAAACCCTTTCCCTAAGGAGGAATAACAGATATGGACGAACAAATTCAAAAACTGCTCAATAACTTAATTCAACTTGAACACGTCTCTTCGACTTTATACCTAGCTATGTCTAACTATATGAATCGATTAAACTATAAAGGAATGGGCAGCTGGCTGCGTTTGCAGTCTGAAGAAGAACGCACTCATATGCTAAAACTCATTGACTACTTAGTTGACCGCGGCGGAACGGTGGAATTAAGCTCTTTGCCTGCTCAGCCAAGTGAGTTTGGGACACCGTTAGAAACGTTTCAAAAAGTATTGGAGCATGAGAAGTTCGTCACGAATTCTTATCGTCAAGCGTTTCAATTTATCAGCCAAGCGAATGACCCTCAAACTTTAGTCATCGTGCAGGACTTTTTACGAGAACAAGTCGACGAAGAAGCTCAAGCTCAAACGATTGTAGACCGTCTAAAAATCGCCCAAAATAACCCTGCAGCTATTTTTATACTTGATCAAGAACTAGGACAGCGAAAAGCTGCACCAGCGGGTGGAGCAGCTGCGCAAGGTTAAAAGCGCAGAAGAGTGTAGAACAATGTGCAGAACCAATAACACGACGCCCGTTTCCTTGTTTCGAGTTGGTATTCATCACGGCTATTATGGCTATCCGCCCAATGTGTATAACGCCATTCAAAGACTTATGAATCAATATATGCATCAGCTTCACTATGATCGTCCTCAATACGTTCACGTCTACTACGTGCACCCTTCTCTTATTCATTACTACCTTCACTAAGTTAAGGAGAGTAGGAATTTTGCTTCTTGAAGAAATTCACCGTTTCTCCACCCTAATTCAGGAATTCCAATCAAAAATATGGATATTTATGCTAATATAGATTTTGTTAATCAAATAAAGAAACAATTATTAGCGGGGTGTCATATGGATAATCAATACGTTGTAGGATGGGGAACGGTGGCTTTAATTAATGCCGGATTAGCGCAAGGTAAAAATCGAACGGGTCTGAACTGGTTCTTATTATCTCTTGCTTTAGGACCGCTTGCTACCTTCATCTTACTGCTGGTTGAAAAAGGATGAAGATTGGTTCAAAGCTCATTGCTTTGAGCTTTTTTCTTTATTCTTCAACTATAACTGCTCTCCAAAACAAGTAAAAAAAGCACCGCTTGAAATTTTTTTCTAGACTTAATATGCATAAATCTATTCATCATTCAGCGTAAATCCGGCTGCATTTTGTTAATAAAAAACCTACTCTGTAGAAAAGGGAGGAAGCTCCTTTTTAAACCTTTGTTTCCGACAATAAAATCAAAAGAAAGAAAAACGCTTTTATTCTATGCTTTTCTAACTAACAGATTAACTGTTTTCTTCAGATGTTTACCATTTACACGGGACAGCTGTGCATCTACTGAATGAGGTCAAACTTCCTGTATTTCTCAATCTGTAGGATGAATAAATACTCATTTTCTTCATTTGACAAAGAAATAAATGCTGTGTAATTTAAGTAACATACCCCATCTAAAATGTTTTTAGAAAGGATTAAGTAGCAAGATGCGTACAAAAAAAGAAGAGTGTATAATTGACGAAATGGGAAGAGTATCCCTTCCTTCTTTGTTTATGCAACTAACGAAACTCAAGACGAACGACAAAGTTTTTTTACGAAGCTGTGATGATTGGATTATTATCGATCATCATGATGAAAATGTCCCCGTTCCTTCTCATATCTTCATTCGAACAATTGACCATATGGGTAGAATAGTCATTCCGAGATCCCTGCGAGATGACTATGAACTTAAGCCCTTTGATTATGTAGAACTATACGTGGTAGAACAGCAAATTGTTATGAAAAAAAGAGACGAAAAATCGATAGCGCTTTCACAAAAACCTGCGGCGTCTCCTCCTTATTATGCAACATTAACTGGACGGCAGATTCAGCTCACTTCTGAACTTTTAATGTCAGTCGAATTGGATGCAAACATGGAGGTTCAATTTTTTATTAATCAAGAAAATAACATTGTGATTCAAAAATATGAAATGAGTTTTGGCAAGAAAACGACTTTAACATTTACGGCTCAATCTCGAAAAATTGATGACCGTTTTCGACTTACTATTCCTAAAAAGCTGCGAGATGATTTCTCCATCCACTCAGGTACGATGTTAAAAATAAAAACAGGTAATAAGCAGCTAATTTTAGAAAAAGTGGAGAATGAAAAAGAGATTAGCAGCGTATTATCTCAGCAAATAGACGCAGCAATTGTTGAAAAATTATCGAAATAAGAACGACGCAAAAAACAAATGGTTCCCTACGACTTCAAAGCAAAAGCTAAGAGTTACGCATAGACTGACCCTTTCTATACTCAACTCTTAGCTTTTAGACTTATCTTTTTATTTCTCTATATATTGTCTCTACTGGATAATCGCTAAAGCGGCTCATCCACTCTTTTACTGTGAGTGTGATACGATCTCGATATGTGGGATTATTCGTGTAGAATTTTACTTTGTCACTGTCAACAATTAACGCTACGTAATAATAGCCTTGCTTATCATACTCAATGATTCCTTCCATAAGCGTGTACAAACCGGTTACTCCACCTGATAGCGCTGTCGCTCCTAAGCCGTCTAAATCTTTTTCTTCATGTACGATTTGAAAGTTATCAACAAGCGCTTCGTAGTCATTTCCTACAAGTTTTTTCACATTTTCATCATGTTCGCTTGGAAGGATATCGAGCTCTGATAATGTCTTCGTATGTTCTGTGATTTTGCCTTTTTTATACGTGCCGTCAAAAGAAACATTTAACCCGCCGTAATAGGAACAGCCTGCAGTAGCATCAATTTTGACTTCTTTTTGGCTTAACGTGAAGTTTAGTACGCATTCCGTAGCTTCTTCCGTGTCTTTATAAATAGCTTTATTTCCTTCCACCTCTGCTTTTCCTTCTATTCCTCCTGCATTCGCACCGTATACTGCACTCATTGTAAAATCAAAAGAGCTGCTTGTTGAATTAGTGATGGTTAATCCTGCTTCTTGATGATGAATATCTCTTGACCATTCTCCGTCATAGTTTCCGCTGCTTTGCTTCGATGGTGCTGATGCTTTGATTGAAGCAGTGTTTCCTACCTTAGAAATATCCTTCAAGCGTAATTGATCACCCGACCATACCGCTGAATATACCCAATCATACTCTTTTATCGTTTCTGAACCATTAGGCTGAACAATCATAATCACTTCATGGGTTTGGATATCATAAGCAGAGCCTGCTTTTTTAAAGTCAACCACTTCATAATCTACTAATCTTTCTTGAATTCCTTTGCCATGTAAATGACTAATTAAAGACTGCTGATCTCTATAAAGAGAACTTCCTTTCACCAGATAGCTGTTTACTCCTTTGAAAGCACCGTTGTTGATTCCTTTTATTAAACCTTGCAAATACGACTTGATTAATACATTAGCCGTTTGTTTTGTAGGGGTGGATACGTTGTTTTCATCTTTAGCAGAAGCTGTAGTACTTATTGAAGGAGTGCTTGACTTTTGATGGTTGCCCTTTTCCTTATCATCATTTTGCTCCGATGTGTGAATAGCACTTTCTTTTTGTTCAGGATGTTGAGCACTTGAAGTGATGCTTTCTTTTTCGTCGCGGGAAGATACCTCATTTTGCTGACAGCCGCTTATAAATAAACTAACCGACAGCAGAATACTAACCACACTGACGCTTATAGTGGAACGTTTCATGACTTCTCCTCTTTTCTTCTCTAGTTACACAGAACGATTCATTAACACTACAATTATACTAAAATAAAACACTATTTCCATATTTATCAAAATTATTGTAAGTAATTTGAATATATGATTATAATAAGATACTTTGCATAGAGGAGGCTGATTTAGTTGAAGATCTCAACAGGAGCTGAATTTTACGATAATGACGAGACGTTTTTGGCCTATACAAAACGCCGGCAGCAAAAAGAAAATGCCAACGATACGATTGAAAAACCGGCCATTTTACAGCTTCTAGGTGATGTTACAGATGCAAACGTTTTAGACTTAGGGTGCGGAAACGCTGGATTTGGCGCGGAGCTTCTTGCACAAGGCTGTTTCTCTTATAGCGGAGTAGACGGCTCTATCAATATGATAAACGCGGCTCAGCAACAGCTTTCAAACTATCCAAATGCAAGAGTGATCCATGAATCGATGGAACATTATACTCCCCCACGCACTGAATACGATTTGGTTACTGCAAGACTGTCTCTCCACTACATGGAAGACTTAGCCTCCATTTTCACTAAAGTGAATCAAGCACTCAAACCTGCAGGAAGGTTTATTTTTTCCGTTGAACATCCAGTCATTACGTCTACTCTTCAGCCTTCCACTCTGCGCACAAACTGGACGGTGGATAACTACTTCTCAATGGGATTCCGTCAGCAGCACTGGATGGGCGGATACGTTCAAAAGTATCATCGCACGCTTGAAGAGTACTTTTCTTTGATGCAGCAAAGCGGATTCACCGTTACAAATTTAAAAGAAGCATGTCCTCAAAAAGAACATTTCGACAGCGCTGAAACTTACGAGCGCCGAATGCGTATTCCTTTGTTTTTACTGATGAGCGGCGTGAAGAATAGATAAATGAAAGAGATTGAGACATAACGAAATCATTTCAATCTAAAGACGAACAAACGGGATAAACAATCTAGTATGGATGGCTTGTTACACCGCTATTGATTTCTGTGCAAGGCTTCGCTTTCCGCGGGCGGCCGATGAGCCTCCTCGTCACTTCCGCTGCTGCGGGGTCTCACCTAGGCCACTTTTCCCGCAGGAGTCTTCGCCATGCCCTCCAATCAACCGCTAGAAGCACCTACATACATGAAACCTACCTTCAACCTAACCATGAAAAAATCCGAACGAGTTGGATTCCCCATTAAGAATCTCAATTCATCGTTCGGATCTTCCTTCAACTAAACTACTTTTGTCCCAGCCTCTTTCCTAACTTTCTTCGTATAAAACCGATTTTTGTTTAAACTTAGCGTATGTTATTTAGTCACGCTCACGTTATAAAATACAGGGCCTAAGTTGAAATCATAGCCTTTTACATGTGTAGACACGGCGTTAATATTGACTTTATGGCCAATTAACGTAAACGGAAGCTCATCCCATACGTATTTTTGCGTAGCATCAATGGCTGGTCGTGCATCTTTTACAGAAGCAGCCGCTTTGATTTTTTCTAAGTATTTTGTTGATTTTTCAACCGGAGCTCCTCCTGACGTCCAAAATCCTTGGAAAATGGTTGAACGCGCCGCCCAGTCTACGGGGTAAATATCCCATGCTTTAGGGTCATTTACTTTATCTGTAAACGTTGCCCAGTCATACACTTCTAGCTTTACTTTTACACCGATTTTTTCAAGCTCTTGCTGCACAATAACAGCCGCATTGTACTGATCTTGATAATCGCGTGAAGTTAAAAGACGCAGTTCCTGCCCGCTGTATCCAGCCTTTTTTAAATAGCTTTTTGCTTTCTTTTCATCATGCTGATTGTACTCTTCTTTTCCTGCTTCACTGTAATAGTTCGGAAACTTTTTATTCACAATCGATGAAGTCAGTTCATAATAATCGGAATCGCCGTATGAACTTGATAAAATATCTTTTGCATTAATCGTGGCATTTACGGCTTTTCTAGCATTTAAATCGCTAAAGAACCCTTCTTGCGTATTATAAAATAAACCAATGAATCCGCCTGGAGCCAGCTTGTTCTTAACGTTTTGCGTACTTTCAATTTGAGCCGCATTGTCGCTTGAGACACCTAAGGCAATGTCAAACTGTCCAGCTGTAATGCCTGAAATTCTAGTAGATTCATCGCTTAAAAAGCTAATTTTAATTTCATCTACGTGAGGAGTCTTTTTAATTTTTCGTCCTTTTGAAGAATAATCTTTAAATCTCTCTAGCGTGATATATTGATTCTTTTTCCATTCCTTCACTTTAAATGGTCCTGTACCAACGAACTCAGTAGCTCCTTCAGCAGGTGCTTTTTCGATGATTTCTTTTGGAAAAATAGCGGCTGCTGGAATTGGATCTGCTAGTAGTGCCAGCGTATTCACATTCGGTGTTTTCAAATGAAGCTCAACCGTATAGTCTCCTGTTTTTTTGACTTGTGCACCAACAAAGTTTGTTTTGCCAAGTGAAGACAGCTTAATCCAGCGGTTAATCGAAGCTTCTACATCGGCTGCTGTCATTTCCTTTCCATTATGAAACTTTACGCCTTTTCGCAGCTGAAACGTGTAGACTTTTTTATCATCGCTTATATCAATTTTTTCTGCTAAATCAGGTTCTACATTACCTTTACTATCAAAAATAACGAGTCCTTCGTAAATATTTCGCGCCGCATCTTTAACCGAAGAATTCCCAGTAATCTGAGGATCTAAAGTTGTTGGCTCGCTTTGAAACGCAATGTTTAGCGTACCTCCATCTTTTTGAGCCGCACTGGTGCTTTTATCGCCTGAGCTTGCTTGATTATTGCTGCATCCGGCAACCAATAAAGCAATCACAATAAATAATAACCATTTCATCTTAACCTGTTTCAACGTCATTCCCCCAATAGTTAAAATCACTTTTCAAAACCTACTATTTTCGTAAGGTTAGTAGGAATATTAACCATCCTACCACCTTTCCATTTGTTTGTGAAATTAGCAAAATTAAACTGTTTCTTTGCAATTACTGATTCAATTTGTCTTGTTTCAATTCTTAATTCTTAGTATGTTTGTAAGTAAAGTATTTTATCTAAAGGAGGATATTATGAACTCTGCTATCCGTCTTCATACTAAAGAACATATTGCAACGATTGAACACTACAAGCAAGCTTTATCTCTTCTATCGTGGGACGCAAAAACATCCGCTCCTCTTAATAGCCAAAAGCAGCATGCAACCATTCAAGGCACGCTTTCAAAAGAGCTTTACCTGTTGCAAACAGATCCAGCCTTCGCAAAAGAATTGCAGCATCTTCAAGAACAAAATTTAAATCAACTACAGCAAAAACAAGTACAGCACTATTGGAACATCTATCAAAAATTTTCCGCTGTACCACTGGAAGACTATCATCAATTTTCCGTTTTAAAAGCTTCTACTCATGCTCTTTGGTCACAGGCTAGAGAGCAAAATGAATTTAAGCTCGTCGAAGACAACCTGCAGCAGCTGATTCATATGCATAAAAGATTTGCGGAGTACCGTAATCCTCACCTCGCTCCTTACGAACAGCTTTTAGAAGAATATGAGCCCGAAGTTTCTAGTGAAACCATCGATTCGCTTTTTCAACAAATTAAAGATGCTATTCTTCCTTTGCTGACAAAAATCAAACGCTCTTCGGTTACACATGATACATCGTTTCTCAACGAGCCGTTTTCAATCAAAAATCAGCAGAAGCTCGGAAAACACCTTTTAACTGCTATTGGCTATAACTTCAAGTCCGGCCAAATTGGCACCACGACCCACCCGTTCAGTGCAGACATTCACCCTCAAGACGCACGGCTTGCAGTGAGATACGACGAACACAATGTAAAACTGGCAGCTTTTATGTTTTTACATGAAGGCGGACATTCTATCTATAACCAGCAAATTAGCTCTGACTTGCTTGACACGGGGTTAGGCGCATACACTTCTATGGGACTGCATGAATCTCAGTCTCTTTTTTGGGAACGTATCATTGGAAAACACGAAGGCTTCTGGAGAAATCACGCTCACTTATTTAAAGAGTTAGAACCTGCGATCTACGGTGATATTTCATTTGAAACTCTTTACTTTGCCTTAAATGAAGTCACACCTTCTTTTATTCGTTTGCAAGCAGATGACCTTACGTATCTGCTGCATATTATCATTCGCTACGAGCTAGAAAGAGATTTATTTGCAGACAAGCTTCGCGTTTCAGATCTTCCTTTGGCATGGAGTACAAAATATGAAGCGTATTTAGGGATCAAACCGGAAACAGACCGTGACGGGGTATTGCAGGACGGCCACTGGTACGGAGGAGCATTTGGCTACTTCCCTTCCTACAATCTAGGTTTCATTTATGCAGCTCAGCTAAGAGAATCCGTGATCAAAGTCCATCCTGACTTTGATGAAATCATTTCGAGTCAAAACTTATCGCTTATAGCAGACTGGCAAAAACAGCATATCCACCAGTACGGAAAACTAAAAACGCCAAGAGAGATATTAACTAGCCTTTCTATAGGTAGAATTGATGCTCAGCCGTTAATTAATTATTTGAAGAAAAAATATGAAGGGTTATACAAGCTTTAAATTCACCATCAAAAAAGCTGTCGCTAAGTCAAAAATTTGACTTAGCGACAGCTCCTTTTGTGATGAATAAACAATATCTCTATTAAAGCGATATCAATCGTCTATCTTCTTTCCATTCAAACCATGACAGCAAATATGCGCTATGTCTCTGCTGTTTCTCGCAGCTGAATTCCTCCTTACCCCAAAGAATTTATTTTAGTTTATCATCTAACTTTCTATCAAAAACAAAAGTAGTCATTGCAACATCTTCTTCAATGTTAATGTCTGAAAAAACTCTTATAATTTTTGCATGGACAAGTTTTTCAAACTTATCTCGTATCTCTGAGCAATCATAAATTTTTTTCACTAGTTCTGTACGTGCCTCATGAACCATCCGTTTGCCTTCAGGAGAAGTTATCATAAACTTTTCTACATTCGTAAGATTGCCTTTCATTTCGCTAACAGCCCATGTATCTACAAAACGAGTAGTGATTTCTCTCGGTCCGTTTCCAACCTGCTCTTTACGGATTTCGCGCACTAAATTACTAAATTCATGCTCCCTATTTCTACTCATGTTCAAATTCTCCTTTCATTATCTTCTAATCTTTTTTTCGTTAACATTAAGTAACTAATCGTTAAAGCGATAATTCCTAACGATAAAAATAAACTTCCAATTTGATAATTGTTATTCACAATAATAAATCGTATTGTAGCTGTAATTCCAATGTATAAAAGGTAACTTAACGGGAAATGACAGCTTTCTTTAAAGTAAGTCATAATCATCGAAACAAAAGCAAAATATAAAAAGAAAATCAATACTTTTCCGAGGATTTTATGAACGTTATTATTTCCTGTTAAGGCATCATTCATAATATAAAAAAGCTCTCTCAATAAAAAATAAACGAGTATAAATCCAAGGACAATGAGCGAGACATTTAAAATAAATTGATATGTCGCAATTAGATACTGCCTTTTTTTACATAAAAATAGTTTAAACACCTTTGTATCCCTTCCTTTTATCTAACTTCCTTACATTGATTCTATTCATGTTAGTAAAACGCTCAAAAGCTATTAGCCTGTTATAGAGCTTGCTGCTTTTTTAGTTGTCTCCAACATCTCCACTCCTCAACAAAAAAACCCATCATAAAGAAATTTGTGCATAGTTGTACAAATTTCTTTATGATGGGTTAATGACTCAGCATTTTTCAATACTTGTTATCCAGCCCGTCATATATCTACATATAGTCAAGTCACCAAAGATAAAAAACTCTATGTGATGAGTTCCTATCAATAAGCTTCTTTATAGTTAATTATAGCGCAATACGTCAAAACTTCAAATAAAGATTTACTTAGCGTCTGTGATGATATAGTTTCTAATTACTTCATCTTTGTTTAACGTTACTTGGAAGCGGGGCATGAGCCGCTACAAGCTGCTGTTCACGCATTTCTTCCCAGAAGGCTGCCGGAATTACTGTGTTTAATGCCGCTTTGTCTTCAGCAATACGCTCTGGACGACTAGCGCCAGGAATAACAGCAGCAACCGCTGGATTAGCCAGTGAAAATTGGACAGCAGCAGCCTTAATGCTAATCTGATGACGATCTGCAATACTTTTGATTTTTTCTACTTTTGCCATAATGTCTGAAGATGCTTTTTGATATTCAAAGTGTGTACCTCCAGCAAGAACGCCTGAGCTGTATGGTCCACCGACAACAATGTCCATATTATGCTTTACGGCTTCGGGCATCACTCGCTGCAGCGCACGTTCATGATCTAACAAAGTGTATCGGCCCGCTAGCAACGATACATCCGGCTTTGCTTCTTCTAACTCCAGCATGATTTCAATTGGTTCTACTCGGTTTACTCCAAGTCCCCATCCTTTAATAACTCCTTCGTCACGCAAGCGTGTAAGCACACGAAATGCGCCCGTTCGAGCAGATTCAAATTGTCCTACCCACTCATCTCCATAAAAATCTTGCGCGGCATCATGAATATACACAAAGTCCAAGCGATCTGTTTTCAAACGATTTAAACTTTGCTCGATTGAACGAAGTGTAGCATCTGCACTGTAGTCATTAATAATTTTGTTTTTACGGCCGAATTCAAAAAGCCCGCCTTTTTCTCCCATATCACGTGAAGATGTGTCTTCCAGTTCATCTGAAATGACGCGACCTACTTTCGTACTTAGTACATATTCATCGCGATTTCTTTTTGACAGTGCTTCACCAAGGCGCATTTCTGCTAAGCCAGCTCCATAAAGAGGGGCTGCGTCAAAGTAGCGGATGCCGCTTTCCCAAGCAGCATCCACTGTTGCGATGGCTTCTTCTTCTGGAATATTGCGATACATATTGCCCAGTGGTGCTGTTCCAAAACCTAGTTTCCCTTGCAGTATCTCTCTCATATGAATAAAACCTCCTGAAATTTTTATAACTCTATTTTAGAAATTGATCAGTATGAAGGTAAACTCAACGACTGATCTATTCATTAAATGTCATGTTATCCCCTGACAAAATTTATTATGAAGGATATAAACAAGAAAAAAAAGTACGCACTTTAAAGTAATATGGGAACTAAAAAGTAACCTACTAAGGAGTAAATGAGCTTTTCAGACTCTCCTTTTATTTATGTACTTTCTACTTCTTACTCATGCAAACAAACATTGTGCATACAATAAGCAGAAAGCTACTTTATAAATGAGGTGAGAATTTTGAAAGATGAATACTTCAAAAAAATTGAAGATAAGCTCGATAAGCTTGATGAAATGGACGACTCATCAATGAAAGAGGAAGAAAAAGATGAGTACTTTCAAAGTTTGCTAGATGATATGGATGATTTGTTGAAAGACATGCGCCAGCGAGAAAAAGACTCGAATCATCTTGTTAGCGAACATATGAAGACGGTTAATGACATATTTGATAACGCAATCAAAAATTTTAAAAAAGACCGAAGCTAGCGTTATAACACTTCTACTTCGTTTAAATATACTGACTTTTCTGTTTTTTAAATATAAAAATATAGTATTTCATATGTGAAAATGGTATTTTCAGTATACGCAAAAAGTAGGAGTGAAAAAAAGAATGGAAAATAGTCACTTTAAAGAACAAGTAGAAACGAAAGAAGAGCTTCGTCGTATAGTCGGCCCGCCTAACAAATTGGCACATCAAAAAATAATTCCTTATCTAGATCGACACTGCCGGGAATTTATTAAACATTCCCCTTTTGTCATCATCGCTACAGCTAATCATAAAGGAATTTGCGACAGTTCTCCGCGGGGGGATCACGCTGGTTTTGTACAAGTAGTTGATGAGAAAAGGCTCTTGATTCCAGAGAGACGCGGGAATCAAAAAGTAGATTCAATGGAAAATATTTTATCTAACCCTCAAATAGGCCTGCTTTTTTTAATTCCAGGCATAGAAGAAACGCTGCGGATTAACGGCAGAGCTTGCATTGTAAAAGAAAAAGCAATAATTGAAACGATGGCGGTTAACAACAAAGCTCCGCTGCTCGCTATCGGGGTCGAAGTACAAGAATGCTTTCTCCACTGCAGCAAAGCGTTCAAACGATCAAAGCTGTGGGATCCAGAATCTTGGGAAAGAGTCGAAACGCTTCCTCCCGCAGCTAAAATAGTCGCAGAACACGCAGGCATTGCCACCATGGAGATCAGCAACGAGTCCAAAGAAGGAAAAACTGAGCATTTCTATGAAAAAAAGCCGCTATAATGCGGCTTATGTTATTTAATTATCATAAAAAGTATACCTCCAGCAATGATTAGAACCGGTAAAAAAGCAAGAAGCACGCCTTTTTTCGAACTTCCTATGTATTCATGATCACCATAGGCGCGGCCTGCTCTAAAATCTACTTTCACCTGAGATTCTTCTTTTTTATGTTCTTTTTTCATCCTCTTTGCCTCCTAGCGGCATTTGAGCGTCAATTTGCTTGATATGATGCTCTAAATGAGCGATATAATCTTTAGCCAACCACTCAAGCGAAACGAACTTTCCATCTCCTATGTCGAATTGATACATATGCTTTTCTGTTGGTATATGCGAAAGAACGGAAGCAATTTGCTTATTTAAACTGCGCCATAGGGCAACTACTTCTGCCATCGGCGTAGCTTGATAATGCTGCAGCTCTACCCATTCATCTTGTTTATAAGGCGTCAGTACACAAGGATTTTTTTCATGTTGCACGTTGATAAAGCGCTGCAAATTGTGGATAGCCGAGTCACATAAGTGTCCCACAATTTCTTTTGGTGACCATTTCTTAGGGGCAGGACGGTTTGACGCCGCTGCTTCAGAGAATACTTCAAGCTTTTTAGGAAGCTTTATCATCCATTCATTTAACTCAACAACCGTCGTTTTCATGTTCATTTCCCCTTTAAGAACGTTTTTTCAAAAAACCTTACCCATATAATATTCATCGACTGATTTTCCATCTACAACGAGCGAACATATTTTTTTCCCTTCTATTTTAAAACCCATCTTTTTATACAGCGAAATGGCCGGTTCATTGTGTGTCATAACCGTTAGCTCTACTCGTTTGATGCCGATACGCGCCGCCCAGTTCTCCATTTCTTCAAACAATGAAGTACCAATCCCCTGGTTTCCATAAGAACGCAGCACGCCAATAGCTAAGTATGCGCTGTGTTTTTTTCGGTTAACGCTTCCCCCAATCACAGATAAATGCCCGACAAGCTGTCCGTCTTGTTCCGCCACTAAAATGGTGGAGTTCGGCATCTTTAAAAAAGTGGTAATCATTTTTTTCTGCTGTTCAAGCGTTGTCGCGCGCTCATTTTCTTCGTAGAGCATATATGCTGTTTCTCGATCAAGCTTTTTATTTAACGTTAAAAAAGCGGCTGCATCAGAAGCTGAAATTTCTCGAATCACGTTTAACCCTGCTTTCGTGAATAGTAGTTAACTAGAAAAGAACGTTAATAAACGGATGATATCATTACACACGTGCTGAACGTTTTCCAAGAAACGCAGTGAAGATGAAACATATACTAAAAGCGACGGCTGAAACGAAAAAGCCAAGCATCCACCCTAAAGCTCGCATAAACGTATCTTCATTCGGATACAGAGGCTTAACGCTCAGCCACTGTATCACCATAATCAATGCCAATATTAAATAAAAGCTGCTTCCCGTTAAAGCCATTTTAAGACGGTTTTTAAATGATCCTGTCCACGCAGTACTAACGATGTGCCACGTAAAAATACTTACAATCGTCGCTAAAAACATAAGAACAAGATGCAGATAAGGAATATCTGTAAACATAAGAAGATAGAGTAAAAACATCGTAGTCCCAAAATATAAAGCATTAATGCCAAACAAATAGCCTCCGCTCAGCCAATGGTTTTGAAAACACTTTTTCTTGCTAAGACGTTCTACCATTCTGCTGGGCATCCACAGCGTACGCGCAAAAACAATCATCACCAGCACAAGTACCATGCCGGCCAAAAAGAATGTTAACACCTTTCCATCAGCCTTTCTATTCAAAATAAATATGGTTAATTATACTATTAATAACAAAATTAAACTATTGTTTTCTTTACTACTTAAAGAGGCTGAGACATAACGAAATTACTCCAACCTAAAGACGAACAAATGGGATAAATAAGCTGGACTGCTTGTTACACCGCTGTTGATTTCCGTGCAAGACTTCGCTTTCTGCGGGGTCTCACCTATTCCTTTCCCGCAGGAGTCTTCCCCTTGCCCTCCAATCTACAGCTAAAGGCGCCTAACATACATGAAACCTACGTTCACTGTACTAATAAAAAAACCCGAACGAAGTTGATTCTCCATCAAGAATCTCGATTCATCATTCGGATCTTCCTTCAACAAAAATACTTTTGTCACGGCCTCTTTTTTATGCCTATTTACATTCTCCCTCCGGTAAACGGATTAATTTCTCCTGTTAAATCACGCCCTGCTTTCTTTTCTTCATATGCGATGCGCTTGCCAATCGCAACTTTATTCCAGATTATTGGCACCCAAATGCAGGCTCCGAAAAAAATCATCCAAAAAAGCTCTCCCATTTCTTCCATCCTTTCATTTCCTGCTCTTATTTTGAAGACAATAAGAAACGCACATACGCTTTTTACTCTTGATTTGAATTATTCATGCCGTATGAAAAGAAATAAACCAGAATTGATAAAATCATTCCATAAGCGGTCCAAGCCGCTAGTAAAATGGCGTACTGATGATTGATAAAAAACACTCCGCTTGAAATCAGCAGCAGGATAAAACTAATCCATTTTATTTTTTTCATTGCTCTATCCCCTTTACTTAACCTTTTATAGTAAGTTTCTTATTGTCTACTTTTTATTACGGACAAACTGTATAAAAGTTCCATATTTTTCAACAAACGAAAAAGAATTTGATAAAATGTTCACCTATCGATTATCATATACCTTAAAGTAAGCTTTACGATTCATAAGTGGGAGTGAACAATCTTGTCTTATAGCATGAAAGAAATGAATGAAAAAACAGGGCTTTCCGCACCGACTTTACGCTACTACGAAAAAGAAGGAATCCTTCCTTTTGTAGAGCTTGATGAAAACGGAAAGCGCCTCTATAATGATACAAATATTGAATGGATCCGTTTTATCTTAGCCCTGCGCTCAACTGGTATGCCGCTTGCAGAAATTAAGCGCTATGTAGAGCTCTATAAACAAGGCGAAAGCACGATTAAAGAGCGAAAAAACATGATGCTTCATCATAAAGAAGCGGTAGAAGAAGAAATGGCCAAAACATTTAAATACCTTGAACAAATTAACTATAAGCTAGCTTTGTACGACTCACTAGAAGCAAAATTAAAGCAAAAAGAAATTAAAATTTAAAAACAAAAGTCCGCAGAAGCACCTGCGGACTTTTTATCAATATAGTGAATTCACGGTATTTAACAGCTCTTCTGACCATGTCCAATCGCTGATTTCAACCGCATCTGTTACGTGGAGCAATTTACTAGCTCCGATAATGCTTGATGTCACAGCGGGCTGATTTAGCACCCACGAAAGAGCAAACTGAGACAGACTTACTTCATTTTTTTCTGCTAACTTGCGATACTGCTCCACCAGCTGAAAGTTTCGGTCTGTAAAGTAGTTTCGCAGCAGCTTTTCACCATGTACAGCGCGGCTTGCTGGCGGCACTTCATTTGGTGTTTTATATTTGCCTGAAAGCATGCCACGCGCTAACGGACTGTATACCATGACACCTATACAAGTACACTTTACCTGTTTCGTTTATTTTTTTACAATTTGCTTCTTTAGTATACATAATATGGTAAGATAAATCGTAGCTTACTCGTCATCGAAACTAAATCAAGCTGCCGCTGTTAAGATAACGGCGATTCCATTAAAACAAGCGTGAATCATCATACTTGGAAGCAACGACTTTGTTTTTTCGTACACCCACGCAAAAACGAGGCCAGAAAGAAAGTTAACGGGCAAGGTATTGTACGTTGGAATATGCACCAGCATAAAGATAAACGAACTTCCCCCCAATCCAAATACAATCCCTCCTTTACGTTTCAGCCACGTATAAAAAAATCCTCGGTAAATAATCTCTTCATAAAAAGGTGAGATCACAGCGGCTGAAACAAAAGCAAGTATAAATGAAAACAGCGACAGGTCGTGCTGTAAACTGGCTGTTTTTTTATTTTCATATGTTATACCAAACCATTCCATTAGCACAACAATTGCCACACTTCCTAAGATCAGCACAAAAAGCCAAAAAAGAATGAGCCGCCAGTAACGCTTTGAAAACGATTGAAAACCAATTTTTCTATCATCAGCCTGAACCATCAGCCAATACAGAGCTGATAAAAACACAGCTGCCATGACAAATCCAGTAGCTGTTCCAGCATAGAGCTCACTTTTAAATAGCGACTGTAAAGCTTGCTGTAATGCTCCTTTAATGAAAACAGGCACAGCAATAAACGTGACCACCAGCATTATTACGAATGATTTTATTGTCCATAATCCTTGATTTTTTTGTTTCAATTTACTTCGCCTCCCTTTTACATATATTCAGTGTAAAAGGTGACGTAACGTTACCTGCAAGCATTTTTTTGGAGGGGTTAAAAATGATTTATTTTTCTACTGGGCAAGCCGCTAAAAAATTAGGCCTCACGGTGCGTACGCTTCGTTACTACGATCAAATCGGCTTGCTTCATCCATCGTCAAAAGCCGAAAACGGAAAGCGATCCTACTCAGAAACAGACTTAATCACATTAGAAAAAATTACCCTTTTAAAAAACTTAGCCGTTCCTTTGCGAGATATTGAACTTATTCTTCATCAAGTGAGTATTGATGAACTTCTAGCGATTCACCAGCAAAAACTTCAGCAAAAAGCTTCAGAAATTCAACGAGCTTTAGAACATACTCACACTCTTCGCAACAGTATAAAAATAGAAGGTGAATTAAACTGGAAGCAGCTCCTTCCCTTAGTTCACAATCAGTCTACTACTAAAAGCAGCTGGACTGATCTGCTTTCGCTTTCAATAGAAGAAAGTGAGATTCTGCAGCATAATTTGCCTAAAATGGAGAATGCGAGTGCCGATAAATGGATTAACATCATAAAACGAGTTCAGCTTTGCTTAAAGCACCAGCGTGCACCTCAATCTGAAGATGGACAACTAATTGCAGCTGATATACTGCTTTTATCCAGTGAACTGTTTGGTCATCATACGGCTTTAGAAAAAGCCTTTTGGGATGTTCGCAAATCTCCTGAGGCATCAAGTTCACTTAATCTCTACCCTATTGACAGCGAAGTCCTTCAATTTATTGAAGATACGATTATTTTTTACGAACAACATATAAAGGAATGAAGGTATTGAAAAAAGAAAAGCTGTTTGCTAATTCTTCTTATAAAAAATTATTTATTTCAAGCACTGCGGCAAGCTTCGGAGATTTATTTGATATGTTTGCGGTGATGACGCTTTTTACATACATGTGGCACGCAAATTCCCTATGGATTACCCTTATTCCTGTCGCGTACGCTTTGCCTAGCATCCTGCTAAGTCAAGCAGCAGGAAATTTAGCGGACCGCTACGATAAAGTACAGCTGATGTTTCTGTCTGAACTAGTCCGTCTTCTGTTCACATGTCTGTTATTTTTCACAGATGAACCGCTTTTGGCACTAGGAGTACTGACCCTGCGCTCTATGAGTTCTGTTATGAAGGTGCCCGCACAGCTGGCTTACGTTCGAGAAGTGGTCAAAGAAGACCAGCTGCTGCAGGCCTCTACTTTACAAAACATTATGTTTCAAATTGCCAAAGTTGTAGGGCCGTTTCTCGGAGCCGCCGCACTGACGTTCACAACGCCAAAAGCATGTATTTTAGTTAATGCCGCAGCTTGTATGATTTCTATTTCGGTGCTGTTTTCACTTAAAAAAGCAGGTAAAAACATTCAAGGGCAAGCTGCTCGTTCTTCCCATCAAACGAAAGAAACGTACTCAAACGGCTGGAAAATCGTTTTTCAGCACTCAATCCTTTTACGCGTCGTTATTTTGTTTCACCTTTCGTATTTTGTAGTCATGCTTGTTGACGCTCAAATTAGCATCTTCCTTCGAGATGTGCTGCCTCGCCATCCGGAAATGCTCGGCTGGCTGCTTTCTGGAATCGGGCTGGGAGCGCTAGCAACAGGAGTGTATCTTAATAGAAAAAAACAGGTTCACCATCCATTTAGACTTTTATCACTGGGACTGCTTCTATTTGGAGGGGCTTTATTTTTCATTAGCTGCTTTAATCCAGCCGTTATGTCACGCTATTTCATTTTGATTGCTGCACCTATTGGAGGGGCCGGAGTTGGGCTTAATTTACTGCTGTTTAACTATATCGTTCAAACGTACAGCGACAAGAAACACCTCGGAAAAGTGTACGGATTCATTAACACCTTAACGAGTGCCGTTCTACTTACTGCTCCTCTTCTTGGAGGCATGGTCGTAAAGCTTGCAGGTGCTCAGACGACTTTTTTAACGGCGGCAATCATCGTCGTAAGCGTTGGATTTGTGAGTATGCTGATGCCGCCGCGTGATAAACGGGAAAGAAACGTTCAGATTGACGCATAAAAACAGCTTGAGGTTATACCTCAAGCTGTTTTTTATAGACTCCTGTTCATCAACCAGCGACTACATAAATCAAAGCAGCTAATACGTTCGGTACTGCAATAGCTCCAAATCGTTTTGCATCTTCAACTCGGCTCACCTTGCGCGTCTTTTTGGCTGAAAAGAATGTGCCTGTACTTCCTAGCACGATACTGTCAATAAGGTATGCCAAAGCTAAAACCAGTGATACTGCTCCCATCGTGCCTGACACAAAATAGAGATAGCTCCACTTCGCTGTAAAAGCAGCAAGAGCAAGAACAATCCCGACCGTCACGATACCTGCTATAAATCCTTTTTTAATCATTGCATCCCTCTTCCCTTCCTACTCCTTAAACTTTACCATATACTTCTTTTTTTGTATGATATCTTACATTTTATTCTACTATACTCACATTTTATGGTAAAATTAGTAAGAGAGGTGGTACATATGAAAAAACGTCAAGGAATCACGCTGCTTTTATTTATACTCGGAGCAGCCTCTATTTCTTTTGGGATGGCTTTAAAAAATATCTTTCCTTATTCCCCTGCAGCTGGCTGGATTCTAGGGACACTGCTTTTGCTAGGAAACTCGTTTTATACGAGAAGATACTTACATAGAAGGTCAATTAAGAAGTAAATATCCGCCCCGAGCCGTATATACAAACCTTCATTCGGTTATGGTAAAATAGATAAGCAAAAACTGGATGTAAGGAGATTTTGAGTTTGAAAACAGGATTAATATCTGGCATTATATCTTTAATTATTGTGATTATCATTTCTATTACAGCAGGCAACTGGCAGTATATTTACTATATTTCAGGCCCTCTTGGCATATTACTTACGGCAATTGCACTCGTAACCTTACTGGACGCATTTCGATTTGAAACGAGAGGACCTTACTTTACCCCGGTCCGGCAGCGAGAGGATACAGAATGGATGAAACGTTTTATTATTGCAGCTGTCCCTCATTTAGTTGCTTCATGTATTTGTATCTTATTTTTATAGAAACCAAAAAGCCAATGAATGATCTTCATTGGCTTTTCTTATTTATTATATTAAATACCGCGCGACATACCGTAATAATCAATACGGTAATCCACAGCTCCTTCTGCAAATACATTTACAGCTGATTTGGAATCTTTTTTCGGGAATACCCGGGAAGTGAAGACAATTTTGCCACCGTTTATATAAATTTCGACGATGCTTTTGTCGACAAATACGCGAACACC
Source organism: Priestia megaterium (assembly GCF_023824195.1). NCBI lineage: Bacteria > Bacillati > Bacillota > Bacilli > Caryophanales > Bacillaceae > Priestia > Priestia megaterium. Next base: position 3,791,981 of record NZ_CP085442.1, read on the forward strand.
GACTTCATTTGACGCTGTCCATTTTTCAGAGCGAACCACACCGTATTCCGTTGCATATTGATGGTGGAATGAAGAGCGGTCGAGTCGCACTTCTTGCTTTTCTGTATCAAACACGAGGCGAAGCTCTTCTTCTTTACTATTAAACAGCTCTAAACCAAACTGTTTGGCCGCTATCTCGCGGAACGTCATATTGATTTCATATGCATTGTTTGTTGCTTCATCAATGATCACTTCTTCATTTTTTAGCGTTCCTCTAAAATGAACCGCTTGATCTCGAAGCTTATTTAACTCTTCTACAGGCTTTTGAACAAGTTCATTTCCTTCAAGCGAAAGCTCACGAGGAAGCGTTAATGCATGGGACCATCCGTATTCGTCTGACGGATAGTCAACATCCGGGTTTCCAATCCATGCAAATAGCAAGCGACGTCCGCTTTCATCTTGGAACGTTTGCGGTGCATAAAAGTCAAACCCTTTATCAATTTCACGGTAATACTCCATTTCAAACGTTAAACTTTCCACATCAAATGTTCCCACCGCGTAAATCACATTATAAATATTATGAAAATCGTGGCCATCCGCTTTGATTCCTTGCGGTGAAAAGACAAACACATCTTTTCCGTCCAGTTTAAAGTAATCCGGGCACTCCCACATATAGCCAAAGTCAGGAAGCGATGTTTTAACTTCGCCTTTAAATGACCACTGAAGCGCATCGCTTGATTCATACACAATTAATGCGCCCGTTTCGTTTTCACGCTGAGCGCCTAGCAGCATATAATATGTATCATTTTCTTTCCATACTTTCGGATCGCGCACATGTCCTGTATACCCATCAGGAACGCCTCGTACCGCTGGATTATGCGTGTATTTTTCCACACTTCCATCTTCGTTTAGCATCGCGATACATTGATTAGCTGAACGTGAGCCGTCTTCGTATTTTACATTCCCCGTATAAAACAGCAGCCCTTGACCATCTTTTTCAATCGCACCGCCTGAGTATGCGCCGTGCGATTCATATTCTTCCGTTGGCGTTAACGCAACCGGAAGGCGTTCCCACGTTACTAAATCCGTAGATTTCACATGAGCCCAGTGCTTCATTCCATGCATCGCACCGTACGGATACCACTGATAAAACACGTGATATTCACCGTTTAATTGAATCAATCCGTTTGGATCATTCATCAGCCCGTACTGTGGATGAATATGATAAATCGGCTGCCAGCTGTCTTTGATTGCTTTCTCTTTTAATGCTTCTAACTCTCCAGATTTTGCTTCTAAAATTGTTCTGTACTTCGATTCAGCCATCTCTTCAATCCCTCCAGCATCTAAAAAAAAAGAGAACGTATTCTCCTTGCACTCTATGATATAAAATTTCAAGTGAAAATGCTACCAAAGAACGAATGTTGTCGTTTTCTTGTGTCGGATTTTATAGATAAGTTTTTTTCTGTTTTTATAGCAGAAAAGAAGGTTTTTCTGTCAGGTGGTTGAATACTATATACAATCAAATTTCACCAGCCTGTACGAGCGTCCGACGGCACTTGCAGATTTTTTTAGCGAATCATTTGCGTTTTACAGGAAGTATTCAACAAAATGGTAAACCCTTCATATTACATATTATAAAAGGAGGAAATGTCATGACAAAAGAAAACGTAAAAGAAACAGTAGGTAAAGAAACAAAAGGTGGAAGCAAAGAGTTATTAGTCGGCACGTTAGTAGGTAGCGTAGTGGGTGTAACAACAGCTTTACTAGTAGCGCCAAAGTCAGGAAAAGAGCTGCGTGCTTCTATTCAAGACGGAGCGAATCAAGCACTCGCTAAAACAGGTCAAGTGAAAGAAACGGTATATGCAAAAGGCCAAGACCTCAAACAGCGCACGGCTCGTCTTTCACAAAAAGTCTCCGAACAATCTTCGCAAGTTGTCAACAAAGTGAAATCTCTGCGCACTGCTAAAGAACAGCCGCTTGCAGAAACGGCTGCAGCAGAAGAGCTTGAAACGACAGAAATCGTTCAAGATCCTGTTCTTGAGGCTGAAGCGGTGCAAGAAGAATTAAATACAATTACGCAAGAAGTAAGTGACTTAGAACAATCTGTCGATGAAACAAGACGTTAATAACGAGCTGTAGAGATATCTCTACAGCTTTTATGTATATTCGCTATCCTTCCTTCCACCCTTCAAAAAAATAGCCTCCGTACGGACACGGCTCTGATTCCGGCAGTTCTTCATAACGCTGCCCACTGTAATACTTCGCCAGCACAATCTTAGGCTTAAAAGCCGCTACCCCTTCACTGTCTTCTTTCTCCGCTCCGCTTTCTCTCATCAAACAAAAAATATCCATTCCCGCAAACTCTCCGTACCCTTGATAGCACGACTCATAATAAACTTTACCAGGTGTCACCAAATAACACTCCCGCTGCCACGACGGCTGCTTACTGTAGACACTCGCAATACTTATTCCACTCACTGCACACTTCCAGCTGCAAATTCCAACCATACAACGCCTCCAACGACTTGATAGTCTATTCATCTACAACTTTTGATAAAATCAAACATTCTTTAAAATGTACAGAATTCTCTCTTCAGCCTAAAAGCCACACTACCAGATTCCCATTCCCCTTGACTTCACCCCAAAAGGTTCACCTATGCGGAAGTTGGCAGCCCGCAAGGGAGGGCAACTTCCGCATAGGTCTAGCACTTTATACTTGGCTGCACTTTAGCCAAGTATAAAGTGCTACATCGATAAAAATATAAAAAAGGTCTGATAAATCGACCATTTCTGGTGATTATCAGACCTCAAGTTTTTCTGCATTTGAGCGGCTTATTTGCTGTTCAAGCGATTTAGCCAGCTGTACGATTTCGTGATCTACATATTTTGTTTTGATTTCTTCGATTTCCATTAATGTTTTAGAAAAGCTTTCTGCGTTATTTCCCTGTCTGTGCTGCACATCTTTAAAGAAATCAAGCAGTGCCTCGTTAGACTGCGTTGGACGGCTAAAATCAATCGTGTACATTTTGTACCCCAGTGTTAAATTTGTTGTAGTTGTCATAATTATTTCCCCCATTCTTCCTATAGTGATATATCTTCTACTCTTTACCCTTTAATTCCTTCTTTTTAACCTAAATTAATTATTTTTTTAAAAAAACTTCCCATTATAAGAAAAAACACCCTTATAACAAGGATGTTAGAGTATTCTTCCCTTCGGTACAATTCCAGATGCGAAGTCATCTTTGAACTTAAAGCTAGCAGAATTGTTTTCCGTTAGAAAATGTATTTCCCATTTAAAGACCGGATATTCGGGCTTGTACATTTCTACTTTCTGATCGGGATTTTCTTCTAATCTTGCAATTACTCGTTTGAATCCTTCATATGCAATCCACCAATCGCTTCCGGTTTCATCGGTAATAAAACAAATAGAACCGTCAATTAAATGAAGGTTTTGCTTGATATCATCAGCATTTGTAAAATACGCATTTCCAAACGTTTGAAGACAATGATCGCAATAACCTGCTTTGCCTCCGTCTTTATAAATCCAGTGCGCGATTGGCTCACTGCAGTCTTTACACGTATTCGTCACTTCTTGAAGAAATGTTTTTCCGCTCCACTGTTCTTTTTCATTTTCAAAAACGGTCCATACTAAATAGCTTTCCGTTTGTTCTGAAATAAAAAGGCGAAACGGCTCGTCTCGATGCCAAAAGTGAATATTTTGTTCGTCTGATTCTTCAAAGTCAATGACAAAATTATCTCGTTCTAATATATGTCGAATAACATTGGTTAAAAAGGTAACATCCATATAAGGACCTCCCGTACTAAGCGTGGCTTCTAGTAAAAATAGCGTTTATGAGTTAAAACATATCACGCGCGCTGAAATAACGTCAACGATTACCTCTTGCTTTCTCCGAAAACTGGAAAAGAAATGGTCAAACGCGTTATAATGGTAGTCATGTTGAAACGGAAAGGAGATTTTATGAAGTTTACCGTTCAATCAACTGCACTTTTTCTTCTCTTTTTTATTTGTTTAAGCGGCTGTTCTGATAACGCCGAGCAGTCAAAAAAGCCGGCCGGCTATTTAGTTCAAGGGCGCATTTTAGAAGTGAAACAGGAGGAAATTCTTATTGCAAACGTCATTCCGCGAGATACCGCGCTTGACTATACAACAAAAGAAATACTTGGTTCTAGCGATGTACAGCCTATTTATGTAAAAGTTTCGGATGATCAAACATACAAAAAAGGACAGCTTGTTAAAGCATGGCTCAAAAAAGACAAAAGCGTTCAGTATTCCGTTCCGGCAAAAGGCGAGGCTGTTGAAGTCAACATTTTAAAACAGCCGTAGAAAAGCTCCTGTTACGGGAGCTTTCTTCGTGTCAGCTGACGCCCGGTCCGATTCATTTTATGCTGTTCAAAATCCCACTTTTCTAAAAAGCGCTTTGCTGATATATAACCAGATTCATATAAAAATTCGATTTCTTCTTCCTTTAAGGCAAAATCCGTTGCCGTAATCACACCCGTTGGAATTTGCACCGTTCGTTCTTTTGTCTCCGCGTTTAAGTACCGCAAATCGTGAGCTTGCAGCATCGTTGTAAACATACTTTTAAATAAATGGACCGGCGTCGGAATAACAGCGGCTGTATCAATTTCTTCTTTTACAAATCGAAAACCAAACGTCGGGAAACGCGGATGCTCCGTATCAAACAGCCAAATCGGAAAATTGCTTAAAAGCGCTCCGTCGACAATGTATGACCTCTTGAACCCTTTGGATTTCCAGATGATGGGACGAAAGAAAAAAGGAATGGACGCACTCATCATCACAGCTTGTGAAATCTTCATATCGCTTGGCTGCATTCCGTATCGGGGCAAGTCGTCAGGCAGCACAAGCATCTGTCCGTTCGAAATATCTGATGCAATAATTTTCAGCTTATCCGCTGGCAAATCCGCAAACGTTTCGATTCCTTTTTCACGCAGCAGACCGTGCACCCATTTTTCCAAATAATCATTTTTATAAAAACCTAAATGAATCATCAGTTCAATCAAGTTCCCAATCAGAGGAATTCGGTTAATAATTGTTTTCCCGCGAAATTTATCGTAGTCCATGTTTTGAAGCTCCTTGCGAATTTCACCACTTTTATAGCCGCTCGCTAAAAGTGCCGCTATCAACGCTCCGGCTGACGTACCTGCTAGACGCTGCCATTCTACATTGCTTTCTTCCATCGCTTCAATTGCACCCGTGAATGCAATTCCTCGAACGCCTCCCCCTTCAAACACAGCATCTGCTTTCACATCTTTCTCCTCCTATACAACTCTCTAGTTTTTATATACCCTTTTTTATATTCAGGTTTTCGCTACTCCATACCTTTTATTTTCCCAACAAAAAAAAGACTGTTTCATTTATCGAAACAGTCTTTTCTTTACAGTCGCTTTATTACCATTCGGTAGTAATTCATTGTCAGCCAGTAGAAAATGAAATAAATAACCCCGTATACTGCATCCGCTATTAAAACAGGGATTATCAGACTTTCACCGGTTAGATTAGTAATGACCTTCAGCGCAAATAGACTGTGCAAGATGCCAATTACTAAAGGCAAACCAAACGTAAACAGCTGCTGCTTTCGAACGGCGCTCATCATTTGAGACACTGAAAACCCAAGCTTACGCAGAACTTCAAATCTTTTGCGCTCTTGTTCGGCTTCGGAGATTTGCTTAAAATAAATAATGCTGCCCGTTGCCATCAAAAAGACGAGCCCTAAAAATCCTCCAATAAAAATAAACAATCCTTTACTCATTAAGCCTGCCTGAAACACATCATAGTATGAAGTACGCCTTTCTCCAGCTTCTTTTGCGATTTGATGATAGTTCTTAGTAAGTTCATTTTGTTTGTTTCCATCATCCGTATTAAATACGTACACCGCTTGCTTTTGTCCAGCCTTTGAAAGTTTGATAAACGTGTCGTGATTGACTACAAACTGATAGCCGGCACTCTCAGAGTCAAGAATAAGCGAAGGTTCTGATTTAACGACTTTTAAAGCAAGCTGTTCTGATTTGTTCAGCTGCACAGCCGCCGTTTTACCTGTACTAGGTTTAAACACTTTTCCTTTTGCCATCGAATCAAAAACAACGGTTTCGTTTGCGTTTAACGCAGGAACCGAAACGCCATTTTTCCGCACTTCTTCTTCATCTAAAAAGCTTATTCGCTCACCATCTCCATAATAACCAGATGTAATAAATCGAAAGTCTGATAAATCAGCAGAGTGCTTCACGATATGATAGACATACTGATTTGATTGGATATCTAACTCACGCAGTACATCCATAAATTCTTGCGCTGCGTTTTTGCTGTGCAGCGTATAGTCATAAGGCTGCATACTTCTGGCGTCGGCTTTTGTGTTATAGTACGAGGAATACGTCACACCAACTGCTACAAGTGTAGTAGCCGACAAGATCGTAATTAATGTTAACACTCGTGCATTTGCTTTAATTCGATACATCATAGTAGAAACGCTTAGCATATTTGCAAACGAATAATATCCGCTTGCATGCTCTCGGTAAAGCCCCATCAGCCACTCAATTGTAGCTTTAAAAAGTAAAAACGTCCCGAAAATAACCGAAAACAGTACAACTGCTACAATTAGAAAAAATTTAGGCGTCACAATGTTTCCCGATGAAAGGTAGTACCCGTAGCCAACGAGTAAAACACCAAGCCCTCCCACTACAATTGAGCGTTTCGAATTTATTTTATTTACGCGTTCACTTTTACTTTCCGCTTGAAACAAATCTAATAGCGTATAGCGGTACATAATAAAATAGCCTTGAAACGATATAAAAATGGTAACAATCAAAAACACTACGGCTGTTTTTAAAACCGCTTGAAGAGAAAATGTGAGCGTAATAGAAAGCGACAGTCCCATAAGCTTTAGTAAAAACAGCACAAACAGCCTTGAAAACACGGTACCTAGTAAAATACCGACCACCAAAGAAAAAATCCCCAGCAGCATATTCTCATAGAAAATCATTTTCCCAATCGTACGTTTTTCAATGCCGACTAAATGATACAGCCCGAGCTCTCTCTTACGCTGCCTGATAAAAAACGAGTTTGTGTACCAAATAAAGACGACAATAAAGGTAAGCAGAACGTAATTTGAAGCATTAAAAATGCCCTGCAGCCTCATCTCTTCTCCAATAACCTTTGAAATCGATTGGTCGTACTGAAGCGTAGCAAACACATAGTACACAATAATACTAAAAATCATTGAAAAGAAATAAAGGCTGTACCGGCTAATATTTTTGCGCATATTCTTTTTAACAAGATCAAATACGGTCATAGCCTTCACCGCCTAATGCGCCTTGAATGTTCATAATCCGTTTAAAAAATGCTTGTCTCGTTTGTTCGCCTTTAAACAGCTCCGTGTAAATTTGTCCGTCTTTAATAAACAGCACGCGGCTGCAGTAGCTTGAAGCCAGCGGATCATGCGTCACCATAATAATCGTGGCACGGTCTTCTTGATTTAGTTGCGACAGCTTTTCAAGCAGGCTTGAAGCGGCTTTGGAATCAAGAGCTCCGGTAGGTTCATCGGCAAAAATAACGGCTGGATTCGTAATCATCGCTCTCGCTGCTGCAACGCGCTGTTTTTGTCCGCCAGAAATCTCATACGGATACTTATCCGCCAGCTCATAGATGCCTAGTCGCGTTGCGGTGTCTTTAAGCTTGGTCTCCATCTCTTTCTTAGACATTTTTGTAACCGTAAGTGGCAGAAGAATATTTTCTTTTACCGTTAACGTATCCAATAAATTATAATCTTGAAAAATAAACCCTAAATGATTGCGTCTGAAAGCAGACAGCTTCTTATCTTTTATGAGCGCCACGTTTTCTCCTTGAATCCATACCTCGCCATCTGTAGGGCGGTCAATCGTTGAAAGAATGTTCATCAGCGTCGTTTTTCCCGCTCCAGATGGTCCCATAATACCGACAAACTCTCCTTCTTCGATTGTAAAATCAATTCCTTTTAGCGCTTCATATACGTTTCCTCTTGATCCAAACGTTTTAGTTACATTTTTCCCTTCAAGGACAATACTCATTTTCCTTCCTCCTTTCGTTCTTTTGTAGGCCACACGCTTTTCACTCGCTGCGGCAGCTCATTTTTTGTTATAATGTCATATTTCCGAACTTCATTACCTCGAACAAAAAGGTCAATAATCGTTCCTTCTTTTAACTGTTTAATCGTTGTAAATGTTTGAAACGTTGTTTGTCCTTTTTCGTTTATTACTGAAATTGTATATTGAACTCGTCCATAGTCGTCCACTTTTTTTGCTTCTTTTGGGATAATCCCGTATTGATGCTCCGTTGCGGCTTTTTGATAAATCTTTACTCCTCCTATACCTGCTCCCACAATAAAAATCAGGGCTAAAAGGCTAATCCACTTTCGCTTCATGTACGTTCCCTCCTTGTGTATAGCTCTATCTTACTTTGAATCAAGGAAAGATTCGTTTGAAGCAGATGACAATCTCAGCTTGCAATCTTACATTTTTGAAAGGTTATCAAAAGAATTCGGTTTGTAGAAGGTCAAAATCACTGTGGTTCCTTCGTGTAAAAGTGAATTTATCTCTATTCGATGGCCAAGAGCATCTGTGATTTTTTTTGAAAAATACAGCCCTAGCCCCGTAGCTCCCTTCGTTTTTCTTCCCGCATTTCCTGTGAATCCTTTTTCAAAAACCCGGGGAAGATCTTGAGTTGGAATCCCTTTCCCTCGGTCAGCGATAAATAACTTTACGTACTTTGGCGTTTCTTCACCAAAAAAAGAAAGCTTTCCTTCTAGAGGGCTATATTTAATGGCGTTAGACAGCACTTGCCTCACAACAAACTGCATCCACTTTGGGTCAGTATGCACCAGTGTGTCTAGATTTTTTTCATCAATATGCAGTTTCTTTTCAATACACCATTTTGAGAAGTACGCAACGTTTGGAAAAACAAGTTCACTTAGCGACACTGCCTGCACCTGATAATCTTTTTCTAAGTACTGCAGGCGTGCGGAATATAAATTCTGATCTACTAACCCGTCAATTTTCATCCACTCATCTTCAATATCCTTTAGCCAAGGCCATTTATAAAGCTCTGTACGATGAGCATTAATAAGCAGCTTCATCGCAGTAAGCGGCGTCTTGATCTCATGAACCCAAGTCGTTACATATTCCTGCTGCTCTCGCTGCTGTACGTGAAGAGCATGAGTTTGTCTGCGATATACACGATCTATATGCTGCAGCAGGCTCAGCATTTCTTCATCTGCTTTCGTTCGAACGTATGAATGCATTTCTTGTAAATCGTACGCATCGTTCCGCAGCATTAAGCTTAACTTTTTTAGAAATCTTCTTTCTTTTATTCCTCTCCATAAAAGAAACAGAATCAGCAGACACAGAGTTAAAAGATTCAAATACCAAAACGAAGTGGACGATACCTTAATATCGTACTCCAGCAGCAGCAGAGCATCGATTATACTCAGCCATATAAGAACAAACAAAATCCAGCTTAGCCTTTCTCTAAAAAAACTTTTCCACATCTTAATTCACCAAATACCCTTGACCTTTTTTAGTCACAATTTGATCATTCAGCCCGATATCTTCCAGCTTGATACGAATGCGTGTGATATTGACAGAAAGCGTATTGTCACTTACAAATTTCTCATCTTCCCATAGCCTTCGCATAAGCTCTTCTCGCGATACAATCTTGCCTCGTTCTTCCAAAAGAAGCCGCAAAATAAAAAATTCGTTTTTAGTTAAATGAATTTCTTGATCGTTATAATGCAAACTTCCTTTTTTTAAGTCTAGCACCGCTCCGTTCCACTCGATAACGTCTGAAATCGTATCTCCATACGAATACGTTCTGCGCAGAAGCGCCTGCACTTTGGCAACAAGAACATCTAAGTTAAACGGCTTTTGAATGTAGTCATCTGCCCCAACATTCATTGCCATAACAATATCCATTGGATGTTCACGAGAGGAAAGAAAGACGATAGGAGTTTTTGAAACTGTACGTATTTGCTGACACCAGTAAAACCCGTCATATACAGGCAAATTCACGTCTAAAATAACAAGCTCTGGGCTTTCTGCAATAAATACTTCCATTACCTTTTGAAAGTCTTCTACTCCAGCCACTTCAAATGACCACTGCTCAAATTTCTCTTTCACTAATTCATATATTTTACCATCGTCTTCTACAATTAAAATTTTCATACATTCACCTCTGTATTGTCCTATATATTATGTATAACCCACTGTTGAATACTCTCTTAAAAGCTCACCTAATCCATTAGCATGACAGCAATTTTCTTAAAAATAAACCATTTATTTCTGTAAAACGAAGAATGAACGAGTATTATCGTAGTGTAAACTTGTATATGTTACAAGTTTCTCTGTTCAAATACTACAAAATAATGACAATATCGTTAATAAGTAATCTTTAAACTCCATTAAATGCTCATTTTTTGTTACTATAGTATATAAGATGAAAACTTAAACTAATTTGACATGTGGATATGTAAAAAGGAGCTAGTTATCAATGAGTGTACCCAACAAATTACGCGACAACGCAATGGTGATGTTAAAAGAGACAAGCCGAACATTTTTTATTCCAATTAGCCACTTGCCGGCAGAATTGCAGGATGCAGTAGGATCTGCTTACTTATGTATGAGGGCAATTGATGAAATTGAAGATCACCCTGAGCTAGAAGCCGGTGTAAAAAGCCGCTTGCTTTACGCCATTAGTGACCTGTTAAAAAAGTCTTTTAACGAAGACGAGTACATGGCATTAGTAGGTCCTTATCAAGCTGATTTACCTGACGTAACGCTTCAGCTCGGCAACTGGATTGCGCTTTGTCCGACTGGAGTTGCAGATCAAGTATTAGATGCAACTTCTATTATGGCCAAAGGAATGGCCGATTGGGTAGAAAAAGACTGGCATATTCAAAATGAAGCGGATTTAGATGACTATACGTTCTACGTAGCTGGTCTAGTAGGTGTGATGCTTAATGACATTTGGAAATGGTATGACGGCACGGAAACAGACAAAGAATTAGCTATTGCGTTTGGACGCGGCTTGCAGTCTGTTAATATCCTGCGTAATACCTCGGAAGATTCAGAGCGCGGAGTCAGCTTCTTTCCTAACAATTGGAGCAGAGAAGATATGTTTGCCTACGCTCGCCGCAATCTTTCACTAGGAAAGAAATATTTAGAAGATGTCAAATCGCTTCCGATCCTTCATTTCTGTAAAATTCCGTTAGCGCTTGCTGATGGAACATTAAACGCCCTGATGAAAGGAAAAGAAAAAATGACGCGTGACGATGTAAATAAAACGGTAAATGAAGTTGTGGATATGTAAAAACAAAAGCACGGAGCCCCTGGGTTCCGTGCTTTTTATATTTCTACCTGCAGACTTTCATATAAAGCGACTATTTCTCCTTGAATAATAGGGTAGTGTTTCAGGGTCGGAACACTTGAAAGCTTTGGCGCTCGTTTTTGCTCTGCTGCTGCAGCTAGCTGAGCAAATGTTTCCTGAAGCTCTCGTTTCTCCGTTTCTGACAGCTTATATCCTTCAAACGACGCAAGAAGCATATAACCTAACTGCTGCGTAGCGACAACCGCAGGCCACAATCCTTCCAGTTTGACGGCCGTTTTAGAATATTCTCCAATCACATTATCGTACAGCGCCCGAAGATTAACGAGTTCTCCTTGAAGCTTATTTCTTTCTCGTTTAATTCTTTCTTCATCTTGTTCGGTGCTTAGCATTTCTAAAAACTGTCCTTCTTTTCGTATCACAGCTCCAAGCAAATATGGCAAACGAAGTGAAGAAGCTCGTTTGAAAATTAATACCGTGCCGACCACTCCAATAACAGAACCAATGACAATATCAATCACTCGAGCAGACGTAAAGTAGCTAATCGCTTTATCCGGATGACCGCTTTCAGCAATTAAAAGAGCATTCGGTGTGATAAAGAGCGTGCCGAGCGCGTAGTTTTTGACAATTAAAATTTCAATCGTCGACTGAAGCACAAAGACAATGAGCGCAATGACGATTCCCGTTGGTTCAAGCATCAGAATGCCCGTTCCAATTGAAATACCTAAAATGGTTCCAACAGAGCGCTGAATACCTCGCTGAACCGTTGCACGAACGGTTGCTCCAAGCATCACTCCCGCGCACGTAAGCGGAATCCAGTAAGACCTTGGAATATTTGTCGTGTAGGCAACGGCTGCAGCGATGATCATAATAATTCCGTAGCGCAAAGCGTTTTTAAGCACATACGAACGTTTGTGAAAAGCAGCTTTTAACCGTGCTCTTATCGTGCCGTGCGAGAACTGAATATACTCCGTTTCTTTTAATTCCTTCATTTGAAGAACGTCGTTTACATCTAATAATAATGTGCGCAGCTCTTCTTTGATAGACAGCTCTTCAATTTCTTCTCTTACATCTCGAATTTTTTTATGCTTTTTTAACGTGGCCATTTCGGATGCGAACGTTTCAATCACCGCTTGTGCTTTTTTAGAAACAGCTGGATTAAAATCGTTCGCAGCGGCCATCACAAAGATAAACAGCCCTTCGGCTTTTTGATTTAATAAAAATAGACGATGCGCAAACGATGATTTTTTTCGATTAATTTTCGCTTGTTTCATCGCTGTTTCCGCTGCCCGAAGCTCTACAACCGTTTTATGCTGCTCGGCGTGAAACGATTCCGTACCAAGAGACCCGACAAATGAAGCTAGCTGCCTGTACGCTTTCGCCACAGCGGCAGTTTCAGGTCCGCGCGGGTTAATAAGCCAGCCGCTCATGCTAATACACCAAGATAGTGCCCCTCCTAAAAAAACGAGTCCTGCGTGCAAAAAAACAGCCTGCAAATTCGGCGCTGGAATGCTCGTGCTCACAGCAAATGAAAGGACAAAAAACATGGCAGAAGGTCCTGGGATTTTTAACGCTCCGAAAACATAAACCGATACAGCTCCAATAACACCAAATAAAATAGTTTTCATCCAAGCTACGTCAGCAAATAACGAGCCGAGTGTAAAGCACAGCGTAATGCCCAGCAAAACTAAAAATAACTTAACGCCACGCTGCGCGTAAGGCTCATCTTTTGTATACAAATATGTAAAGCCGCCAATGCTTGCAATGAGTCCGTACTGCAAATGATCAAACAAAATTCCTATCAAAATCGGCAGGCTTGAAGACAAGCCTGAGCTGATTCCTCTTACCCACGGAGAAGAAGCGTGGTTAAAGCGAAAAGCAGCTTTGATTCCCTGCGCTTTTGGAGAAGCCTCAATTTTATGATGAATTTCCGTATGATTATATGTTGGTGACTTTTTGTCATCACTCACTTTGACCTCCTCCTTTCTCTCCATATATCTTTCCTGTTCTTAAAACGAGATAAACCTAAAAAACCGCTGTTCCTATCCGTATTGTGTTTAGGAACAGCGGTTTTTATCCTTATGAGCAGCGTACATTAAAAACAAAAAGCAGATGAAACGAATGTCTCATCTGCTTTTTACTAACAGCTCTACTGCTTCTTTTACTAAGTTTTCGGTATTCTCGCCTTTTTCAATGCTTTCTCTTACGCATTGTTCAAGGTTGGTGCTGACAATAACACCCATCGTGCGATCAATTGCGCTTCTAGCTGCTGAGAGCTGTGTCACAATATCACGGCAGTCTTTTCCTTGTTCCATCATATTTAAGACACCTTTTAATTGACCTTCAATTCGTTTTAAACGATTTTTAACTTGCTTATCATATTCCATCATACTACTACCTCCGCTCATGCATGATTGCGTTTCTTGCTTTTAAGCTATACGCAAGAAGTAAATGTATACACAACTTTATACCTATTAGGGTATGATGTCAAGTAAAGGAAGTATACTCTTTTTTTCACTGCTGAGATTTCTTTTAGTTACCTACCTCTTCAAACTCCATTTAATCTGAATCGTAAGTAGATACACATTAAAACGTATAACTCCCGGAATATTCTGAGGGATTTTTACGTTTTAAGGATAAGACAAAAAGATCATTTTCACATAAATGTTAGTACTTGTTTACACCGTATTTATTGTCCTGTAATCTAAACTTAGCAATCTGAGAGTATAGTTAAGCTGTAAAAACGACTTACACTGGAGGTTTGAGATGGCTACATACGGGAAAAAATTAATGGCAAGTCTATTCATTATTATGGCATGTATTTTAGGGTTTATGGGACATGCGGCTTTTTTAGCTCCTGAAAAAACGGAAGCTGAAATAAACTATGATGCGACGCTTTATTTTCCGTTAGACCGATATCCTGAAACGGGTGATCATATTCGTGACGCGATTGCCGCTGGGCACTCTTCCGTTTGCACAATTGATCGCGACGGTGCTGAAGCGAACCGGGAAGAATCGCTGAAAGGATATCCAACAAAAACAGGCTATGACCGTGATGAATGGCCAATGGCTATGTGCGAAGAAGGCGGAGCAGGAGCTGACATTCGCTATATTTCACCTTCTGATAACCGGGGAGCCGGCTCGTGGGTTGGAAATCAATTAGAACAGTACCCAGATGGTACGCGCGTACAATTTATCGTCCAATAATAGCTGAACAAGCTTTACTTTGAAGAGGTGAAATCATGAAAACAAAATGGAAAGAACAAGAGCTAACCATGTCTTATCATCAGTTTACGCTATTTCAAAAAGGACAGCCAAAGCCCCATCACGACTGGAGTGATGAAGATATTCAAAAAGGATATGTCGCAGACGATAAAGCTATTTCATTTGAAGCCGTATCGAACACAAAAGCCCTTATTGAAGTGTGGGTAAACAAAACTCCAGACGCATCACGGGCTGAAAAAACCACTCGCCTTCCTTTTCACGTCGAAAGCGATGGGATTGAAATCAAAAGCGTCCTATCTGAAACCTTAAGCTATGACATTCCAAAAGGATATTATTACGTCACATGCCTGACCATTCCTCTTCAAGAAAAAACAAACTCAGGCCTTTATTTGGTGAAGTATTTACTGCATTTTGAAAGTCAATAATAAAAGAAGGCAGCCTACTGGCTGCCTTCTTTTATTGACCTTGATAGTCATAAGTTTCTTTATTTGATATAAACGGGCTGATTTCACCAAGTGAGAACAGGTGCAGTTCATGCATCGCTCTTGTACATGCCGTATAAAATAAATTTCGCTCATATTCATCTTGGTAACATTCACTCGACGCATTGTAAATGATGACGGCATCAAATTCAATTCCTTTTGCTAAGTAAGCTGGCAGAACAAGCATGCCTTTTTCAAACGAACTTGTTTCTTTTGTTAGCAGCCTTGCAGACATCGCTTCAGGCAGTGCTTGGAATGCCTGACGACTTTCCTCAGCTGTTTTGGCAATAACAGCAATCGTTTTATAGTTTTGCTGCTTCAATTCATTAATTTTGTGTATAATTGCCTCATCCAGCTTTTGCACGTCGCCTGTAGCCGTCACGGTCGGTTTCGCTCCGTCTCGATTAAACGGCTCGATTAAATGGCCGTTTGCCACCATATCCCTTGAAAACTCGACAATTTGACGTGTTGATCGGTAGCTTCTCGTAAGAGTCAGCGTTTCTGCTTCTTTCTCTTCGTACAGTTCGCTTGAAAGAATGGTTGGTGCGTTCAGGGCGTGCGCATAGATCGCTTGATTCAAGTCTCCAAGCAGCGTCATTCTGGCATGCGGAAACAGCTCTTTTAAAAATGCTAGCTGAAACGGTGAATAGTCTTGTGCTTCATCAATAAACAAATAGCGAATGACAGGATTGGCTTTGCGCCCTTCAATTTGATCTTTTATATATAAGTAAGGCGTTACGTCTTCATAAGACAGCTTCATGTTCATGACTCTTTGCACCGTGTTTTTAGCAGTGTCTTCCCATCCCTCTACGTGAGAAAAAAGGTGATTTCTTTCAAACAGCTGCATATAGATACGGCGAATGTCGATAAATTTAAGCTGCTTGATGGCCTGCTTAATAAATTTCATTTTTTTAGCTACAACGGCTTTGGCTAAATACGCTTGTTCCCGGTCAAAGTCGTCAAATGAACTTTCCGTGTAGCCTTCCTTTTTCTGCAAATGCTGATAGGCCTCCACGTAATCTTCTTTTTCTAAAAGCTGAATTTCTTCTTGAACCCAATCTTTTTTGCGCTCAAGTTTTTCAAGCTGATTAATGAGTTTAAGCGCCCATTCCGCTACGAGCTGCATCCTGTTAGGTATGGAAATTCCCGTATCAAGTGAATAGAAATAAGACAGCAAACGCCGAGCGGATAATACGATTTCGCCGCGGAACTTAATGTTTTTAAAAATGATGTCTTTAGTAGACAGTTCTTCGATATACGCATCTACCTGCTTTTTAAATTCACGGCTTGCCTTGTAGCGGATTTCCTGCATTTTTTGCTTTTTTGTTGCGGCATTTTTTTCCGTTAGCAAATATTCGATTTGAACGAACAAGTCCTCCACTTCAAACTCGTTTCCTAACCGGCCATCGGCATATTGCTGAAACGTTGTTTGTTTCATATTGTCTTCTCCAAGCTCCGGAAGAACGGTTGAGACGTAGCTGTTAAAAAGCGGATTTGGTGAAAACAGCATCATGTTTTCTGCAGTCAGCTGCTTTCGGTGATGATAGAGAAGATAGGCCACGCGCTGAAGAGCTGCAGACGTTTTACCGCTCCCTGCTACCCCTTGAACGATTAGCACTTTATTTTTTTCATTTCGAATAATTTGGTTTTGTTCTTTTTGAATGGTCGCTACAATACTTTTCATTTGACTGCTTGCATTATGTCCGAGCACTTCTTGAAGCAGCTCGTCTCGAATGGTAATTCCTGTATCAAACATGCTTTTAATTACGCTATTTTCGATAATAAACTGACGCTTTAGCTTCATCTCGCCTTTAATTGCTTCACCTGGCGTTTCGTACTGCGCTTTTCCTGGTGAATAATCATAATAAAGACTCGAAATAGGCGCACGCCAATCATAAATTAAAAACTCTTCATCTTTTTGATCCATTAAGGAGCCTACGCCCACATAAATAGCTTCCGCTTCTTTTTCACCATTTTCTATAAAATCAAAACGTCCAAAATAAGGGGATTGCGTTAGTTTTTTTAATGTTTTTAATTGATCATACGCTTGTCTATGGGTAATTTCACGTTCAGCTAAAAGTTCTGCCTGCTGCTTAATGCTCGTAAATGTCTCAATTACGTCATCTGGCTCATCCATATTAACCGTAACATCGTCCCAAAACGTGCTTCGCAAATCGACAATTTCACCTTTTACGTTTCCTACGCTTTTGCCTATCTTTTCAACTTTTTGGCTGATTTCTTCTACTACCCAATCAACTCGCTGCTGTTCTTCTGTTAAATTTTTGTCTTTCACTTATCCACACCCCTTACACACGTTACCCGATAACAAAACTTGTTACCGGGTAAAAGCGATCGTTGTTTATTTTTTCAGAGTCTACATACTTCCCTACTGAGTTCGTAAATCCCTGCTATGTAACCATATTATGTCTTAATTTCCACCGTTAGTATACTGAAAAATAATGAACTCCACAACAAAAAGGGCTGAGAAAGTCTCAAGCCCCTTATCTGTATAAGTTGTTCCTCTACTTATTAGCTATTACTGTTTCCAAAAAGTTAGCAGATGAATGATGGCTGACACCACTTCTACCCCTTGAAACGCCAGTAAACCTGCTGCTGCCGCTGTAAACAATCCGACTACCGCTTCTTTAAAAATGAATGGCATTGATACCAGCTCCTTTGCTTATTTAAAATAAGTAGATTTGTTATCATTCTACTCCTTTTTTCAGAATTTTCAATACCCTTTTATCAACAAAATAAAATAAAAACGCTTTCACTTTATAAAAATAAAGTGAAAGCGTTTTTTTAAGCTTCCTTTTCTAATGCGTTCAGCGCAAGTGAATATTCTAATCCTTTTCCTTTTTGCACAACATGCTGCACTTTGCCCATGTTGCACGCTTCTTGCGCACTAACGGTCATGCCGTTTGTTAACTTGAGCTGCACAGGTTCTTCCGCAATTCGCACGTTGCATGCTAAAGCTAACTCATACCCTCCGCCAAACGTAAAATTTGTAAGAAGCGCAATCGTTTGTTTGGAGCTGCATGAAATACGCTGAAAAATGGCTCGAGCTGCTACTGCATGAATTGGCTGATAAAGCCTTCCTGTTTCTTCGCGTAAAAAAGAGGTGGCTCTGCTGTCTCCGTTCATTTTATAGTACTCTCCCATAAATACAATAGATCCAACCGACGCATCGTGCTGCAGCTCATTCATCGTTTCTTGCAGCTCATACATGACTTCGCTGTTCAAACGATTGAGCATCGACTGATTCATTCGTACAACCGCCACGTGATTTCTTTTTTCTACTTTGATAAATCTTTTCATCATTCCTCCGCCCTTTCCCCTGTCATCCTTTATAAATAAAGCGCTTTCAAAATATTTCGCTTTTTAATGGAAAATTTATTTTCATAGTTTCATCATACAACAAACTCATAATTATTTCCATTACTTTTTTAATTTTCCGTCAATAATTCCATGAATCATTTCCATGTTTTTATCAAATAAGACGTGCTATAGTATAGGCAGCACAAATGCAGCTGAACTCACGGATAAAAGGAGCAATCACTATGAAATACGACTTAACAAAATGGGAGCCTCACGGCTATTCTTGCCCTGTGGAAGCAGCCGTTGATGTAGTCGGAGGCAAATGGAAAAGCGTCATTTTATATCAATTATCAAAGGAACGCCGGCGCTTTAATGAACTGCGCAGACTCATTCCCGGCGTGACGCAGCGAATGCTCACGCTGCAGCTTCGCGAACTCGAGCGCGACGGAATTATCCACCGCGAAGTCTATAAACAAGTTCCGCCTAAAGTAGAATATTATTTAACGCCTTTTGGAGAAACACTCATCCCTATTATCGAGCTGATGTTTCAATGGGGATATAATCATACCGATCAAATTGCTGAAGCGAGAATTCAAGCAGAAAAAGAGTAAAAAGCACGCAAAGCGTGCTTTTTTTATACATGTTTACGAATTAATAATTCTTTTAACCCATACACAAATGTGCTTTCAATCGGCTTTAACTCAAATGACGGGCTCCAGTCCATATGCGGATAGCGGTCAATCAGCTCAGATAGCATAATTTTTGCTTCTATTCGAGCAAGCGGTGCTCCTAAGCAAAAATGAATGCCTCTTCCAAATGCCATATGCATATTTGGCTTTCGGTCGATTTTAAATACATCCGGGTCTTCAAAGTACTGCGCGTCTCGGTGCGCTGATCCCATCCATGGAATGACGTGTTCTCCTGCTTTTAATTTCTTGCCTGCAAGAATCACATCTTCTTTTACGATTCGGTGAAGAGCTTGAACGGGTGAACGATAGCGAAGAACTTCTTCAATCGCAGAAGGCAAAAGTTCTTTCTCTCGTTTGAGTCGTTCAAAAGAAGCTTTATCTTCCATTAAACAATAAATCGTATTTGAAATTAAATTTGTTGTGGTTTCGTTTCCTGCAATCAACAGCAAAATGGAAAACCCTACGATTTCTTCATCCGTTAGCTGTGTCCCTTCTTCTTTTGCCTGAAGAAGCACGGAGATAATATCATCTCCTGGATGGGTGCGTTTTTCTTCAATGATTCGATAAAAGTAAGTTTCTAGCTCATCATTTGCCTTCATTTTCTCTTGCTGCAATTTTTCTAGCGTTTCACGTTCATTATTCGACGGACCCGCTACGATAATATCCGACCAATCTTTAAACTGACGCTGGTCTTCTATCGGCACGCCTAAAATATCGGCAATCACCATAACCGGAAGCGGGTAGGAAAGATGCTCGACTATATCAATGTCTTCAAGGTGCTCAACTTCTTGTAATAATTCATGTGTAATGCGAGCAATTTTAGGCTCCCATGCTTTCATTGCTTTAGGCGTAAAAGCTTTATTAACAAGTGCTCTCATTTCAGCGTGCTTAGGCGGATCAATATTAATTAGGCTCGTTCCTAAAGCAGTTTGTCTTTGGTTTTGTGGAGGTCTTCGATCAGAAGAAAAAATATTCTTTTGTTCCAGTACTTCTTTGACTCCGTCATAGTGAAAAACATCCCATACCTGCCTTTCTTCATCCCACTGCACAGGTTCACTGTTTCTCATCTCTTCGTACCAAGAGAAAGGATTAAAGCGCTCTTCTTTTGTTTGAATCGTATTCACTTGACGGACGATTCCGTTTTCTCTTTCGGTTTTCATGTTAAAACCTCCCCATATCGTTCAAATAGAATGACTATACAGTCATCTATGACCAAATAGTACCATATATAAGAATTTTCTTAAAAATGATAGCTGTATATTTTAATAAAAATGAATCGATAGAAGGATATATTTTACAAAAAAGGGTAGACGCTATGCGCCTACCTTTTTAAGAATAATGTTCTTCTGGTTTTTGTAATCGGTTGTCTAACGCGTACGCGCCGCTTCCTGCTAGAATCATATGAAGCGAAACGACAAAAAGGGCAACCTCAAGCTCATAGCCGCCTGTAAAACCAGCACCGCTTTTCGCTGTAAAAATAGCGCCAATCATCACAATCGCAAACAAGACACCGATTAAACGCGTTTGAAATCCAAGAATCATAGCGGCTCCCCCTACGAATTCAATAACCGCAACCGCATAAGCGAAAAACGCAGGAATGCCCATGCTATGGAAAAAACCGACCGTATTATCAATACCGCTTTGGAATTTGCCAAGACCATGAATAAAAAACGTTAGCCCTAACATAAGACGAAGTAAAAACGTTCCAAGCTGATAGCTTTTCATTTCTTTTCCTCCTTTTTTACTTTTGTCTGCACATGTAACAATTTTAGTTACAACTGTGAACAAATTCAAGGGGTTAGAACAGAAAAACAAGATATCAGCAAATTTCTTTATCTCATTTTAAACGTTTCTTTTGGAAGTAAGGCAATACTCCCTGCTCAGTCACGCTGAAGATAAGAGAGAAAAGCAAAAATATGATCGTGAATAATGAGTTCTGCCGTAGGAGAATGGTTCTTCAATAGTAGGTGCTCAGAATATCGAAACCGATTGAATTTATTTACGTCAACATGGTGAACGGCCTGCACATGAAAATCTTCTATTATCGCTTTTACTTGAGCAAAAGGCGGTATCACAAGAGACTCAAGTCCAATTTTTTGCAGGCACTCTCTGCTTATGGCATGAGGAACAGCTGTCATCGAGCTCATTAATAAATCTTTTCTTCCTACCGTCTCATTTAACACGTACTTCCACCCCTGCACCACATGCGTGAGCTTTGCTTCATCTTCACATATGTTTAAAGCTAGATCGACACCGCTCGCTACCGCTGAAGCAAACGGGTATAGTTCTTGGGCAGACAGTACAAAATCTCCGTCTATAAAGAGAAGAATATCTCCTGTTGCTGCAAGTGCCCCCGCAGCTCTTCCGCAGTCATGCCCTAACCGCTCATCATAGACGAGGGTTTTGACGCCCTGTTCTTTGGCGTACTTCTCTGACTGGTCCGTAGAGCCGTTAATCACAACAATGATTTCTAATGGCTCAAGTTTTCTTGCTTCTGCAATTACTTGTTTGATTGTTTGTTCTTCGTTGCAAACCGGAATAATAACAGACAGCTGTTTACCTCCATAAAAAGAAGATAATTTCCCCCAGCCGCATTCCGCTACTGGAATAGGCTGCGTCAGCATATTCACTCGCCTTTTACGATTTGACGCAAGCGTATAATATGTCTGAAGAAGCTGCTGGTAGGATTGAATTCGTTCTCTGCTGCGCAGCGGGCGATCGAAAGGACGAAAGCTTCCCTTTCCCTGGGTTTCAATCGTAATATGCGAGCTTACACGATACTGTGTTAAAAACGTCACAAATAAGGAAAGAGGCGGCAGCTCCCAGTAGTTCTTCAATACACTTAACAGCACACCATAAGGCGCTTCTAAATAAGCGTTGGCACGATGAGGCTTTCCAAGCGCATGATGCAAGACCGCACTCCACGTCATTTCGCTGCGGTTAAAAGCATTTATCTTTGTTTTTTCCCACTTGTTTAGCACAACATCGCTATGTCCAAATAACAACGGCTGCACAAAGCGTTCAATCTCAGAAGCAGAAAGAATAATATCTCCGTCTACAAATAAGACGGCATCTCCTTTGGCAGCTTTGGCTCCTTCCATTCTTGCTTCATGAGGAGAAAGGCGTTTTTCCACTACTTTTACCATGCACCCTTCTTCTTTTGCTATTTTTACTGAAGCATCGGTACAGCCATTTGCGATTACAATAATCTCAAGCACATTCACTTTCTTAATTTGTTTGAGCACGTTCTTTAGCGTGTCTTCTTCATTGTAAACAGGCAGCACGACAGAAAGAGTTTTCATTAATATCACTCCTAAAAAAAGAACCACTGAATAACTCAGCGGCTTCATTCATTTAAAATACCTCTTGTATCTACAACTTTTTTTGCATTTTTTACGATTGACCAATCCACCTGACTATGGTCAGTTAATACCAGTACAACATCGCTTTTTTCGACTTCCTCTTTTGTGAGCGGAACAGAAAAGTACGTTTGCTTATTAAAGACGGCAGAGTCAATATACGGGTCATGATACGTTAATTCATACCCTTTTTCTAAAAGACCTTCACACACGGTCAGCGCCGGCGATTCACGTATGTCATTTACGTCTTTTTTATACGCAACGCCTACCACGAACACGCGCTTTTCATTTGCTTCAAGCTGCTTTTCAACTCGCCTAATCACTTTATTTGGCATTTCTTCATTAATATGATGAGCCGCTTCAATAAGTTCGCTCGTTAACCCATTTTGCTTTAGTTTCCATAAGAAATAAAGCGGATCAACAGGTATGCAGTGCCCCCCTATTCCGGGACCTGGATAATAAGGAGTAAACCCAAACGGCTTGGTAGATGCCGCTTGTAAGACCTCATAAAAATCTATTCCTAATTCCTCACACAGTTCGTTTGTTTCATTCACCAACGAAATATTGACCAGGCGCTGAATGTTTTCAAACAGCTTGCACATTTCCGCTACTTTAGGAGAAGAAACAGGTACAACTTGCTGGAAAATACTTTCGTAAAATATCTTTATATGATGAAGGCATTCTTTGCTGTAGCCGCTGATCACTTTTGGAATATGCTCAATGTCATACGACTTGTTTGCCGGATCAACTCGCTCTGGAGAATAAGCTAAATAAAAATCTATTCCTGCTTGCAAGTTAGAATCTTTCAAAATAGGCAAAACAATTTCTTCAAGCGTACCTGGGTAGGTAGAGCTTTCATAAATAATCGTTTGCCCTTTTACCATGTGTTCTTTTAAGAAAGTAGATGCGCTAATAACTGGTCCTAAATCTGGATTGTGCGTTTCTGTAATTGGGGTTGGCACGGTCACCACTACATAATCGCAGGCTTGAAATGCCGAAATACCTTTTTTTAATTCATATGCTTGAAAATTTTTCTCGTTTTGAATCACATCATTACGTACGTCTGGAATATAGCTTTTTCCTTGTTTTAGCGCTTCAATTTTCCGCTCGTCAATATCAAGTCCAATCACAGTGTAGTTTTTCTTAGCAAACAAAAGAGCAAGAGGCAGTCCCACATACCCAAGACCAATAACGGCAACTTTTTTATTCATTCTTCAACACCTCAAACAAAAGATCATGTCTTCGTATGTCCGGAAGAAATTCGCCTCTTTCGCTGGTTTGGCTGATATAGTACGCCATGGCTTCTACATAATCACCTAGGATTCGCTGCGTTGATGCTGCCAAACCTTTGACTTTCATATGCTCCTTTCGAATCCGGTTCGTTCGCGCCACGTCCACAAAATGAACGGGCTGAACCATAAAGCCGTACATGATACTTTTTAATTGAAATAAAGGTGGAATAATAAGAGATTCGTAGCCTACTTTCTCCATTACATCCCGTTTAATTGCATGCGGAATCGCCGTCGTTGTATTAATGGTTAAATCCGGACGTTTGCAAACAATATTAAGAAAATATTTCGCCGCACTTACAGAGTGGATGGGATGCACTTCGTCAAGCAGACACTCTAAATTATTAAGCGCTACATCAACTCCTTGGTCAGCTGCTTCTAAATATGGACGTAAATGTTCCGCGGAAATAACAATGTCTCCATCTACGAACAAGCAAACTTCACCGCTGCTGTACATCGCACCAATTGCTCGAGGTACATTGTGTCCGAGCCGCTGCTTGTAATGAAGAACAGTCGCTCCGGCTTCGATCGCTCGCTTAACGGTTACTTCATCTGCCCCGTTGGCAACCACGATGATCTCTTCCACTCCGGCTTTTTTTACTTCTTTAATCACGTTTTCAATCGTCTCTTTTTCTTCACCTACTGGAATAACAGCGCTGTACTTAATTCCTGTTTTCCGTTTTACATTCGGTGTATAAGCGGAAACAACTTCTCGGTTTCGATCACCATCTGTGAGCCCGCCTCTTATTCCTTTTTCTTCGATAAGATAAGCTAACGCTTTAATGTGATCTCCAATAATATAGTTAGTGGAAATAGGAAAAGGAGAATTAGTAGGGATGGTTTTGTGGGTAGTTCTAATCTTATTTGTATAAATAACGTCTGAAGAACACGGTGCAACGATTGACATTCCTTTTAAAAGAGCAATCGTATGAGCAAGAGGCGGGTGAGCTAAGTTCTCGTATCCAATTTTAGCTGCTGATGTTTTCTTGATAGCATGGGGAATAGCTGTGAACGCTTGAACGGATAAATCTTCACGCTGTAAGCATAAGTTCAGCATATATTTTGCAACTGAAACAGGATGAGGACGCACCTTTCGTTTCATAATCCATGAAAGGTTGTTCAACGCTATATCATGACCGGTTTCTATAGCCTGCGTATATTTCATCAGCTCCTCATAAGGAACCGCTATATCTCCGTCCAAAAAAAGCAAAATATCTCCTTTTGCTTTTTTAGCCCCAATGGCTCTTCCAATATTAATACCAAGAGCTTCTTCATAATAAACAACGCGGCAGCCTGCACCCTCGGCAATTTCCTTTGTTGTATCACTGGATCCATTTACGACGACAATAATCTCAAACGGCTTCATTTTTTGAACTTCTTTAATTACAGGCAATAACGAATCGGCCTCGTTACAGGCTGGAATAATCACTGATACTTTCAAACTCACTCAACTCCGCTGAAAATTCGAACATACGTAATGGATACTAGTGGAATGGTTACATCCGTAGGCTCACCATATGAGCTTGATGTACGTACAACAGCCGCTGCGTCCGTAACAGCAAGCAGTGTCCCATTAATAACGTCAATAGCTGTGATGATTTGCACAAATGAACCTACATTTTCTCGTAATGAATCTTGAAACATATTTTTTCCTCCTTTCGTTTAAGCGCTTTGAATAGTCACAATGCTTGTAAATGGCAGTAATACCGTTGACGTTGGAGACTCTACTAATTCCAAATAATTATCTCCCACAAACGTGACCACACCTTCAAGTGGACCAGCTGTCGTTTCAATCACAACTTCTTGTCCGATATACTGCTCGGCAATTTCCCTAAAAGGTGATTCTTGAGATTCTTTAATAATACTGATCACATATTCTTTAAACGTATCGGAATAAACAACGTCTTCTACTGCTTTTTTTGTGTTTTCCTGAATAAATTCAGCAAATCGATTTGAAAACAACAGGTGTTTTATCTTTTCTACATAGCGACGGTAACAACAAAAAAACATAAATTTTGTTCCTCCTTTTTATACTGCTATCCCTTCAAATTACCTATAACAATTGACGTAACCTAAGAGATTACTTTATCAATATATACAAGCTTTATCAGAAAGGTGACAGAACTTTTATCATATTTTCATACAAATACGCACATGACTAGCCCGTTTTGCATATGATTACTTCCTACTTCCTCCTACCTACTGAAACCCAAACAAAAAAAGACAAAGCTCCTAAGCTTTGTCTTTTTTATCTATTAAATGATGAATCAGTTGGCTGCAATACGCTTTGCTCCTATATAGCGCTCTTTCCAATAGCTTGAATTTTTATCGCTAATTGTAACGCCTTTAGAAGACGATGCGTTAATAAACTTTCCGTCTCCAAGATAAATGCCTGCATGAGAAGGACCTTCTTTGTACGTTTCAAAGAACACAAGATCTCCTACCTGCGGTTCACTTACATTTTCACCTGCTTGATAGATATCTTCAACCGTTCTTGGAATATCAACGCCTACGCTTTCTTTATATACATACTGAAGATATCCGCTGCAGTCAAATCCTGAAGGTGTGGTGCCTCCCCATTTATACGGCGTGCCCATTAAGGATTTTGCTTTGCTGATTACTTTATCCGTATTCACTTCTGATTCGCCTTCTACAACGCCGCCTTTACCTAATGCATTGTATGTATTCTCTCCAACAACTCCATCTGCTTCTAGGTTATGTTTCTCTTGAAAAGCCATAACCGCTTTTTTTGTTTCATAATTAAAATAACGCGATACTTCGCCTTTTAAAAATCCTTTATCTTTTAACACCGTTTTAACTTGTTCAACATCATCATTTGTCATCCCTTGTTTTAAAACCGTGTCGCCAAACGCAGCATGTCCCATTGCCGGACTTGCAAATAAAGCTCCTCCTACAAGAAGCGCCGATAGCATTTTTTTCATTTCGTTTCCTCCCCGAATCATGTTTTAAGCACCGTACAACCATACCATCTGCGGATAACAATTCAATTAATAGAAGATAACAATTTGATAACAATCTTCTTAAACAGCCTCAACTCTTGGATGTAAAACGCCGAAATATAAGAAGAAGAGAAAAACAACTATTCTAGCAAATAAAGGTGATAAACATGAATTGGTTTAAACGAAACAAAGCGCACGCCGAAGCCGCGGCTGTCGAATCCATCACTGTAAAGCTTCATGTATCGGACCCGATGATAAAAAAGCAGATTAACATGATTTCCTTAACAGCAGAGGATCTCGAACGGATTGCCAGATTTCAAGTTCACGCGCTGAACGCCATCGAAGAGATCGTGAATGATTTTTACAAAGCTATTGGCGAACAGGCTCATTTGGTTGCGATTATCAAAAAGCACAGCAGCGTCCATGCATTAAAACAAACGTTAAAACAGCACATCTTAGAAATGTTTGATGGACAAATAGATGATGCTTTTGTGGTAAAACGTCAAAAAATCTCCAAGATGCACGTTAAAATTGGACTTGAGCCAAACTGGTATTTGTGCGCATTTCAAAATTTATTTACGTCGCTTCTTTCAGTATGTGAACGTACGATGGAATCAAAAGAAGAATGTCTGGCTTTTATTGCAAGTATGACAAAGCTTATTAGTCTAGAACAGCAAATTGTGTTAAAAGCCTATGAGCTTGAATATGACGAGCAGCGCGCTGGACTTCAGACTCAAAAAGAGAAAATTCAGCTAGAAATCTCTCGTACATCATCTATCCTTTCTTCGTTATCTGAAGAAACGAAGACATTTATGAACCAAATGCACAATCAGTCTTCTGACGTCCTTTCTTATGCAAACAAAAGCTCCCAATTGGCAGAAGTCATTGAGAAAGAATCCGTTACGAGTCAAGCAAAATTAAAAGAAGAACAAAACATGCTTGGAAGCATACAAAAAAATACGTCGCTCATTCAAAACAAAATGAAAACGCTTGAACATACATCACAGCAAATTCATCAAATCGTTTCGATTGTTACTTCTATTGCTGAGCAAACGAATTTATTAGCATTAAACGCTTCGATTGAGTCTGCTCGAGCAGGCGAGCATGGAAAAGGATTTGCAGTGGTGGCACAGGAAGTACGGAAGCTTGCAGAAGAAACGAAGAAATCCATTTCTAATATTTCCACTTTTATCGGAGACATTCAAAAACAAATTGAAAGCGTCTCGGCGTTAGGTGGAGAAGTCGCTAAATTAACAAAAGATACGGCTGACAATATGAACAACATTACTTCTTTTTTCACGAACGTTCTTAGCATAACAACCGAGAACAAACAGCAAACCGTTCTAACAAAAAAAGAGCTTGTAAAAATAGCCGACGTAATGAAGCAGCTGTCTCTGCGAATTGAGAAGATGGCACATTCCTCAGAAGAACTTGAACGGTTAACTGAAAAAAGTTGATATGCAAAAAAGCCTTCTCAGCTTGCACAAGAAGGCTTTTTTATTTTTTCAAGCTAGCGGGCTCTTGAGAAGAACGTTCGATAAACTGGACAAAATCCTCTCCGTATATGCTTCGAATCAGAGCCGTCAGCTCAACAAAGTCAGGCAGCTCTCCGTAAACATCTCGCAGCGGCATCGCTCCTTGAAACAAAGGATTTTCAAGAGGGTTATAATCCTCGAGCGTTTTTAAAAACATCTTTTTTCCTTCTTCTGTGAGCTGTACGTATGTATTCCGCTTATCTTTCTCATTTTTAGAAAGGGTAAGATAGCCCCGCAAGTGCAATTTTTTTGCAAAGTTAAAAGCTGTGGATAAATGCATGACGCCTAGCTTTGAAATGTCGGTCATCGACGCAATTTCCAGCTGATAAGCAATCCCCAAAATGTGATGCTCATTAATGCTCAAATCGTACGGCTTAACCCACTGCTCCCAATCCTTTTCAGTAGACTTCCAAAGAGCTTTGCTTACTTGCATCACAAGCTGATTAAACAGCATGGCATCTTTAATCGTATCTTGATTTAACGTGCGTTTCACCTCTTCACTTCCTCTCTAGAAATGCAACCGTTCACATCATTTTCCCCTAAGACTTTATAAACAAAAAGAATGAAAATATATACAAAATATTATACATGATTGCTTATATATTTCAACTTATTTTGCATAAAAATAAATTTTAACGTTTCTTTATGTAAAAAAACAGGTGTGAACGTTCAGCGTTCACGCCTGTTTTTTAATGAATATACCGTTGACCAACTAGAAGGTTTGAAATAACGGCTGTCGGAATTTCAAACTCAATATTTCCCATATATCCTGGAGCGACTTCGTATTTATCAAATACGATTCTAAGCTTGTGATCTTTTGTAATGTAGAAGCTTTGATTTTCATCAATCTGTTTAAAAGGATCCATATCTTCTTCAGTCAGCCAGTAGATTTTGCCTTCTTCATGTTTCATTTGATCTTTCATTTGCTGTTTAATATTTTCACTAATGACCTTTATATAGCTTTTATCTTTGAACAAACTTGGAAGCGTAACGAGCACTTCGTGTTTTTTATCAATCGTGTCGTACTGATTGACGCTGGACGTTGAAGCTCTCGATTCTTCCACATATCGATGAACAACAAGCAAATCGTCAGTATCCGTCATAATATCATAGCCGCTGCTTACAGCCACGTTTCCTTTCTCTCCTTTTTGTAATGTTTTCATCTCTTGTTTAAACTGTTCATACAGCTGCTTGTTTTCTTTTACATACTTTTCATTCAAACTTGTTTGAAGACCTTTGTTTTGCAGCCCTGAAATCGATGGTGTTTTCACGTCAATACGAGAATGCTTTTCTTCTTGCTTCAGTTCATCAAATGTAATAACTTCTACTACTTTTCCCAGTACAGGAATTTTTACCATTGCATTTGCTGCATCTGGACTTACATTCACCGTCATGATAAAAATCACCGCTGCTGCCGCGATCGCGCTCGGCCAAATATAGGATTTCTTTTTACGAGGATGTGAAGCAAGTGCCTGTGCGATAATATCATCTAATTCGTCTGGAATAGGAATGTCATGATACTGCTTCTTTAACTTTTCTATTTTTTCGTTCATTGTTTTAAATCCTCCTCCGTCATCGTAACCCGCAACAGGTTCAACCCTCTGTAAAGCCTTGTCTTTACCGTATTTACATTTTCCTCAATGATTTCCGCAATTTCTTCCATTTTTAAATCTTCGAAAAAACGCAGAATAATAATGGTCTTATATTTAACCGGCAGCTGATCCATTGCTTGTTTTAAATCTATATCTTCATACTTATCTTCGCGTCCGCTGCTCAAGTGCTCAAGCGCTTCATCGTCCATAAGCGTTAAGCGTTTATGCTTGCGCAGGAAATCGATTGCTGTTCGTACAACAATTTTATAAAGCCAGCTTTTAATCGATTGAATATCCTTGATACTGTCCATTGAAATGAGTGCTTTTTTAATCGATTCTTGCACAATATCAAGCGCATCTTCTTGACTTTTCACATAGCTAAAAGCAAGCCGGTAAAAATCCGCTTTATGCTCGGTTATGCACGCTACGAGCATCTGATGTGCATCATGTTTTTTCATCGTCTTTCATGCCCCTTCTATTTTCTCTTGCTGAAGTACGTCCATAAGGTAGACGGAATAAGTAGAAAAATAGTTTGGTTTTTTAAAAAAAAAATAAAACTAAATGATGGTCTCATGCGTCTATTAGGTAGATATATACAAAAAGGGGAATATTACTACATGAAAACCATGGGCTACAAACGTATTTTGACACTGCTTGGATGCTGTATTTTGCTTCTTGGTACAGCAGGGTATATCGTTAAAGCAAACAGTACAGAGAAAAAAACGGCAAATATTCAAACAGATCAAACCTATCCAAACGTTGAAATTCAAACGCTAGTTAAGGATCTTACCGAAGGAGGGTATGCGATTAGCTACCCTTCCTTTGGCAAAAAAGAAATTGATCAATCCATTCAAGCTTACGTAACAGATCAAGTGGCACACTATGAAAAAAAGCTGAAGAAGCAGTCAAAAAAGAAAAAATCTGAATTAACTATTACATATAAAATCGTTCATTACAGCAAACAAACGCTAAGCATTGCCTTTGATGAATATGAATCTGTAAATGGAGAGAAAGGAACGTCTTCTCTCAAAACCTTTACATTTGATCTGCCTGCTCAAAAACAAATGTCGTTAAAAGATTTATTTAAAGAAGATGCAAACTATTTAGATCGTCTTTCAGCTATTTCATATGCTGAATTAAAAAAACAAATGAAAACAGCTGATTTTGACCCGGACCTTCAAAAAGGAACGCAGGCAGCTGATAAAAATTTCAGTCATTTTGCGCTCCTTGAAAACAGTATTGTGATCTATTTTAAGCCTTATCAGCTAGGCGATGAACAAACGAAAACCCAAACAATCGCTATCCAAAAAGATTTATTTAAAGACATCATGAGCGATGCTTACAAAGACGAAGCAGCAAATAAAAATAAAGTGAAAGAAACGCCTCCAAAACATATCGTTAACGAAATGCCGGAGCAAGGAGCACCTATTGACCCAACTAAAAAAATCGTTGCAATGACCTTTGATGACGGACCTAACCCTTCATCTACCAATGTGATTTTAGATGGATTAAAAGAAGTGAACGGGCACGCTACCTTTTTTGTGTTAGGAAGCCGCGTTCAATATTATCCTGAAACAATCGAACGTATGGTCAAGGAAGGCAACGAAGTCGGAAATCACTCTTGGGATCATCCTCAGCTCACTCGTTTAAATGAAGCGCAGGTCAAACACCAAATAGGCGATACCCAAGCGCTCATTAAACAAGTCAGCGGCTATGAACCACTGCATGTCCGCCCTCCTTATGGAGCCGTGAACGCAAATGTAAGACGTTATATCGGAAATGTTGGCGTGACTCTATGGGATATCGATCCCGAAGACTGGAAATATCGAAACGTGCCTCACTCCGTCCAAGCAGTTATGAGCCAAGTCGGAGACGGGAAAGTTATTTTAATGCATGATATTTATCAAACAAGCGCCGAAGCAGCCGTTGAAATTATGAAGAAGCTTCATGCACAAGGGTATCAGCTTGTTACGATTTCACAGCTAGAGCAAGTAAAAAAAGAGCGGGAGCAGCTGCACGTACAGTAGCGGATAGCAGACGAATGCGCTGCAGCCATCATGATGGCTGCAGCGCTTTTGTTTTTTTATGCGATGTTTAATAAAGGCTATACAAAGCAGCGTAAACGGAATCACTGCGTGAAAAGGGATAAAAAGTAACACCGGCATAATCGTTAGCCCTTCTTTTAAATGCTCTTGAAAATTACTTGCCATCGTCAAAGAAAAAAATAAAATCACCGTGCCTACAGGATAGGTTAGCGCAGAAAGTCGTTTCACCTTAAACAGTGTGGAAATTCCAACAATCACGGTGTAAAAAAAGACGTTGATTTTAACAAATCCTCCGATTACTAATGCAATCATAAAAAACACGTCTAGCTGTTCTAGCTATTACTTCAAGCCCTTTGTACACCGTATAAATAATTAACAGCATCAGCATCGCATTCATTACAAATAAAGGACTGTCGCTTGTTCCTCTGATGACAAAGCTTCCGTTTCCTTTTTATTGTCTTTGCTTTTTTTGTTTTTAAATACAGAAGGCACGATTAAAAACACCTTTCTTTTTTTTAGCTTTTTCCAAATAAATGCTTTGTATGCAATTTTTAATAGAGCAATCAAAGCGTAAGACAAAAAAAATAACAAAAGCTATCGGTAGAATGTCTTTAAGAAAAAAACAAAAACGGAGAGTGAGATGTATGAAAATCGTGTGGATATCAGCTTTGCTTTTAGGATGCTTAATGGGATTTTCTATCAGTATAGATATGATGCAGGGATTTAGTTTTTCCATGGCCTTGCAAAATGCCTACAGTCCGTTTCGTGTTATGGAGTTCGCAGAATTATTTGTCCTTTTTTTCCTTTTGTTCTGTTTTGTAGCTGAAGTGTTTTACCGTTCATATAAAGTAAAAAAAGCAAAACAGCAGCAAAGGTAAAACTCCGCAAAAAACACACATTTCTCCTTTTTACCACCTATTCTCCTTTTCATTTAAATGTTATAATTTTCATAATTGGAAAAACTTTTACACGCCTTTCTACATGGAAAGCTGTACGCTTAAACTACAAAATAAACATTGACTTTGAACTAAAAGGTGAAGAAATGATGAAAAAAAAATTAGCCGCTATTAGTACAGCTTGCTTACTTATTCTTGCAAGTGACCCCATCTCTTCTTATGCTACTCCGGATTCCTCTTCAGACGTTTTGGACCAACCTACAAACGTGGATACAAATGAAGATGTAAAAGCTATTTTTGACTCTCTCTATCAAGAAGGCTATTCGCTTGGAGAAGAAGATGGATACGCACAGAAGAAATTCGAACAGTTTGATCAAACAACAGGACTGGACAAATCTTCTGAAGAATTCACGTGGTTTATGATGGGGTATACGGTAGGATATAAAAAAGGACAGCAGCAAAAAGAAGAAGAACTCAAGACTGAACAAGAAAATGAAATGGCTGCCGGCGAAGAGGAAGGCTATCAGCAAGGAGTGCTTGATTACAAACATGCTACCGTTCAGTCAGAAATCGAATCCTTTCCTTCTAAGTCATCCGACTGGAATAAAGGGTATGTTCAAGGCTACAAAAAAGCTATTTCTTTAATGGACTTATCTGTTAAAGCAAAAAAAGAAGGCTATAACCAAGGTCTTGAAAATGATTCAATGAGTGTTCCGAGCATGTATGATGATGAGGATATCACACGTCAGGCTTTTACAGAAGGCTTTGAAACCGCTCAATCTGAAGTGCTGAATCAGCAAAAAAAGCAGTTTGAAAAGCAGGGCTACGTGCAAGGCTATCACGACCTTTCACTTGAAGTGCCTGCAGAAGCAGAAGGCGAATTGCAAACAGCTTTTGAACAAGGATACGAAAAAGGACAGAAACAAAAACAAAAAGATGTAAAAGCACA
Organism: Priestia megaterium; assembly: GCF_023824195.1. NCBI lineage: Bacteria > Bacillati > Bacillota > Bacilli > Caryophanales > Bacillaceae > Priestia > Priestia megaterium. The sequence goes on from NZ_CP085442.1 coordinate 3,825,688, forward strand.
GGGGTACGACTCTGCTTTTACTTATCAGACCTATAGAGCGCCTAAAAGTCTTCAGGACAAGCCCGAGCTAGAAAAATGGTACAAAGCAGGCTTTTATTCGAATAAAGACGTGAAACCTTTGCAGCAAAAAGCTTATAAAGACGGCTGGAAGCTTGGAAAAGAAATGAGCGTTCCAAAAAAATACAAGCAAAATAAAGCTGCCGTGGCGATGTATAAAAAATATTTTGAACAAGGCCAAAAAAAGCAGGATAAAACAGTGAGTCATATCCTGCTCGGCAGCGGTATTGTTCTTACACTGATTGCTCTTATCACACTATGGAGGCTCCGCCGACGTAAAGATGAAGATACAGCACTAGATAGCTAAAGATAAGTACATAAAAAACCCGGAAAATCACGATTTTCCGGGTTTTTTATGCTAGATAATCATTCGCTTATTTTCCGCAAGCTGAACTTCTTGCTCCTGTTTTGACTGATTTCGTTTTCGAATTTTCAAATAATAATAAATATAGCAGCCTATAAAGAAAATACCTCCGCAGTATAACGCCATTCGCTGTTCGGGATCAAACGCAAGACTGATCATGACGATACAGTTCGTAATAAGCGCTACGATAGGAATAACCGGATAAAGAGGTGTTCTAAATTTCAGATCTTCTACTTTTCCGCCTTTAGCCACGTAAGCACGGCGGAACGCAAGCAGTGAAGCTGTAATCGCAATCCAGCCAATTTGAGCGCCAAGTCCAGCTAGAGAAATCAGCCATACAAAAACAGTTTTAGCTGCCACTACGCTTGAAAGCAGAGAAAAACATGAAATTACAAGCGTAATTAATAACGCATTAAACGGAACCCCTCTTTTATTGACTTTTCCAAGCGCAGGACTTGCCATTCCTTCTCGTGAAAGAGAATAAAGCATACGTGTAGCCGCGTAAAATCCAGAGTTTGCGACTGAAAGAAGAGCCGTTAAAATGATAAAGTTCATAATGTCTGCCGCATAAGGTACGCCTACACTGTCTAACACAACAACAAACGGGCTTTCTACGACGCCTGCTTTTTCACGAGGAATCATGCTTGCTAGGACAAACACGGATAAGACGAAAAAGAAAAGCGTACGCCAAACCGTTTGTTTGATGGCTTTTGGAATTGTTTTTTCCGGATTTTCACTTTCTCCTGCTGCAATTCCAATCAATTCTGTTCCTTGAAACGAAAAGTTCACCGTAATCATCGTAATCAGTAAAGCTGTTACCCCATTTGGAAACAGCCCTTCGGCAAAGAAGTTTGATAAAAACGGTGCGTCCTGTCCGCTTTTCATATCAATGAGTCCAAACATTGCCGCTCCGCCTACAACGATAAACATAATAATAGCGAAAATTTTCACGCTTGAAAACCAAAATTCTGTTTCACCGAATGCTTTGGCTGAAAGTGCATTTAACGAAAAAATTAATGCTCCAAAAATTGCGCACCATAACCAAACGGGCGAGTCCGGGAACCATCTTTGCATTAACTGCCCGGCAGCTAAAAACTCAAGTGCAACCGTTACTGCCCACCCTAGCCAGTACAGCCAACCAATCGCAAAACCAGTTGCGGGGCCGATAAATTTAGTGGAGTACGTTTGAAACGATCCTGCAACTGGCATAGCAACGGAGAGTTCTCCAAGACACAGCATCGTTAGATACATAATGAGCCCTCCTACCAAGTAGGAAATCATTGCTCCCATCGGACCGGCTTCATTGATGGTATAACCTGACCCAAGGAAAAAACCGGTACCAATACATCCTCCTAGTGATATCATAAAAAGATGCCTTGTTTTCATCGTTCTTTTTAATTCTCCTGGCTGTCCCTGTGGAATATTCATCCCATTTCCTCCCTTTGCTGCACAAAAAAATGAAATCGCTTTCATTTTTTTAGGTTTATTTTGTTTTTATAGCCGCTTATTAGGTAGCCTTTCATGACTCAAGTCAATTGATGTCCGATGATTTACAAATGGCGCCAGCCCCGTAGCGAGGATGGCAGCCGTTTAGTGCTGCATGACCGTTTCTTGGATCATAACAGACTTTCTTCACGCGACACCTATAAGTATCTCTTTCTTATAAAAGCTTATCTCCAAACAATGAGCTCATTAACGCAACCGCTACTTCCGCAGTTTTGTTATGCTGATCTAAAATAGGATTCACTTCTACAAATTCAGCGGATGTCACCATGTCTGCTTCCGCCAGCATTTCCATCGCTAAATGACTTTCTCGGTAGCTGATGCCGCCTTTTACAGGTGTACCTACGCCTGGTGCATCATCTGGATCTAAGCCATCCAAGTCTAGCGAAAGGTGAACGCCGTCTGTACCGCTTAAATAATCAATCGTTTCTTTCATCACTTGCGTCATGCCTAACCGATCAATTTCATGCATGGTATACACTTTAATTCCTTTTTTTTTAATTAACTCTTTTTCACCATCGTCCAATGAGCGTGCACCGATAATAACTAGATTTTCAGGTTTAATTTTGGGCGTATATCCTCCAATATTTAAAAGCACGGGATGTCCAATACCCAAGCTCACAGCTAACGGCATGCCGTGAATGTTGCCTGATGGAGATGTTTCAGCGGTGTTTAAATCACCATGAGCATCATACCATATAACGCCTAAATTTTCTGAACCTTTTGCGACTCCTGCAAGCGTTCCAATTGCAATGCTGTGGTCTCCGCCTAGTATTAACGGAAAGCGGTCTTGCTCTTTTACTTCTTCAACCTTTGCAGCAAGCTGTTCGTTGCCACTGGCTACAGCCGCTAAATTTTTTAAATTCGTATTTTTATCTACGTCTGCTCGCTCTTTAATTTCTACTTTAATATCACCTTCATCGTGTACGGTATAGCCAAGAGCTTCTAAGCGTGTATTCATGCCTGCATAGCGGATTGCGCTCGGCCCCATGTCTACACCCCTTCTTGTTTGTCCGTAATCCATTGGTACACCGATAATTGAAATTTCTTTTTTCATCTTCCATACCCCCGTTGCATTTTATTCTGTGTGAAGTAAACATAGGCGTTTATTTAACTATGTATTTTTTCATTCATACAGCTTCTCATCTATTTCGTATGCAAAAATGATGCCAACTTTGTTTGTAGCATTCTATCAGTCTTTTTATCACACGTTTTTTTACATATGCCAAAAAAACTGTCGATTTCTACAACTTTTTGGAAAACCATGCAAACTTTTTTGTCTTTTGTCTTAAAATCGCCAATTTTATTTGCTTTAATAAAAAAAGAGATGGCGACATAACAAAAACCATTCAATCTAAAGACGAACAAACGGGATAAAGGAGCTAGTATGAATCGCTCGTTACACCGCTGTTGATTTCCGTGCAACAGCTAGAAGCAGCTACATAGACGAAAACTATGGTCACCATAGAAATAAAAAAATCCGAACGAGTAGGATTCTCCATCAAGAATCTCAATTCTTCGTTCGGATCTTCATTCAACTAAACTACTTTTTTCCTAGCCTATTTTTTAATTTGTAATAACGTCTCCGTCTTCATCATCACCGGTATCATCTTCACCAGGATCTTTTTCTAATGACACTACTTTCTTTTCTTCATCCCATTTCACTTTGTAGCCAAGTGATTTTGCTACTTTGATAACCGATAAATAGGAGTGATGATTTGGCTTATACAGCTTTAAATCACTCGAATCAATAACGCCTAATCCTAGCAGCAAACGGTCGGACTGTACGTAAGGCTTTCCATCAATCAGCTTCACTTGCTTATCAGTAAACGGATACACTGCGTTGTTGACTTCAACTGTAAACTCTCCTTTTTTCTCTTCTTTAATTGGCTTTGGCTGCTTGGATACATATTTAATCGCGTCTACTCCTAACACCGTGCCTTGGCGTGTATTATCCGCACCTCCGTACATTTTCCCTGTTTCATAGTCATAGATAACCGCTTGGACGTTTCCAATATGCTCAGGCGTTTCTTCAAACGCATGTCCTTTAGCCATCATTTCAAGGATCGTATCTTGGCTAAATCCTGGTTCCCATCTTACGGTTGGATAGCCGCCTGAGTAAATGCGTGGAGTTAAAATCGCTTTTTGAATTGGCATCTTATGGTCAATGACATTCATAATCGTTTCTGCTACAGATGCAATAATGGTTGGACCTCCCGGTGAACCAATTGCCATGAACGGCTTTCCGTCTTTTAACAGCATCGTTGGAGACATGCTGCTTCGAGGACGTTTTTTAGGCTCAACTTGGTTCACGCCTCCCGGAGCGGCATCAAAATCTGTCATTTCATTGTTTAGCATAAACCCGTAGTCAGGAACCATAATTCCTGAGCCAAAAACTTGTTCAATGGTAGTAGTATAAGAAACCATGTTTCCCCATTTATCTACAACAGAGAAATGAGTCGTTTGGCCAATTGGATTTTCTTCCGTTACCGTTGCTTTATTTGGATTTTCTTTTCCTTCATACTTCCAAGGGTCTCCTTCCTTGACATTAGGCGTTGCTTTATTTGGATTAATTAATTTGCGGCGTTCTTTAATATAATCTTCATCTAACAGTCCTTTTTTCGGCACTTCGTAAAAATCTTCATCCGCCATATATGCCGCGCGGTCAGCGAAAGCTAAGTGCATAGCTTCTGTTAAATGCTGCAAATACTGAGGGGTATTGGAACCCATTTTTTCTACATCATACCCTTCCATTAGCTTTAAAATTTGCTGCACTGTTAATCCGCCGGAGCTAGGAGGAGCCGCACTAACCACATCATAGCCCCGGTAAGTTGTTTTGACTGGCTCGCGTTCTTTTACAGCGTAATTTTTTAAATCATCCATGGTCATGCTTCCATCGCGCTTTTGAACTTCTTTAACAAGTGCTTCTCCAATTTCTCCTTTATAAAGAGCATCTGAACCTTCTTTTTGAATAAGTTTTAATGTTTTAGCAAGATCCGGCTGAACAAGCTTATCTCCTTCTTTTAACGGTTTACCATTGGGGACAAATACATCACCGGCCGTTTGGTATCTTTCAAGCTTGTCCACATTTTCATCGATATACTGAGCCATCGACCAATTTACTTTGATTCCTTGTTCCGCTTGAGTAATAGCTGGTTTAATAACATCTGATAAGTCCATTGTTCCATAATCTTTAAGGGCTGTTTCTACTCCTTTTAACGTGCCGGGAACTCCAACTGCTTTTCCTGTTATGTGACGCTTACTGAAAGGAATGACTTTTCCTTTTGAATCTAAAAATAACTTAGGCGTGACGTCAGCCGGTGCCATTTCACGGCTGTCTAGCATCGTAATTTTATCTTTCTTTTTTTCATAAATTATCATAAAGCCACCGCCGCCGATACCTGACATCATCGGTTCCACAACATTTAGAGATAGTTGAATGGCAGCTGCCGCATCTACAGCGTTTCCGCCTTCAGCTAAAACTTTCCTTCCTGCTTCAGCAGCCAGCGGGTGAGATGCCGCTACAATTCCTTGTGTAGCACCTCGTTTCATTGAATGGTCGACACCCGGAACTTCAGCAGCAGCTGGTGTGACAACTAAACATACGCTGAATAATGCAATAACCAACATTTTCATAACCTTCATCTGGGTCTCCTCCTTCAAATACATTATTTCACATCGCCTGAGACGATGGATTTCCCCAAGAATAAATTAGTTTATTATGATATTTTTTTACATATGTGTATAAATAAAAAGCAAAGTAAATCACACCTTTGCTTTTTTAGTTAGTCGCATGTTTAACTTTTATCTCTATTTATTTACAATTATCTATATTTTCTAACAATTTATCCATAGGCTGATAGTTTCTTACTATTTTTGGAACTATGTAGACTGAACGCTCTAATAATGTAAAAAATCTTGCAGTGAAGAAGTCATTCGACTCACATTCACTTCTTGAAATATTTATAAATATTCTTATTGTTATATAAAAAGCAATCCTTTGTGAAAATGAGCACACGTTTCTTGAAAACCAAAAATAAAACAGGACTTTTGATTCAATGTCCTGTTTGCAGCATGTTTTCGACTTTTTTTATACCCGTATGAGCAGGATCGATTTCCTTGGCATAGGCGATCTGTTCTTTCGCTTTTTCGATTTCTTTTAATTGAATATATGTTTTAGCAAGTTCGAGCGGCAGCATAACCCCTTCAAAACCAAGCTCTTGCGCCCGCTGTAAATAAAACAGCGATTTTTCGTAATTCCCTCCAAACATAAGCGGAGTCTCCCGGTATTTTACTCCTCGAACGAAGTGCGCCAAGCTTGAAGATGGATTTAATGTTAATGCCTGATGAAGAGCTCGGTCCATTTCTAAATTTAACACCATTTTTTCAAAAACAATGGATTCTTCGATTTGCTTTGCTAAACAAACCGCTAGGTAACAGTATAAATCAGATGCTTCAGGTTTTTTCTTCATTTCTTGTTGAATTTCGCGTTTGATTTCTTTCCACTTACCCTCTTCTAGCTGATTCATGACGTATTCTACATGTATTCCCACCACTTTGCCCTCCTTTTCCTCTTTATCATAAAGGATTTCTGCACAAATGAAAAAAGTAAGTGTTCTTCATTCTTCTCAAAAGATCGTTACCGTTAAAAAATAGGCAAATTTCTCAATCACTTAACCCAATTAGTACATAGGATATAGAGAATTTTATTAAAGGAGGTTACACATATGGGTGCAAAAGGCGGTTTTGGTTTTTCATTTATCGTTGTTTTATTTATTCTATTAGTAATCGTAGGGTGTTCTTGCTACTACTAATTTCTAAAGGGGATGAACATCATTCATCCCCTTGTTTCAAAAAAAACCATGCTTTCGCATGGCTACATACCGATTAGATGAATGAGTAGAGGAACTCATTGTTCGGCAATATTGAAGAAATTTTTGGTTTTTACTTCCGCCTAGTATACCCTTGTTGACGGGGGCTATGCGTAAATAAAGTTAACATTTAAAAGCGAAAGCCAGACGCACCTACAATAACAAGTAAAACAAATAACACAACGATTAACGCAAAATTTTGTTTTCCCACGTATCATCCCTCACTTCCTGTTATCTGCTTTTAGTGTATGCAACAGCTTGCCAAAATGTTTAGGACAGGAGTGCGGATTTTTTAAACGGGAAAAATCTTCAAATTTCGCTAAAAAAGTGAATCATATTTATGTTTCTTTCGTTATATATAGTAAGAGATTTTTTTACTATAAAAAAAGGGGGGCCTTTGATGCGCCGACATTCCAAATTGCCCAGTATTCTTGTCTTTGCCTTCTTTTTATTCATTGCAACTGTTTTGTGCGTAACCTCTTATATGTCTTGAATGTATAAATAATATAAAAAAATCGCCTCATCGAAGGCGATTTTTTCTACCCTAGCATAATATCTTCGTTTGGATATCGTACAGCTTCTCGCTTCTGTTTTGATAATGAAAACGCAAGCGTTAATGGCCCCACTTTTCCTAAAAACATGATAAAAATAATAATCACGCGTCCAAAGTATGAAAGTTCAGGAGTCGCTCCCATTGATAAACCTACTGTTCCAAACGCTGAGACCACTTCAAACATAATTTTTACAAACGGTAGGTTTTCCGAAATATTCAACAAGAAAATGGCTCCAAACACAAACATAATCGAAATCATCGTGATGGCTAATGCCTTAAACACGTGAAGAGGAAGAAGCCTTCTCTTCAGTAAAACAATATCTTCCCGGCTTCGTAAAAATGCCCATACGGAAAAGACAATCACCACAAACGTTGTTAGTTTGATACCGCCTCCTGTTGACGCACTTCCTGCACCAATAAACATCAATAAAACCATTAAAAAGACCGTGGCGTCATGCAGGTGAGCTAAATCAATTGTATTAAATCCAGCAGTTCTTGTCGTTACCGCTTGAAAATAAGACGCCCATATTTTGTCTCCGAATGACAAATTTCCGAGCGTATGTGAATTGCCGTACTCTAAGAAAAAAATAAAAAGCATGGCAGCTACATTAATCGCAAACGTGCTGATAATCATAATTTTTGAATGCAGCGTTAGCTTTTTATACGATTTTTTCACCCACATATCAGCAAGGACGGTAAAGCCTAACCCGCCAATAATAAATAGAAAAGAAATCGTTATGTTAATAATGGGATCTCCTACATACTGAACTAAGTTATCAGACAACAGCCCGAACCCTGCGTTATTAAAAGCCGAGATCGAATGAAACAAGCTAAAGAACAGCCCCTTAGACCATCCGAACTCCGGAACCCAGCGTATCGCTAAAAAGATAAGTGCAACAAACTCAATTAAAAATGAAAAGATAAACAGCCTTTTAACTAGCAGCACCACTCCGCCGACGCTCGTCTGATTTAAGGCCTGCTGAACGAGCATACGCTCTTTAAATCCAATTTTTTTACCGAGCATCATAAAAATCAACACGGCAAATGACATAATACCAAGACCGCCTATTTGAATTAACAGCATAATAATCGTTTGACCAATGACGGTAAAACGCGTGCCCGTATCTACGACCGCTAAGCCGGTTACCGTCATCGCAGAAGTAGACGTAAAAAGAGCGTCTACCCACCGGATTGGCTCAGTAGTAGAAAAAGGCATCATCAATAGAAGCGCACCAATAATAATTCCTCCACCAAAAATAGAAACAAGCAGCTGCGGAGGGGTGAGTTTAATGATTTGTTTTTTCATGAGTTAAACTCCTTCTTCTTCAAAACGGTTCAAATCGCGATTATGTCCGATGACAATCAGCATATCTCCTTGTTCAATTGTTTCATGTGCCGTAGGCGAAATCACCATTTCTCCGTCTTTTCGCTGAAATCCGATAATGTTGCAGCCGTACTTTGCACGAATATTTAAATCAAAAAGCGTTTTATTATGAAGTTTTTTGGAAGCGACAATTTCAACAATGCTATAGTCCTTTGAGAGTTCAATGTAATCAATGATCTTTTCTGATACCACGTGATGAGCAATGCGCTTAGCAATATCGCGCTCCGGATGAATAACTTTGTCCGCTCCTATTTTCTCCAGCACTTTTTGATGATACATATTCACTGCTTTTACCCATACTTGCTTAACACCCATATCTTTTAAAAGCATGGTTGCGAGCACGCTTGCTTCAATATCATCCCCAAATGAAATAAGAGCATGATCAACATTGCGAATACCTAGCCCCTTTAAGCTAGCTTCATCAATTGCGTTCGCTTGCACAACATATGTAGCTGAGTTGCTATATTTATTTACTACCTCTTGATTGCGGTCAATAGCCAGCACATCCACATCCAAATTAGCAAACTCTTCAACCAAACTGCCTCCAAAACGGCCTAATCCCAATACAGCAAACTGTTTTTTCATAATGTATTTATTCCTTTCTTCAACTGCTGTGTGTTCTCTTAGCTTATACTTTTTCTAAAAAATTACATCTTTTTCTTTAAAAAAGCACAAAAAAACACAGGAAGGCTCCTGTGCTTTTTCACACTCTTCCCCCTCAAAACGCTTGCGAAGTTAGCTGTCGGGTTCGGGTTTTAAGAGTAACCCTACCTTTTTAAGGATTCACCCCAGAGCACAATATGTGCATAAATAATGGGTCCTCCGCTCCATAATGGATTAAGCGATTTTTATTGACATGTCTATGATCTATTTTTTAGAATAATCGATTCGATTCATGATACGTTTCACTTCACGAAAGCTATCTTACTCCTGTGAATTTTGTCTGTCAAGGTATTTTTAGCGAAGACATCACTTGGGCTGCAAACTGCAAAAATCATATAAATCTAAACTGACAATCAGTTTGTGAAATTGATCAAACAAATTAATAACAGCCAACAGTTCTAATAGCTGCGTATCACTGTAATGTTTCTTTATTTGATTCATATCAGCATCCGTCAAATCCCTTGGACGCACCCGATATACATCAATAAATCGAAACAGTAGTCGATCTCTTTCTTCAATTTCTTCTTCGCTTAATACTTTTTGATTAAGCGTCTTATCCCCTACATATGACATGCTCATACACGTCTCACAGCCGTTCACACCCGCTAGATAAAGCCTGATTTTTTCCTTTGTCTCTCTTTCTACTATATCGCTGTTCCAAAGGGTGTCGTAAAGCTCATCATACAATCTTTTTACATGTGGAATTAAATTCAATGCTTCTTCAAAATTTGTTCCCTCTTCATTTGTTAACAAAACTCTTGCCATTTTTCACTCACTCCTTTTTAATTATTATAGTAAGAAAAATAGAAATTTCAGATAACATATAAAACGTCTTATCTTCTATTACTAATCAAATGAAACGTTAATAAGAAAGAAGGTTTTCAATTGAAAATTGATGAAATTGATTTATCGATTCTGCAGGCGCTGCAGCAAAACAGCCGTCTTTCCTTAAGAGAGCTGGGAAAACAAATTAACTTGTCTCCTCCTTCAGTGGCAGAGAGAGTACGACAGCTAGAAAGCTTTGGTGTTATAAAAAGGTATACGATTGATATTGATTATGAGAAGCTGCATTTACCCGTATCATGTTTTATTGAAGTAACTATGAAAAACGGAGAGCATGAGCGTTTTAAGCGATTTATTTCTCAGTATCCCTATGCTTTATTCTGTGAACGCATCGCCGGGCAAGCCTGCTTTATTACAAAGCTTCAGCTTCCTCACCTGCACGTACTCGAACAATTTATTAACGAAATTACACCTTATGCAAAAACGATTTCACACATCGCCCTTTCTCACGTGGAGATGTCTTCTGCATTACTGAGTCATTTAAAAGATGAAAAGTGATTGAAACGTAACGAAAGCAGTTCAATTTACAGACGAACAAATGGAATAAAGGAGCTCGTATGAACCATTTTTTACACCGCTGTTGATTTCCGTGCAAGGCTTCGCTTTCCGCGGGCGGCCGGTGAGCCTCCTCGTCGCTTCCGCTCCTGCGGGGTCTCGCCTGTTCCGCTTTTCCCGTAGGAGTCTTCGCCTTGCCCTCCACTCAACCGCTAGAAGCAACTACACATATTAAGTCTACGTTCACCCTACTAATGAAAAAGATTCGGACGCGTTTGATTCTCCATCAAGAATCAAACGCGTTCGAATCTCCCTTTAACGAAAATACTTTTATCCCAGCTTCTTTGGTTCGTCCAACAGCATAAAAAATAACCCTCCGAAGCTGGAGGGTATAAGTTTTCCGAATAATGAAAGTTTTACAACTTTATTTTATCAGGTGCCGACATTTCTGTCTACTTAAAAATGTAAAAGAGCTTTCTATTAATAGAAAGCTCTTTTACCTGCTTGTTTTTTGAAAACAATCAATCTATATAAAAGGGAACTACCTAAGGTTGAAAGTCACCTGAAACCTTGGCAGTTCATCCTGGATATACCGGTTGATATGATTCAAAACAAGTTCTTTCATCATTTCTTCTTTAACTTCGGATTCCGTTTTTTTATCTTTTTGTTTTAAAATAAGAATATAATAGACTTTACCCATTTTAATGGGCTCACTACTCTCTCCGATGTGCTGTTTTTTTAAAACATCTATAAAAGAGGGAGATAGACTTGAAAGCTTTAGATTATCAGCATTCTCTATTTTGCTGATTGTCTGGACATCAGCATATTTTTTTTGAACTTCTTGAAGCGATGTTCCCTTTTGCAGTTCATCCGCAACGGCATCGGCATCATGTAAAGTGGGGAACGCCAGCTGCGTAAAAGATACGCGCGTTAGATCGTTTTCAATACGTTTATAGTAAGCAGTTAGTTCATCAGACGTAATTTGTTTACGGAAATATTCTTCTAATTTAAACTGATTCGTTAGCTGGTTGGTTACATCACTAGAACGAATGTTTAAGACTTCATAACCTTGCTTTCTTGTACCCTTGTCATATGAGTGTTTAATTTGCTTCCACATATCCTCCACTTGTTTTTGCACTTTATCGCTTGTCTTTAGATGCGTAATTAAGATTTTTTGCATGACAAGCCGCCGCAACAACTCTTTGCGGTAGCTTGTATCATTTAGCGGAGCATCAGGATTTAAGAACCCTTCAACGGCTAAAAAACGGTTGAATTCGGCTCCTGTCACCTTGCCTCCCTCATACGCTGCCACTTCTTTGGCAGAAGATAGCTGACTAATTTCTACAGAAGGAAACAACGTGTTTGAATGCTTCCCTCCGCAGCCTGTCAAAAGTCCAAACGCTGTTAATACTGCTAGCAGCAGCTTTAACGGTGTTGAACTCATCCATTGTTATCCTGCTGCTCTGAAAGCTTCAGAGAAATGGTTTGTTTTTTTCCATTGCGGTACACGTCTAATTTTACCGTGTCTCCTACTTTGCGTTTTGTGTATAGATATTGACGTAAATCACTGGATGTTTTGACTTCATTTCCATCGATGGCAACAATCACGTCTTTTGATTGTAAACCTGCATCAGAAGCAGAAGAGAACGGTTCAACCGTCGTTACGACAACTCCTTCAGACGTATCGCTTGTTAGACCTAGCTGGTTTTGTTTTGTTGCAGCTGAAAGCTGACCTACATCTTGAAGACCTACCCCCATATATGGACGCGTTATTTTTCCGTTTTTCATCAGCTGTTCAATCGTCGGCTGCACTTCATCACTTGGAAGAGCAAAGCCTATGCCTTCTACATTGTCTTCTGAAATTTTCATACTGTTGATACCGACTACTTCACCGGAAGAATTAATCAAGGCACCGCCGCTGTTTCCTGGATTAATCGCCGCATCCGTTTGAATTGCATCTACGTTCCAATTGTCTGAAATAGGGACAGAGCGTTTTGCTGCGCTCACGATACCTTGTGTGACCGTACGAGAAAATTGTTCACCAAGAGGATTTCCGATTGCAAGCACCGTTTCACCCGCTACTAAATCCGATGATTTCCCGAACTTCGCCACTTGTTCAACATTTTTGTCAGACATCTCCAGAACCGCTAAATCCGTTAGCGCATCAGCTCCGACAATTTTAGCTTTTTCTTTTTGTCCGTTTGAAAGTGACACTTCTACTTCGCTTGCGCCGTCAATAACGTGGTTATTGGTCACAACGTATGCTTTTCCATTTTCTTTTTTGAAAATAACACCGGAACCCGTTCCTGCTTCTTGCGTTTGGGTATCTCCAGAAAATGGATTTGTTTGCTGTTGAATATTGTTCACGCCTACAACAGCAGCTGATACTTTATTTACAACTGAAACAAGATCTGACTGATTCACGGTTGTGCTTACTGTTCGAGGCGTTGTGCTCGTTGTCGTTGCGGTTTGAGTCTGCGTTGTTTGATTCGCTGTTTGCGTATCAGCTGAATCCATTAACCCCAGCTGCGGAGCGCCGTATAGCACAATTCCTCCCCCTAGAACTGCTCCGGCGATAGAAGATGCAATCACTGGAAATAAGCGTCTTCTTGGAGGCTGTGATGATGACGCAGGCTGATACTGATCGTAGCGCTGCTGGCGGTTTTCATATTCTTCTTTTCGTTCTTGCTCTCTTTCATAATCACGTGGATCCATGAAAAACACTCCTTTTAACGTAGCAAATTTTATGTTATCTATACTATAAAATAAAAGTTTGGGATAAGTATCAAAACAATGTGTGAAATTGTGAAAAATTTCTTTATAACAGCAAACACGTAGTATAATAGCGGGTACATAGACCTTTAAAGAAACGCGCATAGATGGCGCAATATGCTTTATTTACCTTAATTTTCATATATTCAGAGGAAGGTGTCAAATTTGAGCTTTACACTATATTTAGTAGAGGATGAACAAAATTTAAACGAAGTTTTAACCCTTTACCTTCAAAAAGAAGGCTGGGAAGTTCGCTCATTTTTTAACGGCACGGACGCCAAAGAAATGATTGCAACTCCTCCGCACCTGTGGATTTTAGATATTATGCTGCCTGACATTGACGGGTATCAGCTCATTCGCGAAATCAAGCAGCAAACGCCACATGTGCCTGTTATTTTCATCTCAGCCCGCGATGCCGATATTGACCGGGTTCTTGGGCTTGAAATGGGCAGCGACGACTATTTATCAAAGCCTTTTTTGCCTCGTGAACTAGTTATTCGAGCAAACAAACTGCTAAACCGCGTATATGGTTCCAATCAAAAGAAAACCGATACCATTACGCTGACTCCTTATGAAATCGATTTACATACCCGTACAGTCAGTGAAAATGGAAAGCCGATTGATTTAACGTCTAAAGAATTTGATTTTCTTGTCACTATCTCAAAAGACCTTGGACAGGCTTTTTCACGAGAGCAGCTGCTGAATCTCATTTGGGGAGAAGATTATTTCGGCACAGACCGAGTGGTGGATGATTTAGTAAGGCGCGTGCGTAAAAAAATGCCGCAAGCACGAATTGAAACGATTTACGGATACGGATACCGGATGATGAAAGCATGAAAAACAAGTCGCTTGCATTTCAAATTTGGCTCGTCATCTCCGGTATTTTACTGCTTATTTCAATTTTGCTCGCTATTTTATTCCCAACGACGCTCAGGCAGTTCTTCACGAATGAAATTTATACCACTATTGAAAATGAACAGCATATTTTAAAAGAATACGGCCTGCCAAGCCGCTCAGGTGAATACTACTTTAGCAATGAAGACAGTGAACCAACACTTGGTAATCGAACCGTGGATCATATTTTATTGCCTGAACATGCGGATATCTCTTATTTTTCATCACGGGTGTTGCCTCAAGACTTTTTGAGAAAAGCACAGGAAGATGCAATCAGTCAGCGAAAAATCGTCGCTCGCTATGAAAAAGATCTCGGCAACCGGACGCTTTTTTATGTGATTCGAAAAGTAAGCGTAAACGGACAGCCTGCTTTTTTGCTTTCATTTTCGTGGGATACGTATCGCAACGCGCTTACTTCTACTCTTTTTAAACAGCTGCTTCTTGTAATTTCAATTGTATTTCTATTCAGCTGGCTTCCATCTATTTGGCTATCAAGATATTTAAGCAAGCCGCTTGTATCGCTTGAAAAAGATGTAAAAAAAATTGCCGAACAAAATTGGCATGAGCCCGTTACAGTCAACCGTTCCGATGAAATTGGCAAGCTAGGTGCCTCCATCGAGCAAATGCGCAAAAGGCTCGTATCTAAAGATGAAGCACAGCAAACGCTGCTTCAAAATATTTCACACGATTTAAAAACACCGGTTATGGTTATTCAAAGCTACGCTCAGTCGATTCAAGACGGCATTTATCCAAAAGGTGATTTATCTCAAACGGTAAAAGTTATTGAAGATGAATCCAAAAATCTTGAGAAAAAAATCCGCGATTTGCTTTACTTAACCAAACTTGACTATATGTCCACTCATCAGCTTGCACAAGATGACTTTGATTTTACTGCACTTCTTCATGAAGTAGTGGATCGCTTGCGGTGGAGGCGCCCTGAAATACAGTGGGAATTTGACGACGTAAACGCAACGATTAAAGGAGACAAAGAGCTGTGGACAAAAGTTCTTGAAAATGTACTCGACAATCAGCTGCGCTATGCCGAGACGAAGGTTTCACTTTCACTTGCTAAACACCAAACGAACGTTCAATGTACAATCAGCAACGATGGTCCCCCGATTGATCAAAGCGTGCTTCAACACTTGTTTGAACCGTTTAAAAAAGGAGCAAATGGTGAATTCGGTATTGGCTTAAGCATCGTAAAGCGTATTGTTACGATGCACGGTGGAGCAATTACGGCTGAAAACACAGACGCCGGAGTGACGTTTTCAATTACTATTCCTATATAAACTAAAAAAGCAAGGGAGTCGAATCCCTTGCTTTTTTATGAAAAAATTGATGTATAGGCATAAAGAGCCGGTGAACCTCCTGAGTGGATAAACACCACATTTTCATCTTTTTTAAAATAACCTTTTCGAATTAAATCAATTAGACCAGCCATGGCTTTTCCCGTATACACAGGATCCAATAAAATCCCTTCCGTACTGGCCACAAGTTTGACTACTTCCACCATCTCTTCTGTCGGAACAGCATACCCTGGACCTACACATTCATCCATACACACAATCTCTTCTTTTTTAAAAGGCGTTTTACTATGTAAATGATCATAAAGTTCACTCGTCAGCTTGGCAACTTTCATTTCTTGTTCTTCTTTAGCACGACTGACATTCATTCCAATAACAGACACGTCACTTTGAAGACCTTGAAAGCCTGCCACTAATCCTGCATGCATACCCCCGCTGCCGCTTGTGCAAACCACGTGGCTAAGCTTTATTTGCTGCTCATAACTTTGCATAAGCAACTCTTGTGCACAGGCAGCGTATCCGGTTGCACCGATAACATTCGAACCTCCTACTGGAATTAAATATGGCTTATGACCTTTTTCAATTAGCTCTCGCTCTACTTTTTTCATTTCCGCTGTCAAATCCAAACCTTCAGCGACAAACCGCATGTCATGAGCGCCTAATAAATGATAAAGAAAATAGTTTCCTGTCGGCTGATCGCTTGCTTTATTTTCACCTTCTTCCAATATGAGCACGCATTTCATTTGTTCTTTTACAGCCGCAGCGAGCGTCAAACGACAGTGATTGGATTGTATCGCACCGCACGTTACAAGCACGTCTGCTCCTTGCGCCTTTGCATCAGCTACTAAATATTCAAGCTTACGCGTCTTATTTCCGCCCCCTGTCAGTCCAAGCATATCATCGCGCTTCATATAAATTGAAGGTCCATTTAACTGCTGAGATAAAACCGATAGCTTTTCTAAAGGTGTAGGATAATCCGTATATTTTCTTCTAGAAAATTGAGTTAAGTTCATGTTCTCATCCTCTCTTTCGTATTTGTTCTATTTTACCATATGGAAGCTTTTGAAGAGCTTTTTACGAAAGGGCTTTCTATAACTTGTATACATAAGAACAAGTAGTCAACATACATTAAACCATATAAACAGTTTGAAGGAGTGTTTTCAATGAGTGAAAAAGCAGTACTTTGCAGCGTCTCACGAGTAGTCAAATCACAGCACATTTTTCCAAATGACCTAAACAATCACCACACCCTTTTTGGTGGAAAAATTGTCGCTGACATGGACATGACGGCTTCTCTTTCGGCGGCTAAACATTCCCGAAAGTCGTGTGTTACAGCTTCCATTGATCATGTTGACTTTATCGAACCCGTCACCGAAGAAGATTTTATTTCATATGAAGCATTCGTTGTTGTCACAGGAAAAAGCTCTATGATTATTTTTGTTAAAGTGATTGCCGAAAATTTGCTAACGGGCATTAAGCGTATTGCAGCTACTTCTTTTCTCACCTTTGTTGCATTAGAAAACGGGAAACCTGCCCCCGTTCCTCAAGTTATTGCTCAAACTGAAGAAGAAAAAAGTCTTCAAAAAGTAGCTCTTGAACGAAAAGAGTCCAAAAAAACGCAGGTTGAGCACAGCAAAGCGATTGCGAGCATTTTATCTAAATCTTTGCGCAGCAGTAATTAAGCACTTCATCTAAAAAGCAGCTGTCTGCTTTTTAGACGAAGTTTTTTTAGTTTTCATATTGTTATTTAATGTAATATGCGATATATTGGTTTTATGAAAAATAACATTCAACCTCTCAAACGACTTTCTTTAAGGGAAGAAGTCTATCAAACACTTAAACACAATATTGTTATGCTTGAATTTCAGCCGGAACAAAAGCTTCAGGATAAAGAACTGGCTGAGCAATTTGGAGTTAGCCGCACTCCTGTTCGAGAAGCATTAAAAAGGCTTGAAGATGAAGGCCTTGTCCAAACGACACCTGGCTCTTCTACAAAAGTGGCTCCATTAAACCTTGAGGAGGCAAAACAATCTTTTATTGTCGTCGCAGCTCTTCATGCACTTGCTGCTAAGCTGGCTTGTACTTCGTTACAAGAAGAAGATATGGGCGAACTAATCAAAAACAATCAATCTCTAGAACATGCAATCAAAACAAGACATGTCCTTAAAGCGATTGAAGCGGATGAAGCATTTCATTCCGTCTTTTTAAAACGGGCGAACAATATAGAGCTAGAACGTGTTGTAAAACAAACAAGCGCCAAAATTCAGCGTCTGGAAATCGCTCGTTTTTCTTCTCTTGCTAGCCTTGCTTCGGTTGATCAGCACAAAGAAATCATAAACGCTTGCCGTCAAAAAGAGGCCGCACTGACATCGCAGCTTGTCGAAACGAACTGGCTGACACTAGGTGAAGCGCTGACAAGTGAGGAGGAATCCAAGTGAAGCCTCTTTTATTAGGCATTGCTGCATCATTCTTTTTTGCTTTTACATTCGTTTTAAATCGAGCGATGGATTTATCCGGAGGCAGCTGGGCGTGGAGCGCATCGCTGCGCTATTTTTTTATGGTACCTCTTTTGCTTGTGCTTGTTTATTTTTGGGGTGGTATTAAACCTGTGGTGGCAGAAATAAAAGCCCATCCGCAAAAATGGCTGCTTTGGAGCACGGTTGGATTTGGCTTTTTTTACGCTCCTCTTTGTTTTGCTTCAGCCTACGGTCCCGGCTGGCTTATTGCAGGCACTTGGCAAATCACAATTTTATCGGGGTCTCTCCTAGCTCCTTTGTTTTACAAGGAAGGAAAACGGCGAGGAGGCATTCCTTTCAAGCAGCTAGGTTTTTCGTTTATTATTTTAATAGGAGTTGTGCTCATGCAGCTTGAGCATGCGACTGAACTGTCGGCCGCTACTGCCTTGCTTTGTACCATTCCCATTTTGATTGCCTCTTTTGCGTACCCGCTTGGCAATCGTAAAATGATGGAGGTGTCGTCACTTAATACGTTTCAGCGCGTGCTTGGAATGACGCTTTCAAGCCTGCCGTTTTGGATTATTCTTTCTGTCTATGCCTACGTGACCGATGGACTACCAAAAACAACTCAGATTTATCAAAGCAGTTTAGTTGCTTTACTTTCAGGCGTATGTGCAACGGTTTTATTTTTTGCGGCAACCGACCTTGTTAAAAAAGATTCTCAAAAGTTAGGTGCAGTTGAAGCTACACAATCGATGGAAGTTTTATTTGCCCTGCTAGGAGAGGTCTTCCTTCTATCAAGTCCTTTGCCATCGATTCTTTCTTGGGTCGGAATGGGAGTTATCGTAGCAGGCATGGTGCTTCACAGCTACCAAACGAGTCATAACAAAGCTATACCGCAAAAAGAATTGACCTACTAATCAATAACAAAAAAGAGCGTCTCAGTCGGCGCTCTTTTTGTTTATACAACAGATCTTCTTTCTAAATTGAAGACATTAACCTGCTCAGCATCAAAGCGGCTTAGCAACGAATCTACTCCGTACTCAAGTGCAAAAGCACGTTCATTTTCTGAAATCGGAACGGCCTGCAGGAACGTTACTTTTTTATCAGATAGTTCAATCGTTGAAAAATTATCCCATAAGAACGGCGGAATCAGCAAAATGTGCTGCATATGAAAGCTGTCATCAAGGACTGCAATAACGTCTTTATAAATAGCTCCTGGGAAGATGGACACATGAGATTTCATCATATGGAAAATACAGTTTGCTAAAATAGCAGAATAAATACCGAATTCCTCATGACAAGCCCCAACGATTTCAATTCGAAGCGGGATCCCTCCAACTGTATAGCCTGTCGGACATTGATGTCCACCGAGCGTTGCATACGCGGTTACGTCTTGACGCGGATGATTTTCACACGCCACAACGTGAATACCATGCTTTTTTCGTTCATCTGAATAATCTTCAATTCGATCCTTTTGACCAAATACATCTATTGCTTTATGTATAATTAATTCTTCATCTTTTGTAAAATTACTCATAAAAAACCTCCTTGCTTGCGACCTTAAAAAGCTCCCTACTGTACAGCATATACTACTGCACTCGCTTACGATATAGTTTTTAGAAAATGTGATAGAAATGTTATCGTTTCGTAACATACTATGGAATTGTATCAAGAAGCAAACAAGAAACCTTAACCAATTTTTTCTTTTCTCATAAAAAATAGAGCCTGCACCATGGCAGCCTCTATTTTTTATGACATTATTATGAAATAATTTGTAATTCTTTTGGGTACTTCGTTAACGTTTCGTATCCATTTTTTGTAATGATTACATCATCTTCAATTCGCACGCCTCCGAGTTCTGGAATATAGATACCCGGTTCAATTGTATATACCATGCCTTCTTGAAGCACATCATCATTGTTGCGGCTCATTGAAGGAAACTCATGCACGCTGATACCAAGACCATGACCAAGACGATGCAAGAAATACTCTCCATACCCTGCTTCTGTAATAATATTGCGTGCTACCATGTCCAAGTCGCCAATGCGAGTGCCGGGCTTGGAAGCTTCAAGAGCTGCCTGCTCGGCGCGCTGTACCGTTTCATAGATTTCTTTTTGCTTATCATTAATCGACTTGTAAGCTACTGTACGCGTAATATCTGAACAGTATCCATCTAGTACTACACCTAAATCGAACAGAACCATATCCCCTGGCTTTAACGTGCGAAGACCCGGGTTCCCGTGCGCTTCTCCCGTTTTTTCACCAAATAAAACCATCGTTGAAAACGACATCTCACGAATTCCTTTGCGCTTTAGCTCGTATTCAATTTTAGCCAGAACATCCATTTCCGTAACGCCTTCTTTTAAAGCAGCTACGCCTACTTCTACACCAAAATCAGCTAATGCAGCTGCCTTTTGCAGAATCTCAACTTCACGCTCATCTTTAATTAAACGCAGCTGATTTAGTTTCTCTTCTGCTCCGACTAGCTCAGCATTTGGATATAGGCTAAGCAGTTCTTCGGCTCTCGCATACAGCAGCTGCTCCTTCTCTACAGCAACCTTTTTCACATCTATTACGTTTCGTTTATGTAAAGCTTCTTTAATAAGTTCCCAAGGATTTTGATGGTCTTCATATCCAATCACATCAAACTTCCAGCCGGCTTCTTTTGCTTGTCCCACTTCCATTGATGGACAAACAAGCATCGGCTCCGCTTCATTAAACACAAATAAGCCAAGCAAACGCTCATGCGGATCCGTGTGAAATCCAGTTAAATAAAATACGTTTTCGGTTGACGAAATAAAGGCCGTTTCTACATTCTTTTCTTTTAGCCACGATACGACTTTTTGTAAACGTGCTTCCATTAAAAAAACCCCTTTCATTGTGCAATATTACTATTATAACATAGTTATTTAGCAATATTGTACAATGAATAGAGGTTAAGACAAAGCCGCGTGAAGAGTAGTAAGCTGCTCTTTAATCGCTTTTCGCTGAATACTTACTTTCATCAGCCAGCCATTTTCTCCGTATCTATAAACAAATTCGTACGTACCTTTAGGAAAATATTCTTTTACCAGCATGTCTCGGTTTTCAACAAATCCCGGATCGCCAATAAAATAGGTACCTTCTTCAAGCGGAAGCTCATGAACTTTTTTTTCTAGCTGCTTCTCTTCGTCTTCGTCATCATCTATAACAATGTGCAGACCGCCTTCATCACGCACAACATCAAATTCACCGTTTTGTTCAAGCTCAAGCACCGGCACCACTTGTCCATTTACCGTTAGCAGCTGCTTCGTTCCTTCAAGGACCTGGGACCAGTGATCATCATATAAAGTAGAAGAATAAAAAACATAGCCCTGAGATCTATATAATAAAAGCAGCTGTTCAAAATGATTTTTCACTTGTTCTTTATCAAACAGAATAACAAAATGCTTTCGATAGAAAAAACTTGTAAAAGGCAGAATAGACGATTGATTAAGCTCTTTAATTATTTCAGCACTATCTTTACCTGAAATAATAGCTCCGGTCAATTCCCCCGCGCCATAAGGTTTCCAATGACTTAACGCCGCTTCTGGAATCAGCACAAGGTTCGAAGATGACACATATATACTCATTCGCTTCACTCCTTTTTCCTACATTTAGACCTATATTTGATTCTCCGCACACAGAGACTTTCCTCTTATTCCATTCTTAAAAGACAGAACTTTTTCCCTAACTATGATAGATTATAACAAATATCCTTGAAAAAAATAACCTTTATTTCCTCTTTCTTCTATTTGTACCCTTCTCTTATTTTAGCTGTCTTCGCAGATTTACTAGTGAACGTACTTGCTAATCTAATTCCTTAGTGTTAATTTTATTATGTCGTTTTATAATTTTTTGCATAATTGGTTTCAAACAAAAAAGTATTAATATTTTTGAATGCGATGGTGAGACATTTGGAAGAACGTACAGAACGTAAACAACATAAAAGAAAAAAGCAAAGAAAAAAGAAACGCTTTAGTAAGCTACTTCTTTTCTTTCTCATTCTTGTAATCGCCGCTGGTGCGTATGTGTATTATCAATACCAACAAGGGTTAGCAGAAGCAGACGGAGCTTTTGGGAAAGATGGACAGTTTGATTTTAATGGTGCAAGTGCCAATTTAGATAGCATGAATGTGCTGCTTCTTGGAATTGACTCTCGAGGTGAAGAACATTCGCGTGCCGATACAATCATGATTGCTCATTATGACAAAGACAGCAATCAGCCTAAAATTGTTTCTTTGATGCGTGATTCATATGTGGATATTCCCGGACATGGCAAAAACAAATTAAATTCAGCCTATGCATTTGGCGGGCCCGAATTAATGCGTAAGACAATTAAAGAAAATTTCGGCGTAGATGTAAACTATTATGCCGTTGTTGATTTTAAAGGTTTTTCTAAAGTTGCCGATACCATTGCCCCTGAGGGAATTACGGTTACCGTGCCACACGAAATGTCATCAGGAATTGGAATGACGCTAAAACCTGGAAAACAAACTCTTCACGGAGATAAATTACTAGGATATGTGCGATTCCGACACGATAGCCAAAGTGATTTCGGGCGCGTGAAGCGTCAACAAGAAGTTATTGGTAAATTAATGGATGAAGCTCTTCAAGTAAAGACGCTGGCGAAAGCTCCTAAGCTATGGGGCGTCATTGATCCATATGTGGATACAAACATTCCGCCAAAAACATTTATCGTGATAGGAAAAGATTTCTTAGTTGGAAATCAGCCAGATTTAAAATCTCTTCGTTTACCGGTCGAAGGTTCCTATTCAAATGAACGAGTATCCGGTATTGGTGCTGTTTTAAGCATCGACCTTGAAGAAAACAAACAAGCGTTACAGTCATTTTTAAATTAGGAAAAGGTGTCCATTAGCGGACACCTTTTTTTATACTATTCAAAAAAACTTCTGTTTTTCCTTCCTATCCTTCAAAAAAATTTGAGCTTCGACAAAAAATGAAGCCATTTTCCAGGAAACAGCTATTTCTTTCGAGTTCTATTTTTTCTATTACATGCGTATATGAAAGGAGAAGGACTTCTTTTTTATATTTTTTATTCAAGGAGATGAACGTATGAAATTATATGGTTTTCAATCTGAAGAAGAGCGTTCCTTTCTTCATTCTACCTATAAAGTAAACCCATTGCTTTCTCATACTGGAGATGTCAAAATTAGCTTTTTATCTTTTCAAGAAAATGATTATACACCCCGTCAAGAAGCTACGATTCCACAGCTTCTATTAGTCGTTCACGGGGAAGGCTGGGTAGCTGGCGATAACGGACTGAAAATTTATATTAAACAAGGTGAATCCGCATTTTGGAGAGCCGGTGAATCATTTGAAGTCGGGAGTCTAACTGCTATGACAGGATTACTAATTGAAGGATTAGATATCGCTCCTCAAAAGCTGCTTACTTCTTTTTCACGAACAAATGTAAATTAAAAAGCCGCGTTAACGCGGCTTTTTTTTATTGTCTTAATAATTGAGCGTAGCTTTCAGCACTATCTTGAATGTCTTTGTCGCTCAGCTCACCGCCTGCTCCTTGAAATAAAAATGGCGTTTGGAACTTCATGCCTGTTAAATTTGCCGTAGCTTGAAACGGAAGAAGCAGATGATTCATTGGATACCGGTTGTAGCCGCCTTCTTGATAAGCTTCTGCAGGGCCTCCTGTTGAAGTAGCTACGATAAACTCTTTTCCGTGAAGTTTAGTACCTTTGCTTCCATAAGCCCATCCGTATGTTAAGACAACATCTTGCCACTCTTTTAAGAGTGCTGGTGAGCTGTACCAGTAAAATGGAAATTGAAAAACAATACGATCGAATTGAACAGCTAACTCCTGCTCTTTTTCTACATCAATTTTGAAATCGGGATAGTTTGCGTATAAATCATGAACGTACACATTCTCTTCTTTTTTTACTCGCCCTGCCCACGCTTTATTAATACGAGAAGATGCTAAGTTTGGATGCGCTAAAATAACCAGTGTTTTCATTTTGATACTCTCCTTCTGATGTCTGTGCTTACTTTATTCTTTTCTATTTTTCACGCTTGCCTCTCACGGCTTGTTCAGTCATTCTTTCCTTTCCCTTCAGGAAATCCGAGTTAGTTTACACTTATAAACTACCAGTATTATCATTCTGCTTCAATAAAATTGACTTTGCTTTTATCACCTTTAATTTTTTTATGTACCCAAAACGGTAGATAAAGGACAAGAAAGCTAAGAATCATGATTCCTTCAATCCATACTAAATACCAAGGATGAGGTCCAAGAACATCCAGCAAGGAAGCGTGCTCTGGCTTTTTCATCATGTATAAATAATTCGCACCGAGTAAACGATTCATGACATAGACAACCCCCCCGTACAGATCAACAAATACTACGCTTACCCATAAAGAACGAAACGTCGGCTCATATCTGCAGGCAGCAATTAGCGTACAGCAAGCAAGTACCACACCGCCATGCGATACATAGAACTGCACATAGCGAAACTGGGCATACGCATAGCCCCCGAGGTCTGGGGTAATCATCGCTTGAACAGAGCTGCTGATTCCTGCGAAGTACACAAAATAAAAAAGAAACCTGCTTTTGGTTATCAGCATAACAGCAGCCAGCAGCACGACTATATCACTGAGCTGAAGAGGCAAGGAAATTTCAGCGGACCACTGATGGCATCCGATTTCCCAAGCCTGGTAGGCTGTTTCTGAAGCAATTAGAACGAGTGAAAGCAAAACGAACACAAACCTCTTTTTTCGCAGCTGCTTTCGACACAAAAAAATAAATGCTCCTATGATCACGATAATGGCTAAAGTTACAAGATGTTCAACTGAAAAAAGCTGAAAGGAATGTTGTACAGGATGACACGTAAAAAATGAATTCATAACGGCGCCTCCCTTCCATCAGAAAACAAATTCGGTACTTTTAGCTTGTTCATAAGACCTCATTTTCATTAACGCTTCTCTCACATTAAAAAGAGATTGAGACATAACAAAATCACGCCAATCTAAAGACGAACAAATGGTGTAAATGATCGAGTATGGATCACTTCTTGCACCGCAGTTGATTTCCATGCAAGGCTTCGCCTTGCCCTCCACCCAACTGCTAGAAACAACTAAAATGAAAAGATCCGAACGATTCATCATTCGGATCTTCTTTGAACTAACATACTGTTGTCCTAGCCTTTTTTCTTCGTTTTTACTCTTTAATTAAGCCTTTTTCCACTAAGAATTGATGAGCAACTTCTTCAGCCGTTTTCCCTTTCGCATTTACTTGATAGTTCATTTCACGCATTTCGTCATCACTGATTTTACCGCCCAGTTGATTTAAGATTTTTTTCAGTTCAGGGTGCTCTTTTAGCGTATCTTCACGAAGCACAGGCGCTCCTTGATACGGAGGGAAGAACTGCTGATCGTCTTTTAAGACTTTCAAACCAAACTGTTTGATTTCAGGATCCGTTGCGTAAGCATCAAGCATGTTAATATCGCCTTTTTCTACAGCGCGATAGCGAAGCTTCGGCTCCATCGTTTTAATATTCGGGAAGGTAAGGCCATATTCTTTTTGAATGCCTACGTAGCCGTCTTCACGATCTTTAAACTCAAGCGTAAATCCTGCTTTTACTTTATCTGTTGCATTTGCCAAATCTGAAATAGTCGTTAGATTATTTTCTTTGGCAAACTCTTTTGTCACGGTCAATGTGTACGTATTATTAAACTTCATTGGATCTAAATAGACAAGGCCGAATTTCTTTTGAAATCCTTCTTTTGCCTGCTTGTACACCTGTGTTTCATCTTTGCTGTCCGGCTGTTCCTTTAGATGCGTCACAATGGCTGTACCCGTATATTCAGGGTACAAATCAATTTCCTTGTTACGCAGAGCCTCAAATACAAATACCGTTTTCCCAAGCGACGAACGCATATTTACTTTCATATCGGTTTGATCTTCAATTAATTCTTTGTACATATTAATTAAAATATCTTGTTCTGCACCAATTTTCCCTCCGATAACAAGGTCTGGTTTTGTTGCGCTCATCGCTGCAAACGGAGAAACAAGAATGAGTATTAATACGATGATCATACTGAACGAGCGTTTTTTGGACCCTTTTTTAGCTGAGTGTTCAATCGTTCGCAGAATTCCATCAAAAATAAGCGCTAATAATGCTGCTGGAATGGCTCCTAATAAAATCAAACTATTATCGCTTCGGTCAATACCAAGCAAAATTAAGCTTCCCAGTCCGCCCGCTCCGATAAGAGCCACGATTGTCGCTGTACCAATGATGAGTACCATCGCTGTGCGAATTCCGGCCATAATGACAGGAAGTGCTAGAGGAAGTTCTACTTTGATTAATCGTCTCCACGAGTTCATCCCCATGGCTTTGGATGCTTCAATTAAAGATGGGTCCACTTCTTTAATTCCGGTATATGTATTTCGTACAATAGGAAGAAGCGAATATAAAAACAGTGCAATAACCGCGGGAAAGGTTCCAATTCCGACAAGAGGAATCAGTAATCCTAATAAAGCGAGTGAAGGAATGGTTTGCAGTACGGCTGTTACGCCAATGATCGGTTCAGCAATGCGGTCATGCCTCGTTAAGTACAGTCCGAGCGGCACTGAAATTAATACCGCGATAACAAGAGCCAGTACTGAAATTTGAATGTGTTCAAGAAGAGCTTGAAACAGTGCATCTCCTCGTTGATCTAATAATGTGCTTAGTGCATTCATTACAGCGTTCCTCCTTCTTTCGTTTTATCAGAAAGAAACGCTAATAGAGTTTTGCGCGTTACAACGCCAATGCGTTTGCTCCCTTTTTTCACGGCTATCGCTTCGTGGTCGTAAAGGGCGTCCATTGCCTGCTGAACAGTGGCGGTTGAAGCTAGCTCTTCAGTAGGTTCTATGTCTGGCTGTTCACTTTCTTTGACAAACATATCCAATGTCTCAAATAAAGCATTGCCTTGATTTCCAATAAATGTTTTTACAAATTCATTTTTAGGCTTTTGAATGAATTCCTCCGGGGTTCCAACTTGAACAATTTCCCCATCTTTCATCAGGCAGATACGATCTCCAAGCGTCATCGCTTCGCTCATATCATGCGTAACAAACACAAATGTTTTTTTGATTTTTTCTTTTAAGCTAATAACATCTTGCTGAAGCTGTTCGCGGCTTAACGGATCGAGGGCACTAAAGGGTTCGTCCATTAAAATAACGGGGGGATCGGCTGCGAGGGCACGTGCTACACCTACACGTTGCTGCTGGCCACCTGAGAGCTCAGACGGCTTTCGGTTTCGATACTGCTTTGGGTCTAGTCCTACCAAGGTAAGCAGTTCATCAATGCGCGTTTTGATTTTATTTTTCTTCCAATGCTTCATCTCGGGTACAATGGCTATATTTTCAGCAATGGTCATATGAGGAAAAAGAGCAATCTGCTGCAGGACATAACCAATGTTCCAGCGTAACTTATGTATGTTGTGGTCCGATACGAGCTTATCTTTTATGTATAGTTCTCCTTCGGTAATATCATGAAGACGGTTAATCAT